>NZ_JBFTPZ010000046.1:0-60772 GCF_056398745.1 Paenibacillus sp. 01T424 | reverse complement strand
AACCAATTGATGAATATCATTCATATTTGCTTTACGATAGTACATCTACTCACCGCCCCAACAAATGTATATATTGCTGAACGGAGTGTAGCATATTTCACAGTGGAAGTCACCGACTAACGTTAACATAGAAAAGCTTGCAAGTTCGTGTTGGCCATCTTGCAAGCCTAATACCATACAAATATTCAAATCTTCTATATCAATGATCTAAAATGCAGTTTGAATCGGAAGAGGCGCCCTCTTCATACCAAGCCGGGAAGTTCGTTCCCCATACATTGTTATTCAAGTTCACATGCATTCCGCCTTTGAGTGGAGGAAAGGAATGATCAAACTGTAAAAATCTTCGTTCACCGGGGCATACAAGCGCTGCATCCAATGTTTCAATTGCTAAAGCAATAAAAACAGCCCAATTATTAGCATGGTGGCATTAGTCGAATGAAGAATCATCGCCATAAAAAGCTTCCAATTTTTTATTGTTAATGTAGACTTGGCCCTTCTTTATGCTTACAGTTTCACCAGGAAGCCCCACGACTCTTGCAATATCAGTGTCTTGGTTTTTATTTTTCTTTTTTTTAAAAACCACAATATCCCCGCGGGAAACCTTACTCCGCTCATAGTATTTCATGTCCGACATTACTTCGCTGTTCAGGCTAAACGGATGCGCAGACCCGTAATCCGTTTCAGAAACCATTCCGTCCGTTCTTACCTTCGTTTTCGTTAACGCAGGGTCAGTCTTCTCAATCACCTTTATCTTCTCTTCTGTCACGGTGTCAGTAACGGTTTCGGTACAGCCGTTCAAAATCAAAACAATGAGTAGGATGAAACCTAGAACCGTTATGTTATGTCTCAAAACACTACACCCTTTCAATTTCGATTTAGTGTTGTTTACTCTCTATTACATAATAATTAAAAAATATCCGTTTTCGAACATTTTTTATGTTATATTGTTGAACTAATCTGCCCGTTATTTTAATAAAAGACATGCTCTTAACATGACTAAAAAATCAAAAAACCCGACCTCACGAGGTCGGGTTTCTTCATGGTATTGGTGGAGGCGAGGGGATTTGAACAAGCGTCCGCCATGGTTCAACACATTTTATTTCGTTTTATATTATCCCTAAATATCGCGTAACACAAGGCTTCTGACGATTTGATCTTTTATTTCGTACCATCTCATTTTAGAGCGTTTTATCCTATTAAAGTCGCCTTGTCTACGACATGTCTACACAAATGGACAGGAATCACGACATGGTATATGAATATTTTATTTCGTTTTACTTAGTCCTGTACTTCGGATACCAACTCTTATTGCAGAGCAACTGCCACGGCAAACTGCCCCATAGGTCGATTAACTAATGTTACTGATAGTTTTCACAAGTGATAGAGGGAACTGCAATGAACTGGATACACTGCATCTGGATATTAACTTAGCACTTTTGCTCAAGATCACTGTCGTTTATTTTKCGCTTGGAAAAGTTAAACTTCTCCGAACGCTGTTCAATTAGTTTGTAAACATCATAAGTCCGTATATCAATACTTCCTAAATCAGATAAATTGTTGTTGAGTGCCTCAATGCTCAACATTAAGTTTGCATGGTTTTCATTAAGATTTTTAAGAACTATATTATAAATTAAACGTGTCGATAGATTATCCGTAAGTTTATATCGCTCAATTAGCCTCATTATGTGCTGCATAATTGCGAGTAAATCTACATTTTTTGAGAACTTATAGTATTTCGTTTCTACTAAGGTACGACTATTGGCATCGACAAACGTTAGATCAACAAACTGATTTTCCAACCTAATTAGACTATCATGAAACTCATGAGCACTTAGATAATCCTTTATTAAATTTTCAACAATATATCCATCAATGTGATACTTAAGATTAAATAATTGGCTCCCATTCAAATACGAATCCATATTGGGTAGGTATTCTTTATTTAAGTGCGAGAACTCCACTTCATTAGTTTCAATCACTTTGTTTTGATCTAGGGGGTTTGTTCTAACTTTTTTAATGGTTTCTGATTTAGCAATGAAACTGTAAAGTGATAAACGTGTGTTTTTTAGCATCTCTAATACGATCGAATCAGCTGATATTAGAAGCCAATCCTCGTAAGTATCATCCATTTGATATAATGTGGTTAAGTATTGTTTCCCTTCATCAAGGTATAAAAAGCATATGGGCTTGTCATAATTTGCGTATATTTCGATGATATTTTCTTCTTTTGGGAACATTATATTTTCATTTGAAATCATGGTCCTCTTCCCGCTCCTCTATGAATTCTTTTACACTCATGTAATGATTGAAATCGCTATGAATAACATTCCGGCTGTCCCGAAAAATCCACCAATTTATATGATCTTTTGAGTCCCGTTGTATTAAACCAGTATCTGTTTTTAATTTACCAACAGCTACATATGGATTATGCACTCTCAATCCCTCAAGACTGTCTAATAAAGCTGCCAAATTTTCTTTTCCTAGTTCACCAAGATTCACAGAACAAGCATAATTACCAACATTTTTTTTATTTCCAATCTCGTTTTCTATCTGGCAGTTGAAGTCCTTCATGCATAAATTAACTTCGTTCTTAGTAGCTCTATATACTGGTTCTAGATCAGTCTCTATTTCTGATCCTATCTCAATTACCTCACTAACTATATTGACAGGCATCAAATCAATAAATACATATGTTTTATTCAATTTAGTTTCTCCTTTCTTATATTACCTAATTAATACATTCGTTTCGCTACATTCATCTCCTTCAACATAAAATCGTATTTACTAAAATTATTTACGATTCATCTTAGCCATTGCAAAAAAGCAGTAAACCAATATGGTCAACTGCTCTTTTGCTAAACTACATTAACGCCTTGCTCATGACACTAACCGTGCTTTTGTGTGTTTTATCAAATAAATGCGTATAAATCCTATTTGTTGTTCCAATGTCAGAGTGACCCAATGCTTCCGATATCGCCTTTAGATCAACACCTTCTGAGTAGAGTATACTTGAAAAAGTATGCCGTAGATCGTGTAATCGAATCGAAGGTAAATTGTTTTTTTCTAAAAAGTCTTTAAATTGCTCTGTTACTGTGTTCACTCGTGCAGCATTTCCATTATTTCGAACGACAACATACCCCGATAAATTATAATGGTCTCCCAGCAAATCCTTCCGCTCATTTTGACTATCTCGATGTGCAATTAGAAGATCACGTAATTCATCCACCATATGCAATGTTCTTCTACTTTTTTCTGTTTTTGGAGCCTTAATGACGGTCTCATTACCTGCACTGGTTCTAACCTCCTCAATATGAATAAGCTGATTATCAAAATCAACATAATTCCATCTTAATCCTGTTATTTCCTCCCTTCTTAAACCCAAATAACCAGCGAGGAAGACAGGAATTTCAAGCTTTGTACCCTTAGCTTTACTAAGCAAGTCCCTTAATTGTACTTGTGTGTAGGTTTTTCCTGTGAATTTCTTCTTTTTAGGTGGGGCTACTGCATCTGCCACATTTCTAGATACATATTGCTGCTTTAAAGCATAGTCCAGAACTTTTCGCAATAAGGCATGATGCCTGTGAACTGTATTAGGAGATAACCCTTTTTCATCCATTAATGCTTTGTAATAAGCTTGAATGTTTGGCGGCTGTAGTTGTTGAACCTCAATATTCCCAATTGAAGGTACCAAGTGCTTAGAAATTACATTCCGATATCCATATGCAGTCGTGACTTCACAGTTATACTTCACATGATTATCCATCCAGTGTTCAAGAAGCTCGCAGAGCTTCATTTTAGTAAAGCTGGACAATAAATATCGTTGTTCCTTGTACTCAAATTCCGTCTTCAGCTTATCTGCTTCTTGCTTTGTTGCCACCGTTTCATAAGTACGAATACGTTTACCATTGTGATCCTTCCCATGCTCAAATGTTACCCTAAACTTATCCTTAATCGCTTGTATACTTGCAGGCATATTCTTCTCTCCTCATTAATTGTGTTTTTATAGGGGCACAATTAAATGCATGCCCCCTTTACTTATCCGCTAGTCAATTACAGCGTATAAATGGTCTTGAATATATTTATCCAATTCTGTAGCAGGAATTAGAATTTTGCGACCGATTGTGATCTTTGGAAAATCACTTCTTCCTACTAGCTTGTACAGCGAGTTTCTACCAAGAGGAAGGATCTCAGCAAGTTCAGAAACGGTGTAGCATTTACGATCATTATTCATAGCAAGCAAGCTATTTTGTGTCATGTTATATCCTCACTCTCTTTTTTGGTAATTATATACTTAGATTCCTTTTAATGTTGTATTAACATGGATTCCGAGGGGAGTCAATTTTTTCATCATTTCGTTTATATTCGTCTATATGTTGTGTTTGTTATTAAATAATTAACTATATATAGTCCATCGAACTTGTAATTCTAATACAATCCTTCAAAGACGTTACGCCAGTCGTTCTGTGCATATATCCAGTCATACATTCCAATTAAGTACTCGGCACCTTTAAAAGTGTCGACCAAACCATCCAATGTCACGAGATGAAGGTCGCCCAGCATTAGTTCCAAGCGAAGTTCTTGAGCAAATGCTGTACCCCTAAGCAATTGTTCCAAACTCATCGCCACTACAACAGCAAACTTGCCCATCTTAGCATCTTCAACCAGCACCTCTAGACCCTCCTTGCCACCCAACAAATCATAGTAGACCTCCACTACCTCAGAACCTGTTTCACAAGCATACTCACGCAATCGCAATTTCTGGTGGTCGAGCAACTCTTTCCAATCATCTTGTTTGGGCGAAACACAAACGTACAAAGCAGCCTTCATACAAATAACCTCATCTCAATTAGTATTTAGCGGAACCGCTAACGAAGAACCGATATAGCTATAAACCAGCTGCATAGCCGACTGCCAAATGTTTATTGCTTCACCGACCCCAGCCAGATATGCATACCTATGGAGTCGATACCATAATAAAAAGGACAGATAAGAGCTATAACGCTACGAATGAGCGTCTTCTCCATATCTGTCCTCACAAAAAATCTATACCACCTGTTAAACAAACCTTTGCACACGCAACAAGGCATAGACCATTTTACAAAGCTTCCAAAATTGCTTATAAGGTCATCGACGCAGGATTAATGATAGTGACGTGAAAGTTAACTCTCATTTTTGGGAGCATCTTCACCCTTAACCAGTGACCGTTCACGCCGTAGCTTCAATTCCCTGTATAAAACTGACTTTGAAACGGAAGCGATTTCGCAAATTTCCTTGATTGAGTGCGTACCCGAATCGTATAACTTAATCGCTTTCGCAACAGTCTTGCTATCCGTGCGGGGCTTTCCTCCGATCTTGCCTCTAGCTCTGGCTGAAGCAATCCCTTCACGTACACGATCACGCAGAGTGTCCCTTTCGAATTGTGAGAGAGCTGCCATGACCGCCAGTATCAATTTTCCTGTCGTTGATGAAAAATCTAAATTCTCCTTAATGGAGATGAAGGTTATATTCGATTTGTCCCATTCAGCGAGGATAGTCAGTAAATCCTGCGATGATCTGGAGACTCTACTCAGCGACTCCACCACGACAGTATCACCTTCACGCAATACTTTTTGAAGTTCATCCAACGCAGGACGCTCGAATTTTGTGCCACTGATTGTATCTACAAAAATGTCCTCCTTCGGAATACGATACTCATTTATTAAAAGATCAATCTGGCGGTCTACCTTCTGGTCTACCTTACTTATTCGAACATATCCCCATACTCTCGAACTCATCCCAACCACACTCCATCCCCATTTTATAGACCCGATTAAGAAGTCTATAAATATAAAAATAGATGCTTCCCCAATACCCCGATATAGAGAAATGTGCAGGTTATATGGAATTCCCAACGACAGGGAATTGGGACTCAGCAATTGGGCATATTATCGGGAAGGAAAATACCGCCGAAAAGTCCAAGTTTGAAAGGCTTTGGAGTCTTCCCTGTAACAATAGTTTTGCGGAATCCCCTATACGTCCCCATTGCAGCAAAACACCCTTATCGGGAGTCCCAGACTCCCAACAAGGGCATGTGATAGATAAGTCCCATAAACCAATGTTTACAAAACACTAGCAACGCTCAATCTTCTCAATGTGAAGGATCGGCACAGATACAAACTGACCACGTTGTGAAAGGTCAGGAAGCGACATATACCCCATAGAAGCACTGCTGCTCCAATCCGCCCATTTTGCTAACTCAGCTTCCGAGGGTGACGTACCTAACCAAGCAGCTACAACCGTAGTGTTGAGAGTCGTTACTAATGGAGGACATAAACCCTCTGCATCACGATAGGTTAAGCGCACTTTTTGACGGCTTAGAATGTCTTTGAATCGTAAAGCAAAGCGGTTCACCGCATAATAGGGAAACAAGTGCCTCGAACTGCTTGTCCCTAAAGTCCTCTTGCTAAGAACGATACCATCCACATCCGCAAACATTCGAACTGTGGCATAAGAACCGCTACTCAACTCCTTGTAAGAAGTCGAAAGCTGTTGGGTAAATCGATCAAACCCCTTACTCCGAGTCGCAGGAGTCAACCTAGACTCATGTGCCATTAGAATCTCAGGACTCTTGGTAACTAGAAGATACTCCCACTGCCCACCCGACTTCACCTCTGCAACACAAAGAATGGATGATAACAAATAAGAGCTAACAAGAGATTCACGAAGATCATTTACAAAACCAGCAGGCAAATGGATACCCTCCTTCGCTAAGAAAACTGCTTGCCATTTAGCGATCCAGCTATCAATAGGATACCCATTCAACCCCAAACTACTGACAGCCTCAGAAGCAATCAGCGGATACAGATGTGGGCAGTTAAACTTGAAAATACGATCAAGTTCAACCCCCTTACCCATTAAATAACCATGGAGTTGATTACCAACGCATACCCCAGGCATGAACACTTCTGCGCCTTTATAAGCGAAGCTAGATGGATGTGAATTTAATTTGACGACCATACGATCACTCCTCAACATTGGTATATTTACAACTGCTGCTAATCAACAGACAGTTTCGGTGCGGCATAAACGTAATTATCATGCAAATGAACTAAAGCCTCAGCAGGCTCTAACTCACCTTCTAGACAACGGAAGAAATAACCACGTTCCGTCATATAGCAACGGTCATTTTCTAGAAGGATGTACAGCAAATGCTCTAGCTTCTGCCTATCCAACGAGTCCATTACCATTGTGAAGTGTCTTCGTGTAAAGCGAGACAGGAATCGCAGTTCCTTCTCGCAATTGCTCAAGTCTACCCCAGCATTAAAGACTGGTTTAAACCGATCCTCTACTTCACGAACGAAGATTGCCGATGGGCAGCTACCAGTACCGATAGCGAATTCACGTTCTGCACCAGAGATGTCACCCGACTGCAACAGTACAAAGGCATTACCGATTCGTTTTTTTAGTAGTTTATCAGCGTACCCGATAGAATCATACAGCGATTTGATGGTAACTCCATGTATTTCAGCAGTATTGCGGTAGGAATAACCGCTTGAAAGAAAGTCTACCCACTTCTTTCTCGAGCTGCTTCTCGACAACCAGACTAGGCTCTTCATGTAGTCGACCATTCTGATTAGCAAATCGATCCTTTCCTTATCAAGATCTTCCGAATTCAATCCTAATGCTGCTAACCGTTCCGAGGTCTCCTTGACCTCCTCAACCAATTCCTTACTAAGCAACATCGCCAAAACCCCCTTCAAGAAAGCAAACCCTTTTGTTACCCCAAGAACATCAAAGACCCGAAGAAACAACACTACGATCTAACTCACTCCATGATGCGACCTAACCCTGAAAACCCTGAAAAACCCAAACCCAAAAACCGAGAAAACCCTGAATAAATCACCCTCTTTTATCTTCATATTTTTTTATTTTGCGGAGAAGCCAGTGTCCACCAGCCATTCCACCCTGCAGGAAACTCGTGAAATTAAAACCCTGAAAGAATTTCCGCAGTTATACTCAGAGTAAAATCGTCTGTAGTAAAAACTCATGCCGATAAAAAGTTTCCATGTAATGCAATACCCCTCATAACAAAAAGAAAGTCTGGGTGCAGAACTGCCTCAACTGCAATCATACTGTCTCGTTCAAATTATTTAGAATCGATATCAACGGCGGCGAAGACGGTGCTTTTTCCGAGCGAGATACTCTAAACGAAGAGCGAGGGCTTCCGGTTTAGTTCTATACCATTGCACCTCGAAATTATCATAAGCGAAATTTCCTCGATTCTCGTCTAAACAACGGAGCATGGCTGTGCGATCTCTACCCAGCGTATGCAGAACATCTAAACCATCTTCATTGAAGCAAACAAACGTGATCACATGCCTACCCAATGACAGCGAACGATCAAATGGAGGATACTCTCCTTTGAAACGAATGTTCTTGCCCTTCTCCTTGCTCAAGCCGTTGTGTGGATAGAACCAAAAGCCATCATAAACCAACTCCCAATCCTCAGAAGCATGATAACGTAAATAGAAGTTACCAGCCGCATCCCACTTGCCCTCGTAGAACTCTAAGAAATACGAAAATACTAAACCACAACAAGAGATTAAAAGCCCCTTGTCCCGAACCTTCGCATGGAAAACACACAATTGAAACTCTACCCCTGTGGCTACTAATTGCCGAACTAACACCTTGCGGTCGAAATCCCTTCTAATCTTACGCACTGAAAAACCCTCCTCTATATCGAATAAACGTGCTTAGACACACACTTATACAGGAGGTCTGTAATCAAATCCAAAATTATAAAAATCTCAAACAGAAGAAATGAAGTCCTACTCTATGCGATACCCCTCAAGGCATACAAGCAGAAAACGATGTGCAGACTGCCCCATTGACCGACTGTTTTTTGCATTTCTATCTCAGGCAGACCATTAAACAATCAGAATACGCTTCTTAACTCTGGGATTTACCAATGCCTTGCCATAGCGAGTGCATGAGAAGTAACTGTGTCTTTAATTATTCCCTGCAATGAAGCTAGGCGAGCGAAATCTAGAATTTGATAGCAGGCGCTACGGTAGGACTGTACTTATGGGAGCTTAAAGAGAGCGGATTGAAAGTGGAATAAGTGTGGGGGGAAAAGCAAGTTGCTCGAGTTTAGGTGACCTAACCGATCTTACAAGATTATGTTGTCGTAATTTAATACTTCCGAATCGAGTAATCCTTGCCTTGAGACTATATTATGTATCATCCGTAATATGCGTAAGTTCAACCTAACTGCAGAAGAAAATGAAAAATGTGCCCCCCGCATATGACATCGCAAAAAGCACAACTTAGTGGTTCTGGTGGTATTGAAGGTTTTAGGTGGCACTGGAGCCACCTATACTGGCTCTAGAGCCAGCAACTCCAGTCTATGTAACTATTCTCAGCAGTTCTAAAACCAGTTCAAGGACTAAGAAATACTATAATCAATTTCACAAACCTGACTTAGTAGAGATTCGGAGACTTCAAAATTTACCCATAGATACTCATTATTATAGCGCCCAATCTTGGCGCTCGAGGAAACGAATACCGTCTTTAAAAACAGTTTCCGCCAGCCAGCTTCAACAAGCCGAGCGTAGTACTCATTGTCATATCCTGAGAGAGCCACTTTCGCATTCGATGCTAATAACTTATTAACTAGGAGGTCATGATCGATACTAGACCAAGAACGATCCCCATAATGATCAGTCAACTTCATAGATTCGGGTGCATATGGCGGATCGAGGTATATAAATACATCATCTCGCCCCCTGAGTACATCCAGCCATTCAAGACAGCTACCATGAGTCACCTCTACATCACATAAAGTGGAATAGAACTGATGGAGTTGACGAACTCGTTTAAAGTAAGCACTGAGCCTACTTCGAATTGATACCCTGCTGGAATCAAATGTCGAGCAATCAGCTGCCCTTGACTGCATTGCAACGATGAACATGTATGCCGCTGAGGTCACCATGTCTAACTCGCATTCAGTGCGTCCCTGCGCCAACATACGAGACTCAAACTCTCTAGCAGATTTGGCACGAAGAAAAACATCCTCGCCAACCCCCAAGTCCTCTAGCAATGCCATAAGATCATATAAATATTGTCTATCACCAAGACAAGCAAACAAGTTACATAAGCCCCTGTCCATATCATTGTATACTCGATGTGGAAATAGATTAGGCGGGAGATTTAAGAGCATCCTCGCACCCCCACCGCATAGTTCGTAGAAACTCTGTAGGCCATACGCAACTTGGCAGAATTGGATGATAGGAATTATGTTTGGAATTAGGGCAGATTTACCGCCTATATAACTAATTAATGAAGTTGGATGTTCGATGCCGTACCTTAAACTCCACGATTTATTAGATACTGCCATTGTACCCCTCCACGAGACTACACAAGACCAAGACCATCAATCTTGAAGATATAGAAGCGCTTGACCTCTTTCGAGCTAAGATTAGGCTTTATAGGCTCCTGCAAGCGTGCCTGCTTATTTTTTACCAACAACTGACCCTCAGACTTCCAACCCCTAACGATCTCTTGAAGGCGAACATTCTTGGTGCTACCATCCAACGATAAAGCTTCATACAAAAATTCAGCTGTTACACCAACCACATTCATACCGTATTTTTCGATGTACTGTTCGGTGTCCAGGACTACCCCAGCGCTAACGCCATGCTGATAGGCATCGCTGCTGATTGATGGGAATGCATCCAGATCGGACAAGATACCATCCTCGAGCGCCTCGAATAACTCTAGACTCTCTTCTTTACCAGACGAACCCTCCAGCTCGCTGAGCAGATTTGGCACACGCTTAAAGATACCGTTAACCTTCAAATACTTTATGTAATCGATGACCGCATGGAACTCAGATCTTTCAAGCGCACCGAAGACATTAAGATCTCTCAGATACTCCTCGAACTTTTCCAGTAGGTCTATTACTAAAAAGCATTTCGATGCACCACCTTCGAGCTTGGTGGTGAAATTAACCGCATATGTAAGTTCGGTATAGGCATGGTGCTTGCCATACAACAACTCGACCGACCATAGATTCTCAACTGGATTTATCATTTCCTTGGGCTGAACGTTAGCGCTACGGCGCTCCTTAACTACTGTTAACATATATAAACCCCTCTCAAGATGACTTATTATCCCCTGATTGGACAGGAAGCTACATAATATACATGTTCTGATACCATTCTATCAAAGTACAATACATCTGGGAATCCATATTTTTCTGCAGATACAACATGGTTTAATAAACAAAAAACACGCCCCTACCTTCGAGTCGCCTTCACGCCAAGTGCGTCTAGCCTTATACAGTCAAGAATAAGCCGATTAGTTTGCACTAAAATCTACCCCTTATAGGAAGCAGAACTCGGGGGATAGTGAAAACGGTGCACCGAGCCAACACCATGAAAATCAGCTGAATTGCTATAATAACGACTATTTCCGCTCTCGTAGTGAACCAAGCCAATTAAATATACATACCAGAAAAATTAACTCACCTTTTTATTGGGAGAAGCATACCGACATACTTTAGATCATATAGAAACTGATCACTTTCAGCTAGGAGAGCATAATCTAGGTCAGTAACTTATATCTTATAGTTCCCATCTTTGTCATTTAAGAAATCACTAATATTGTGGCAAAATAAAAAGACAGTGCCTGTTTAAGGACACTGTCTCAGTTTGAGAAATTTCTACTTCTTGAAATTTGCACCATACGTAGGTTGAACCAACATAGTCTTACCATCTTTCAGTAGTTCCTTGATGTTAGTTTCATGGAACTCTCCACTCATAGTCCCATACCAGAAATCCCCTATCTTAACAACCACATCAGCATGATTTGTACCTGCAACAATAGCTGAGTTATACCCCATTGCATCGAACACACTGGAGTAAACCTGTGCATCTGAGTCACAGTCGCTTATCTTGTTGTACAAATTGTCGAACGCTGATTTGGGAGAACCATTTCTCGGGTTTGTTACATCTCCCATGAAAGAAGATGCCATTAACGATGTTTTGTAGGCGTGAACAGCCTCATCTACTGCCAAGCCTCCCTCTAATAAAGGGGAGAATAATCCATGTGCTAAGGTTAAACCTCTATGCTCCCTAGAACCATAAGAGTATTTGTCAGCTGTTTCTCCTTTATAAAGGTAAGCTTCATATAGATCTTCGTACTTTCCACCTGGATCAAGCTTAACAGTATCAATGGTTGCGATCTTCTCATTGACGACTTTCATTACATAGTCATACTCGTTCTGGTTCTTAGAGCCGTATGTATGCTTGCCGTAGAGAACCTTAATACCATTCACTACTGCACTCTCTTCAACTGGCTTCGTAGGTGGCGTTACTACATTGCTACCCCCACTACTGGAGATTAAAGCAGTATAAGTTCCTGCATCCCATTCAACTTTTGCACCCAATGCCTCTGCAATAAAGCGCAATGGCACCATCGTTGATCCATTGATGATCTCAGCTTTAGCAGATAAAGTCACGATCTTGCCATTAACTGTGGCTGTTGACTTACCGATTGTAAGTACGATTATAGAAGAACCTTTTGTTGCGGTTACCGTTTGGGTCTTCTGATCCCACTTAACGTCAGCCTTCAAAGCCTCGAATACCCCACGAAGCGGAACAAGAGTGCTACCATTCTTGACGATTGCAGACTGGTCCAACCTTTGAAGTGCTCCGTCTATGGTGACGTTGACCAACTTCCCTTCTTGAGTGGCAGAGAGAATGGTCAACTTATGCCCTGAACTCTTTGCCGAGACTGTACCACCTGCTACTAAAACAGCACCGACCATTGCTGCACTGACTAAAACAGAGAGCCTGCTTGCCCTACGACTGCTGCTATTACCCATGACTGTTACCTCCGAATTTATGATGAATAGAATTACATAGAATGATAGTTTGAAACAGTTAACACTACTTTTTAAGCTCTGAACCGTAAGTTGGTTGAGACAACATGTGCGCCCCATCCTTTAAAGCCTTAGCTACACTTATTTTACCGAAATCGCCACCCATAGTTCCGTACCAAGTATCACCAAGTTTAACTATTACTTCGGCATGATTAGTACTCGCTATGACTGCTGAATTATACCCCATAGCGTCAAATACCGCAGAGTAAACATAGGCATCACTATCGCAGTCGCTTATCTTATTAACTAAGTTATCATATGCTGACTTAGGTGAACCATTTCTCGGATTTGTGACATCGCCCATGAAAGAAGCTGCCATTAATGAAGTTTTATACGCTTGGACAACTTCATCAACAGTTAACCCAGCAGCTAGAAGTGGTCCGAATTTCACGTTTGCAAGTTTTAGTCCCCTATACTCGTATGATCCTTCAGGATAATTTTCTGCTCGGTCACCCTTATACAGATAGTCGTTGAATTCTTGCTCATAGCGTCCACTTACATCAAGCGGAACAGAGTCAATAGTCGCTACTTTCTTATTAACAATCTCCATTACCATGTCGTACTCTTTCTGGTTCTTGGAACCATATGTGTGCTTACCGTAGAGTACCTTGATGCCATTGACTGTTTGTAACTCAGTAGTCGCACCCTTGCTCGTGATTACTGCAGTATTGGTAGATGCATCCCAACCAACCTTCGCTCCAAGGGCTTCGGCTACGAATCGTAAGGGAATCATAGTTGAACCATTGATCACCTCAGCTTTAGCTGAAAGAGCTACTTGCTTACCGTCAACAGTGGCTGTTGATTTACCGATTGTCAGTACAATGACGGTTGAACCTTTTGTTGCCGTTACTGTTTTAGTTGCTTGATCCCATGCAACCTCAGCCTTTAATGCTTCAAACACACCCCTTAAAGGAACAAGAGTGCTACCGTTTTTGATGATTGCAGACTGGTCAAACTGTTGTAGCTTGCCATCTATCGTGACGTTAACATCCTTGTACGACTGTGTTGCGGAGAGGAAGCTTACCGCATCCCCGTTGCCTTTGGCGGAAACTGTACCGCCTGTCGCTATTGTGGAAGCTATAAGAGCTGCACTGATTACTAACGAGAGCTTTCTTACTTTCACCATGACTAATTACCTCCGATAAATTTATGGTTACTGTGGCGGTGCGAATACTACAAGTCGAGTGGAGTGGACAGAAAGAAGGAGGAAAGCGTTTCAGTTCAACTTCCGCTCAACATTTTCTCCGTACTACTCAGTTTGATTTTTCGCATACTCTGGCTTCTCTATGTTTTATATCTACCCCAATGTGTTGAATCGTTCGATGTCGCTTATATTCCAGAAAATAACTAGCAAAGCCATTAAGGAACAGAAAAGCACCATTTACATAGAACGGATGTTCTACATAACCATATTGACGGACATTCTAAATGTAATCTTATTGTTTATGTAAATAATTTACTATTTGTTGAATACTTTATCTGTTGTTGGTCATTATACCAGATTGATAATGGTCTTAAAAGGAGTTTCTCCCTTTGAGTGATCAAAACATTGTTATAAAAAAAATCATCGGTAAACACATTGCAGGTATAAGAAAGAAGCAAGGATTAAGCCAAGAAGATCTCGCTGATCTTTGTGAAGTGGATCGTTCTTATATCTCGATGATCGAGGTCGGCAGGAACGAACCATCCGTTAGCAAAATCTTTGAACTTTGTGATGGGCTAAAGATAAAGCCTTCTGACTTCTTTCGACTAGTTGAAGCTGAATATAAGAACCTTAAAGATGAACAATAATGAAACTAATGCAGAGCGGAGCGATGAGGATTTCCCTTATCGACTCCGCTCTTATTTTTATATTTAGATTAATAGTAATAGTAGTCTTTTCCTATTTCTACGGACTATGAGTCACATATACTGAAAACTGAAAATAATCTACACCTTAAGACCTATCTTTCCGATAATGAATATATATAGAAATGGTTATGATTGGGGGGGATTTTGTTTGTGGATATAAGATTAGAGTTCGGGAGTCGTGTTAAAGAGCTCAGAGGGCGCTCGGGCATGTCGCAAGAAGTACTTGCTCAGCGAGCTCAATTGGATCGGACTTATATCAGTTCGGTTGAGCGAGGAGATCGCAATGTAAGCATTATTAATATTGAAAGGATCGCTGCCGCACTAAATGTGACCATTGAGTATTTATTCTCTAGCGAACGCTTTTCAACAAATCCAGCATATTTACAAAAAGACTTTACCGTTCCCTTCTTGGAACGATTCAAATATCATCTTGATAACGAGAAAAAGGTTTTGAGTTTTCAGGTGCATGGGTTACTGACTGGAATTAATGTAGATTCCATGTCTAGAACGTTGCTTGGAATTTGTTCTGCTTACGGAAAAGACGAATTGAGTGTCTTAGTAGATCATCGTGATATGAGGGCTTCGGATGGAGAAGCGGTCGTTTACTCTCCCGAAGTTTCAGAACGAGCAATTCTGTTTCAGCAAGAGTTAACTATCTACAGCAAGAAAGTGGTCGCTCTCTGTAACTCTGAATTCATGGTTCAACAATTGAATCATGTTGCCCATCAAAGCGGCATTCTTGAAAAAGCAAGCCACCTTTATGATCAAGATAAGGTGATGGTCGAAAAGGCATTCGAACTGTTAGACATTAACGGCAATGAATTGATTAAAACCGCACGATAAAAACCACCAGAACTGATACTGGTGGTTTGAAATAATTTTGTATTTTTAAATCTTTTTCCCAACCATAGAACCATACATATTTGAAATTATAAAGTTATTCTAAATCGGTGTTTCCATATCGGAAATCAATTCTACTTCGAATTGATTCAGCCTCCACATTATTCAACAAGGAACACTGCTCCAGATGAGTTATGATGTACTTCATTCTTTTACTATATTCCATATGACTTAAATCAGGTACATCTGGTGAATCTTCATCTACTTCATCAATTAAATTATTCAATTTTTCTTTAATCATCGTTAAGAGGTTTCTACCAGCTAGTAATTGCCGTAGTTCTTCAACTCGGAAAGAAAGAATAGGAATTCTAAACCTATTAAATATCTTTTTCCTTTTCCCCTCTCCAAAGCGCCATCCAGTTCCACCTATTCCTTTTATCGAGAAAAAAATACCTAAGTTCGATTCCCGCAGTGGTAATAGCTCAGCTAGTTTAGCTACCATACCAACATCTACGCTACTACTAGCTTTATTTTTACACTCACATATTATTTTTGGGAACATATATCGCTTCATGAACTCGCTGAGAGCTAAATCAGAAAGCGTTACTTCAACATCAGTCTCATTATCTGCAATTCGGAGATTTTTCTTAACAGTAGCTCCTTGGAATCTCTCAAAGAGGAAAACTACAAAATCCTCTAGAATAGCACCCTTTTCTTGATTTCTATTGACCCAAGTCTTGGATTCTTCAATTCTATCAATCATGAACGAAACTCTATCGCAATCCTCTGGTTCTAAGAGCTTCCAAAAAAAATTATCATCTAGCCCTTTTAGTACTTCCTGAAGCTCAGAAAAATCCTTTATGTTCATCATTGTTTCCTCTTGAAGCCAACTCTAACGTTTTTAAAGTCCATAAGTGACTCACAGTAAGGACAATGTTTGTTTTGAGATTGATACAGACTTTCCACGTTCTCAAAAAGTAAGACATGTTGCTCATCTTCATTGGAGCAATTAACAGCAAAGATCATTTGAAGAATACCCTCATTGACCAGCTCAATCAAAACCTGCTCTGCAGACTTAACGTCTAATTGGCTTCCAGTAGCCAGTTTTGTTTTTGTAATAACATCACTCGGACGAAGCGAGAGAAGCTCTTTCGTCACCTCCGATAATACAGAATTCGGCAGTTTGAATTTCATCGCGATATTGGTTAAGTCTACGGATGACAATGTCCACCACCTCTTCCTCAATAAAAGTATTAGTACCTCTAATTAAGTACGCGTCTGATCCTTGCTCAACCAAGAACTTATAAGAACGGTCATCTCTTCTAAAATTAATTCCAAGCAAATCAATATCACCATCACCTCTGGATCTTTTAGCCGCTTGAGCAGCTGACCCTAGTAAGCCATGTTCTCTTGATTCTACATCAATCGTATGAGTCAAACCATCCGAACGCTGTCGGTATATCTCAAAGTTCTCCGACTCTTCTTGAACTACACCATACTTTTCCACTAGTTGAGCTTCAAATGAAACTTGAATATCCTGAACTAATTTCATTTGCATCGCATTATCTTTAACTGGATCAAGACCTGCTTCTGCTAATAGATCTGAAGCAAAATTAACAATTTTTTCTTGAAGGTTAAACGAGTGCTCCGTAATAATTGGATTATTATGGCGTGTTGCTTCTTCAACAAAACGACTTAGCCCTTTCGGTATCCACAATGGTGCTGTTATTTTTATGTCGCCAATATAAGTCTTTAAAATTTGAAAAAACATACCAGCGATAGAAGTCCAATCCGAACGTTTAGCTTTCGCCATCCCATTAACATGTTCAAGGTTTGCTGTTGGATTGAATATTATTTTACAATCATAAGTATCACTTGAAACTACGCAATGAGTAAAGAATATTTTTTTAAAAAATCTCGCACTACCATCAGGACGTTTTCCGTTAACAACACACGGAGATATAAAAGAAAAAGTATATTTATTATTAACCTCATCCTTGTGAATACCAATCAAAGTAATCTCCGTTAAGTTTGGCATAACTGAATCCAAATCCTCAGATTCATTATCGGGATTAATATCCGTTAAATTAAGCTTAATTAACGATTGTCGATTATCATAATTATTTTTCAATAAATCTGCCCTTGGCTTATCTTTTAGATTATAAACAAAAGTATAATTATTTCCGTCAATTTGATGATGGGTAAACCAATCATCAAATGCTTCATGCGAGATTGCTGAAAACAGTACTCCTTTATCATTTACAGCATTGAAGAGTATTTTTGCCATTGCGCGGTTAGATGCTATTTTTTTGATTTTATACTTATCAAATAGGATATGATAATGCTTATGCTGAGTATACATCTCAAGAAACTTATTTATGTTTTCCCAGTTCATTTCTATCCTCCGAGTAAAAACAGTATTGGTACAACTACTGTTTATTATACAGACATCGAACCTTAATTTCCATAAATTAGTTTGACGGTATTTAGAAGCGATTGATCATTTTAATATGTACGATCTCTGCTCAGTTATGTAGACATCTCGTCTACAACCTTAGTAACAAACCTTACTTGTATTTTCACATTGTCTACGACTGGTCTACAAATGGTAGGTATAACAAAACCCCGACCTAACACGGTCGGGGTTTTCATGGTGGAGGCGAGGGGATTTGAACCCCTGTCCGAAGATCACGCCACTCAGGCTTCTACGGGTGTAGTCACAGTTTTGATGTCACCCAAGCAAACGCCCCGTAACCGGCTTTCGCTAAGGTCAGCCTGATTGTCTTCTTCAGCTCACCGCAGGCGGAGATGAGACAGCGTATTCCACTACTTGTTAGCCCCTAATCCAGTCACATGGACGATGCTGGGTAGAAGCACGCACACAGTTTCTTAGGCTGCGAAAGCGTAGTTTGTTTGTTGTTTGCCGTTTAATAGGCTTTAGCGTTGATGAAGCGGACGACTCCCCGCTACCCGCAACCCGCGCTCGTACAATCCCCGTCGAATCCATAAACGCCCCCAATTTTGCATAAACGGTTAGCTGCAGATTAACACTACTCCAAAGAGTAGATCCACACTAACGTTTAGCTCAATTGAAGCTTTAGGATTAAGGATCAGCATCTGACCAAGCAGGCTGTTCCGATTGTCTAGCACGAATGCACTTGCATTTATTGATTGTCTTGCCGTTGCTACTGTCTTAGTATACCACGAATCAGCTGCTTCCGTGCACAATTGTTATTGGCAATCATGGTCGCTTGCTGCCATGGAAATCTACACCTTAGTTAGAAACCTTCTGTTTCTCACGCAGCACGCGCTGGATATCACGCTGAGCATCACGTTTAGCTGCACTATCGCGCTTGTCGTATTGCTTCTTACCTTTACCGAGACCAATCAATAACTTCGCGTAACCATTGCGCACATAAATCTTCAAGGGTACAATAGCATAACCTTCTTGCTTGGATAAGCCTAGAAGCTTATGAATTTGCATCTTGTGCATCAACAGCTTGCGAGCACGCGTTGGATCGGTAGGGTTGTGAATATTTCCTTGCTCGAACGGACTAATGTGCATATTGTGTATGAAAATTTCGCCGTTACGAATGGTAGCAAATGCATCACTAATATTTGCACGACCTGTTCGCAGCGATTTAATTTCTGTACCCAAAAGCACCATGCCAGCTTCGAACGTTTCCTCAATGAAATAGTCATGGGAAGCTTTCTTATTCTGGGCGAGCTGCTTGCCGTCACTCTTCTTACCCATGCTAGTCACCTCGACTTAATTAAGCTAAAATAATGGTTGCACGTATACTGGTGTTCATTGTAACAACTTTAACAACGAAAATCAAGGCGGCTACGGAGCATCCCGCTCTGTCGCCCTGCCCAAAAAGGAGATTTCCCATGCTGCTTGAAATCATTGCTACTACTGCAGATGAAGCGGTTACAGCTGTAGTGCACGGTGCGGACCGTGTAGAGCTTATATCCGCCTTTGAAGAAGGTGGACTAACTCCACAAGAGGACATTACGGTTTCGGTGCTTGAGGCGTTAAAACGGCTCGAGCAAGCTAATCACACACCTATAACTAAAGTATATCCCGTACATGCGATGGTTAGGCCTCATAGCAAGTCCTTTGTTTACGATAAGGCAGATCTTAGTGAAATGACTGCTCAAATGATCAGAATGCGTACATTAGGCGTTCATGCGTTCGTCTTAGGCACGCTTCAGCTTGATGGGACTATTAATACAGATGCTTTAGAAAGTTTATTGGAAGCTGCCGGTGATCGTCCTGTTACCTTCCACCGAGCATTTGATGAGGTACCTGACCAAGAAGAGGCGTTAGCCACACTCCTAAAATACCCTCAAATCAAATGGATACTTACCTCAGGCGGTAAACCGAGCGTTCTTGAAGCAACAGATCAAATTAATAGGTTGGTTAAACAAAGTATTGGACATACTGTTACCATACTCCCTGGAAGCGGTCTATCGGTTCCTTCATTGCCTGCCTTTATAAAATCTACCGGAGCACAAGCCGTTCATCTCGGAACTGGTGTTAGAACCGGTGGAACAGATTCTCCTATCGATGGAATGCTCGTTCGTCATGCCCGTCAATTACTTAACGAATTCCTATAAAGAAACAAAACAGAAGCTCCTTTTATGCACAAAAAAACCGCCCTCAACCTAAAAGGTCAAAGGCGGTTTTATCAACGTTCGTAAGCTATTACAGCTTTACAACGTTTTCTGCTTGTGGTCCACGGTTGCCTTGAACAACGTTAAATTCTACGCGTTGTCCTTCTTCAAGAGTTTTGAAGCCTTCGCCAGTGATTGCGGAGAAATGTACGAATACATCGTTGCCGCCTTCAACTTCGATAAAGCCGAAACCTTTTTCTGCGTTAAACCATTTAACTGTACCTTGTTGCATGTGTAAAAACCTCCAAAAAAATAATATTAATATGCGCCTGGTTTGTCTTTAAACAAAAAATTCACACATTGGAAAGGGTTTCATGACTATAATGATACCCTTTTCAATATGTGAATTCAGGTTCATATTATCGATTGATTTGAGTGTACTATACCCAGAATTAAAATGCAAGTGACGAGCTTAAATATATTTTCCCAAATTGCCCAGATCGCGGCGACTTCCAATTATGCCATAGAACGGAAGTCGCCGCCCTTATTTATTTGCGATTTTTCCGGACAAAAGCAGCTGTGGCGTTACCGCCGCCTCCGCTTTTTTTCTTCCGCTTGCTCTTCACCGCATCGCCGCCGCTGCCTTCCACGCTCGGCAATTCCGCGCCTCGCTCGCTACCGACCACGCCGCCCTGCGGCGTATGCCGCCGCTTCGCGCCGCCGCCACTTCCATCGCTCCGCCGCTGCCCGGCTCCACGACCATTTCCGCCTGGCCCGCCGCTATTGCGGATGGGCAGGCCCCACATATCCGTACGCGCATTGTTCCCGCGCGATGAATCTCTACCGTTGCCCGGCGACAAATCCGCCTCTTGCCCCGGCCCACGCTCCGCCGGATTTCCACCGTCGTTCACGCCAGCTCCGGCTGCGCCTTCGCCTCCACGTCCGCGCCGCTTGCCGCCGCGCCCGCTATCAGGTGCATCGATGCGCCATGGATTGGCCTGTTCGACAATGCCAACCACGCTGCGATCGACGCCGCCGCCAAATCCGCCGCGTCCGCCTTTGCCTCCGCGACCTTTGCCGCGGCCGCCCTCGGCTGCACCGCCTTGACCTTTACCTCCCGCGTTTGCACCGCGATCCGTTTTACCACGATAACCTTCGGCTGCACCGCCTTGGCCTTTGCCAGCCGCGCTTGCTCCGCGCTCGTTTTTGCCACGGTAAACTTCGCTTGCGCCACCTTGGCCCTTACCAGCACCGCTCGCTCCGCGCTCGCCTCTTCCGCGGTTGCCCTCACCTGCACCGCCTTGACCTTTGCCGCCCGCACTTCCTGTGCGCTCGCCTCTGCCGCCGCGATTGCGATCACCGAAACCACCGCGTTTTTTGCCGCCGCGTTCGCCGCCGCCAAAACCACTGCTTGGTATGCCTTTATAGCCGCTGCGCGGCTTCATATCTACAAGCTCGAAATCAATCGTGTGCTCCGTCATACTCACCCGAGTAACGCGAATTTTAACTTCATCGCCAATTCGGTACACTTTGGACGTACGCTCGCCGACCAATATCATATGCTGCTCATGGAAGTTATAGTAATCATCAGACATGTCGCTCAAACGAATTAATCCTTCGACCGAATTGTCCAATTCGATAAACATGCCGAAGCTCGTTACGCTGCTAATAATGCCTTCGAACTCTTCGCCCACTTTATCGAGCATGAATTCACATTTTTTCAACTGCTCTGTGTCACGCTCTGCATCAACCGCTACACGCTCACGTTCCGAGGAATGCTGCGCAATTTCCGGCATCCTTGCCGTTAGCGACTCATGTCTCGCTTCTGTCAACTGGCCTTTGCCATCAAGCACCTCGCGAATGATACGGTGAATGACCAAGTCAGGATAGCGGCGAATTGGGGATGTAAAGTGTGAATAAAACTCAGCTGCAAGGCCAAAATGCCCCAAGCTCTCCGCATCGTATTTCGCTTGCTTCATTGAACGAAGCATCACCGTGGAAATAACGGTCGCTTCCTTCGTGCCGCGAATGTCCTCAAGCAGCGTTTGCAATGCTTTTGGATGAATGGAATTGCCTTTACCCTTCACAACATAACCGAAGTTTGCTGCAAACTGAACGAAGTTAAGCAATTTCTCCTGTGTCGGATCTTCATGGATCCGGTACAGGAACGGCACACGAAGCCAGTGAAAATGCTCGGCCACCGTTTCATTCGCCACGAGCATAAATTCCTCGATGATTTGCTCCGCTACCGAACGCTCGCGCTTCACAATATCAACCGCTTTGCCGTTCTCATCCACGATAACCTTAGACTCTTGAAAATCGAAGTCAATCGCTCCGCGCTTCATTCGTTTTGAACGAAGACGCATCGCTAGATCCTCCATCAAGCCAAACATATCAAGCAAGCCGGCGTATCGTTCTTTCAACTCGGTTTGCGGCTCTTCTTCCGTTGCAGTCAATATTTTTTTCACATTCGTATAGGYCATACGCTCTTTCGTGCGAATCACACTCGTAAACACATCATGACGTACACGCTTAAGCGTCGCCGCATCAAATTCCATTTCACATGAAAGCGTCAGACGATCAACCTGCGGGTTGAGCGAGCATATGCCATTCGACAAACGATGCGGCAGCATCGGAATAACGCGATCCACCAAATATACGCTGCAGCCTCTAAGGTATGCTTCTTGATCGAGCTCTGAATTTTCTTTTACGTAATAGCCGACATCGGCAATATGTACACCTAACAAATAATTGCCGTTCTCCAGACGCTTCACATGCACCGCATCATCTAGATCCTTTGCGTCCTCGCCATCTATCGTCACGATGACCTCATCGCGCAAATCTCGTCTGCCTTGCTGCACAATCTCATCGTCTGTAATGGAATCAGGTGCCGCTTCAGCTTCTCTCATTACTTCATCAGGAAAGCCCTCTGGCAGCTGATGCTTGCGAATAATCGACAGGATGTCGACACCGGGATCATTTTTATGTCCCAAAATTTCGACAATTTCCCCTTCAGCAGCAGAACGCCCTTCTGGATAGGAAACGATTTTAACGACAACCTTCTGTCCGGAGACAGCACCTTGATAGCCGCCTTTTGGAATAAAGATATCCCGATTGATCCGTTTATCATCCGGCACGACAAAAGCATAAACCTCGTGATCCTCGAACGTTCCTACGATTTGCGTAACGGCACGTTCTACAATACGGACGACCTCGCCCTCCATCCGGCCTCCATGCTCACTTCTCGAAGTGACACGAACCAGAATGATGTCTCCATTCATTGCGCTCTTCAAATCATTGGCGTGCAAATACACATCTCCATGATCCTTCTCATCCGGGATTAGAAAACCGAAGCCCTTGGCATGCGATTGCAGCTTGCCGCGCAATAAGTTCATTCGTTCCGGCACGCCGTAATGATCATTTGGCGTACGAATGATTTTGCCTTCATCCTCTAATTTGTTCAGCAGCTTAAGGAACTCCTTAAACTCCACTGCATCTACGATACCAAAATGTTTCTCAAGCTCTTGGTACGTCATCGGCTTATACGCCGTCTCTCTCATAAAATCAAGCAGTTCCTGCTCGTAATTAATCATTATTAGTTTTTCTCCTCATAAACCTGCCGTATTGCTCTAGCGCCATTTGCAGCAGGTTGATAGATTATCATATAACTTGTAGTATACACGAAATGGAAGCCCAGCATCCGTGAATATGATGAAAATACAAAAAAAGCGAGGAATATCCTCGCTTTCTGCGTGTGTGTTCGTTATTGTTTTACGAAGTAAGATACAACAAGCGCCAATATGAAGAAACCAGCTGCAAGAGCAACTGTCAAACGTTGCAAGAACAAATCCAAACCGCGCGCTTTCTGTTTTCCGAAAAGGTGCTCAGCGCCACCCGTAATCGCTCCGGACAAGCCTGCACTCTTACCTTTTTGCAACAATACGACAGCAATAAGGCCGACAGAAAATATAACAAGCACGATTTTCAATATGATATCCATTCATTCCACCTCCAGCATAGGAGCTCCGTAGAAACACATAAATCGAGTGTACCATAGATGGGCACAAATTACAATAGGACAGGCCTTATTCTCGCTGTTCACGCAAAGCCATGCTCTTTCAAATAGTTAAAATTATTTGCTGCGCTATCAAGGGAGCTTGAGCTAAATTGCTCCTGCTCCACAAACATATACTTAACGCCTGCAGGCTCAAGCTCTTTTAACAGCTCATCATAACCTACCTCGCCTTTGCCGATTTCTGCATCCTTCCGCCCTTTCAAAAAGTCTTTCAAATGCACGCAAGGAACCCGTCCCTTATATTTCTTCAAATAATCAGCTGGTTTATAACCAGCGATATAAATCCAGCCCAAATCAAACTCCATCTGCAAGAGCTCCTCTGGAACATCCGACAATATTTGATCGATAATAGGCTTCTTCTCCACCAGCTTAAATTCAAAATCATGATTATGGTAGCCGTATTGCATACCTGTTGCCTTCACCTGTTTTGCGCATTTTGTGAAAACATCAACTAAATACTGCACATTATCCTTTGTCGGAAGTTCAGGAAGCGGCGACCAAGGCGTAATAATATAAGTCACATCAAGCTCCATGGCATATTCAATTTGTCCTTCAAAATCAGACTCCAATTGCTTGGTATCGCTAAAATTCAAAGGTACATGAACGGAGGGGGCAATTAATCCGAGTCCATCCATCTTGCTTTTCAACTCTTTGGCCGGCATTTTGAAATACCCTGTGAATTCTACCGCTTTATAGCCGATTTTGGCTACCTTCTCCAGGGTGGACAAAAAATCGATCTCCGTTTGATCACGAAGAGAATACATTTGAATGCCTATAACAGGTTTCGCCAATCAAACACACCGCCTAATCGTTGATGCTTTACCCTCTTATTATGTCCTGTATGAGCGAAAAAAAAAGAAGGATATGCCTGATGAGGCATACCCTTCTATATAAGCCGCTAAATGCGTCTTATTTTACGTGTTTCAAGTTGTAGAAAGCTGATTTGCCAGCATATTGAGCTGTCGAACCAAGTTGGTCCTCAATGCGAAGCAATTGGTTGTATTTCGCAACGCGGTCCGTACGGGAAGGAGCGCCTGTTTTGATTTGGCCAGCGTTTGTAGCTACAGCGATGTCAGCAATTGTGCTGTCTTCGCTCTCGCCTGAACGGTGAGAGATAACTGCTGTGTAACCAGCGCGTTTAGCCATTTCGATTGCATCAAAAGTTTCAGTAAGCGTACCGATTTGGTTAACTTTTACAAGGATAGAGTTACCTACGCCTTTGTCGATACCATCGGATAGACGCTCAGTGTTCGTAACGAACAGATCGTCACCAACGAGTTGAACTTTTTTGCCAAGCTTCTCAGTAAGCAATTTCCAACCATCCCAATCGTCTTCAGAACAGCCGTCTTCGATTGTAAGGATTGGGTATTTGTCAGCCCATGAAGCAAGTAGGTCAACGAACTCAGCAGGTGTGAACGATTTGCCTTCGCCTGCAAGCACGTATTTGCCGTCTTTGAAGAACTCAGTGGAAGCAACGTCCATACCTAGGAATACGTCAACGCCTGGCTTGTAGCCTGCACGCTCGATAGCCGAGATAATTGTTGTAATTGCTTCTTCGTTTGAACCAAGGTTAGGAGCAAAGCCGCCTTCGTCGCCAACAGCTGTGTTAAGGCCTTTATCATGCAATACTGCTTTTAGGTTGTGGAAAATTTCTGCGCCGATACGAAGCGCTTCTTTGAAGCTTTCAGCACCAACAGGAAGAACCATAAATTCTTGAACGTCGATGTTGTTGTCAGCGTGCTCGCCGCCGTTGATGATGTTCATCATCGGAACTGGAAGCGTCTTAGCGTTGAATCCGCCAAGGTAAGTGTAAAGAGGTACATCAAGAGCGTCAGCAGCTGCGCGAGCTACTGCCATCGATACAGCTAGAATCGCGTTAGCGCCTAGCTTAGCTTTGTTTGGAGTACCATCAAGCTCGATCATTTTGCGGTCGATAGCTACTTGATCAAGAGCGTCAAGGCCAATGATTTCAGGAGCGATTTCAGTGTTAACATTTTCAACAGCTTTCAAAACGCCTTTACCAAGGTAACGGGATTTGTCGCCGTCACGAAGCTCAACAGCTTCGTATGCGCCAGTGGAAGCGCCGGATGGAACGATTGCACGGCCTTTGCCGCCAGACTCAAGAGAAACCTCTACTTCTACAGTTGGATTCCCGCGGGAATCAAGCACTTCGCGTGCGTATACATCAACGATAATTGACATGAGAGAAAACACTCCTTTTAAAGTTTTATTTTTTGTTGATTAATGTAATGCCCGTCATTTCAGCTGGTTTAGCAAGCTCAAGCAGATCAAGAACCGTTGGTGCGATATCTGCAAGAATACCGCCGTCACGAAGAGTTTCGCCTGCTTTCGTTACGATAAGCGGAACCGGGTTCGTTGTATGTGCCGTAAACGGACGGCCATTCTCGTCGAACACCATGTCAGCATTACCATGGTCAGCCGTGATGATGCAGACGCCGCCTTTGGCTAGTACAGCTTCCACTACTTTGCCAAGGCATTCATCCGTCGCTTCAACCGCTTTGATCGTAGGCTCCAGCATGCCGGAGTGGCCTACCATATCAGGGTTGGCGAAATTCAGAATGATTGCGTCATGCTTGTCAGATTCAATCTCGCGTACCGTGGACTCAGCTAGCTCATATGCGCTCATTTCCGGCTTGAGATCGTACGTTGCGACCTTAGGGGAGTTAATAAGCACACGAGTTTCGCCAGGAAGCTCATGATCGCGTCCGCCGCTGAAGAAAAATGTAACGTGCGGATATTTTTCTGTTTCTGCAGTACGTAATTGAGTCTTGTTGTTTTGCACGAGCACTTCGCCAAGCGTATTATCAAGGTTCTTTGGTGAATACGCAACGAATCCGCCAACGGTTTCACTGAATAGCGTCAAGCAGACGAAATACAGATTAACAGGGCGCTTCTCGCCACGGTCAAAGCCGCGGAAGTCCTCGTTCGTGAATACTTGCGACAATTGAATCGCACGGTCAGGACGGAAGTTGAAGAAAATCACTGCGTCCTCGGATTCAACAAGGCCAACTGGCTTGTTTTCACCGTCTACAATAACCGTTGGCATAACGAATTCATCATAAACCGATTTCTCGTAGGATTCAACTACCGCTTGAATCGGATCGAAATATTGAGGGCCCTCGCCATATACCATAGCGCGGTAGGATTTCTCCGTACGCTCCCAGCGCTTGTCGCGGTCCATTGCATAGTAACGGCCTTGAACCGTCGCAATGCGGCCTACGCCAACCTCTTCGATTTTGGCTTGAAGACGCTCTAGATAGCCCTTTGCACTGTCCGGGGACACGTCGCGGCCATCAAGAAAAGCATGAATGTACACTTCTTCAAGCTCTTCCTTCTTCGCTAGATCGAGCAATGCGAACAAATGCTCAATGTGGCTATGAACGCCTCCATCCGACAGCAAGCCGTATAGATGAAGCTTTTTGCTATTTGTTTTTACATGGCGAACAGCACCAAGGATCGTCTCATTGTCGTAAAATTCACCATCGCGGATCGATTTACTAATACGAGTTAAATCCTGATAAACGATGCGGCCTGCACCGATGTTCAAGTGGCCAACCTCAGAGTTGCCCATTTGACCTTCAGGAAGTCCAACCGCTTCGCCGCATGCTGTCAATGTCGTATGCGGATAAGTTGACCAATAACGGTCATAGTTTGGTTTGTTTGCTTGGGCAACCGCGTTGCCCGTTACATCATCGCGCAAACCGAAGCCGTCGAGAATAATAAGCGCTACAGGTTTCGGAGCAGCCATATTACTTGGCCCCCTCGACCAGTGCAATGTAGGATGCAGGCTCCAAGCTCGCGCCCCCAACAAGTGCACCGTCAATATCAGCTTGACCCATGTACTCAGCTACGTTATTAGGCTTCACGCTGCCGCCGTATTGAATGCGAACCGCATCAGCAGTCGCTTGATCGTAAAGACCAGCAACAACGCTGCGGATATAACCGATAACATCTTGTGCATCCTCGGAAGTAGAAGATTTGCCAGTACCGATAGCCCAGATTGGCTCATAAGCGATAACAACTTCAGCTGCTTGTGCTGCAGATATGCCAACAAAAGCCGCTTCCGTTTGCACTTTGCATACTTCTTTTGTTTGTCCAGCTTCGCGCTCTTCCAGCTTCTCGCCTACACAAACGATAGGAAGCAAGCCATTTTTGAAGGAAGCATGAACCTTCTTGTTTACGATCTCATCTGATTCCGCGAAATAAGCGCGGCGCTCGGAGTGACCGATAATTACGTATTTCACACCAAGATCCTTCAGCATAACGCCGCTGATTTCACCTGTGAATGCACCGTTGTCTTCAAAATGTACGTTTTGTGCTCCAATAGCAATCGACGTACCTTTTGCAGCTTCAACAAGTGCCGGAAGTGTTGTGTATGGCGCGCAGATCACGCTCTCTACACCTGCAACTTCAGCTTTACCTTTAATTTCGGAGAAAAATGTTACAGCCTCGGATACCGTTTTAAACATTTTCCAGTTACCTGCAATAATCGGTGTTCTGTTGCTCATGYGTAATCCTCCTCAAATCTATATAGTTGGGTAAATGTATTATTTATCGTTAAGAGCAACTACGCCTGGAAGCACTTTGCCTTCCATGAACTCTAGGGAAGCGCCGCCGCCTGTCGAGATGAAGTCCATTTTGTCAGCTAGGTGGAATTTCTCAGCTGCTGCTGCGGAATCGCCGCCGCCAATTACAGTATAGCCAGCTGTTTCTGCGCAAGCGCGAGCAACGGCTTGTGTACCATGGGAGAATGGCTCGATTTCGAATACGCCCATAGGTCCGTTCCATACAACCAGCTTGGAGTTTTTGATCACATCAGCATAAAGTTCACGTGTTTTAGGACCGATGTCGATACCTTCCCAATCAGCAGGGATGCTGTCAACGTCAACGATTTGCGTGTTAGCGTTAGCGCTGAAATCGTCAGTTACAACGATATCAACTGGGATCAAGAAGTTTTTGCCTAGTTTTTTCGCTTTTTCCATGAACTCAAGAGCCAAATCAAGCTTGCTGTTGTCTACAAGCGATTTGCCGATTTCATGACCTTGTGCTTTGAAGAATGTATAAGACAAGCCGCCGCCAATGATGACATTGTCAGCAATTTCAAGCATTTTATCGATTACAGCGATTTTGTCTTTAACTTTCGAACCGCCAACGATTGCTGTGAAAGGACGCTCTGGGTTGTTAAGCGCTTTGCCTAGTACTTCAAGCTCTCTCTCCATAAGAAGGCCTGATACAGCTGGCAAAATGTGTGCAATGCCTTCTGTCGAAGCGTGAGCGCGGTGAGCAGCGCCAAATGCATCGTTTACGAACAGGTCAGCAAGTTTTGCAAAAGCTTTCGCTAGTTCTGTATCGTTTTTCTCTTCGCCTTCATAGAAACGTACGTTTTCAAGCAATAGCACATCACCGTTGTTTAGTGCAGCAACTTGCGCTTCGACAGCTTCACCGATAGCTTCGTTCGCTTTTGTTACTTGCTTGCCTAGCAGCTCAGATAGACGTACTGCGGAAGCTGTGTGGCGAAGCTCTTCTACTACTTGACCGTTTGGACGTCCAAGATGACTTGCAAGAATAACTTTTGCGCCTTTTTCGATCAAAAAGTTGATTGTAGGAAGCGTTTCACGAATACGTTTGTCATCCGTAATTTTTCCATCTTCAAGCGGCACGTTAAAATCAACGCGAACAAATACTCGTTTACCAGCTAGTTCTGCAACATCACGTACACTTTTCTTATTCATCTATGAAGCCTCCCGAAAATGTGTTATGGAAAGGTATAGCGGTAGAATACAAAAAAAAGAAGGGCGTTCCTTCAAAGAAGAAACGCCCCCATGAATTACGACTCTAGAAGCCGCAAATCAAAAACCTTAGCTCCGCATGCGCGGAATGCTGCGGTCTTTAGTCCGTCTTCTTTGCTTACAGACCTTTGCTAGCAATGTAAGCAGCAAGATCAACTACGCGGTTCGAGTAGCCCCACTCGTTGTCGTACCATGAAATGACTTTAACCATGTTGCCTTCAACAACCATAGTCGAAAGACCATCAATTGTAGAAGAAGCAGGATCAGTGTTGTAGTCGCTAGATACAAGCGGCAATTCGTTGTAGTTCATGATGCCTTTAAGAGCGCCTTCTGAAGCTTCTTTGAATGCAGCGTTAACTTCTTCAACAGTTACATTAACTTTAAGCTCAGCAACAAGGTCAGTTACGGAAACGTTAGGCGTAGGAACACGCATAGCCATACCGTTCAATTTACCTTTAAGCTCTGGAAGAACTAGTGAAACAGCTTTCGCTGCGCCAGTTGAAGAAGGAATGATGTTCTCAGCAGCTGCGCGAGCACGACGCAAGTCTTTGTGAGGAACGTCAAGAACGGATTGGTCATTTGTGTATGAGTGAATTGTAGTCATCATACCTTTAACGATTCCGAATTTGTCGTTCAATACTTTTGCGAAAGGAGCAAGGCAGTTCGTTGTGCAAGAAGCGTTGGAAATAATGGTGTGTGCCGCAGCGTCGTATTTATCTTCGTTAACGCCGATAACTACTGTAATATCTTCGTTCGTTGCAGGTGCGGAGATGATAACTTTTTTAGCGCCGCCTTGCAAGTGAAGCTCAGCTTTTTCTTTCGCTGTGAAAATACCAGTTGATTCAACTACGATTTCAACGCCTACCGAACTCCAAGGAAGGTCTGCAGGGTTGCGCTCTGCGAATACTTTGATTTCGCGGCCATTTACGATAAGCGCGCCTTCTTTAGCTTCTACAGTACCGTCAAGTTGACCGTGTGTTGTATCGTATTTCAGAAGATGTGCCAGTGTTGCAGTATCCGTAAGATCATTTACTGCCACGATTTGAACATCAGGGTTGTTCAGTGCTGCGCGGAATACGTTACGGCCGATGCGACCAAAACCATTAATACCAACTTTAACCATTTTTGTTTCCTCCTAAGCGTTTTTAAAAGATTTATGAATATATTTCAAGACATTTTGCAGGTATGCCTTAACAGCAATTTGCAAAGCGTCATGATTCCTTATTGCCTTCTTCTTGACTATGCTTCTCTTGATCGATCAAAGCTACGATTTCGAGTGCCGCTGCTTCATCCGTTACGAGTACATCATTGTGTCCAAAGCGCATCACTGCCGCTATAGCCTCGCCTTTGCTCTTGCCGCCGGCTACACCTATAACAACTTCAGTTTTAACAATATCCTCGAGCCGTAACCCCACCGTTTGCATTTTGTGCACGACAGCGCCTTTTCGGTCAAAATAAAACCCGAATGACTCCGCCAAAGCACCCTCAGCTTCCATAGCATCAATAACTTCACGCTCTAGCCGCCTGCGTCTTGCCATAACCATAGCATCTCCGATACCATGTACAACGATGCGAGCACTGCGGATGACATCCACAATTTCTCGAATGTTCGGCTCCTGCATAATAGATGCAAAAGCTTCCTCTCCCAGATGATCCGGTACATGCAGAAGTCTGTACTGCGCTCCTGTACGCTTAGCCATCATGGAAGCAATCGTATTCGCTTGGTAATCCAAGCTCTCCCCTAGACCGCCTCTAGCCGGTACGAACAAGTTCGTATTCAGCTGAGAAGAACTAATCAGTTGATTCGACAGCTGTGCAATCGTCGTTCCGCCTGTTACAGCTACAACGTCGTTAGGCTGCATTACCTTAATAAGCACCTGACATCCCGCACGTCCAAGCTCTCGCTTTGTTTGGGCAGAGACTTCCGAATCGCCAGCAACTATAATGACCTGCGATAGGCCGTAGTGACTGCGAATCGTTTCCTCCAGTTCGGATAGTCCGAACATTGTCTTGTAGAATGGCTCAAGCTGCTCTAATAGAAGCTTGCCTGAATCGCTAATCCGCATGCCTCCCGAATGAATCTCGAGCAGCCCCTGCGTCTTTAGGAAATCGGTCTCTGCCCGAAGCATACGCTCCGTCATCGATAATACAGAAGCCAACGTTCGACGTCCGATTAAATCCGATACCATTACTTGATGCAAAATCGAATATCGTTTCTTCATGACCTCTAGCAGATCAGGCACAAGCTGCTGCTGCAGTTCAATGATCTGACGCATTTCTCATCCTTCACTCCATCGGCCTATAGCGTATTCGGTTCAAAATACGTTGGACTCAATATGTCCCGCGGTATCATTTCAAGTCCCACCTTTAGTTTATCGGAAATAACCGATTGTAGCAATAGCCGATTATCAATTGGAAACGGTTTCCGACGCATTTTTAACAAATTTAATTTTTGAACATCGCTTGCTTTAAAATCTTTAATATCATATAATCATTTTTGCGACTATTTTCTTACAAAAGCAGATAGCAGCAACAGCAACTTTTTCTTATGCGCCCGTGGTCCAATGGATATGACGCAGCCCTCCGAAGGCTGAGATCTAGGTTCGATTCCTTGCGGGCGCGCCATTACTTTTCATTATCGCAAGTTCAAACTCTATATTGATACACACGAACCGTTCCTATACGCTGGAACGTTTTTTTTATTTTAAGCAACGGCCAAGTGATTAATCTCCCGCTACAACATCCAACCTATGCCTCATTGAAAACACTCCAAATTGCGCTTGTTTATTTCATCCAATCCACTTCAATCCCATTTTTTTCGTATACGCAGCAAGGGAAATGCAGACCTGTTTGACTATCTTTGACTTTTGACTTTTCATCCGTTATTATGAGAATACGATTTAACCATTCATTGTTTTTTTAGGAGGGGGCTTACGTTGGATATGAATTTCGTTCCTATGGTTATTGAGCAAAACAATCGGGGTGAGCGTGCGTATGACATTTACTCTCGCCTACTGAAAGATCGCATTATTTTTCTAGGATCAGGTGTAAATGACGTGGTGGCCAACTCCATCATCGCTCAATTGTTATTCCTGGCGGCAGACGACCCTGAGAAGGACATTTCTCTTTATATTAACAGCCCGGGCGGCTCAATTACGGCAGGCATGGCTATTTACGATACGATGCAATATATTAAACCTGATGTATCTACGATTTGTGTAGGTATGGCTGCTTCTATGGGTGCTTTCTTGCTTACTGCAGGTGCAATTGGCAAACGTTACGCGCTTCCGAACAGCGAAGTCATGATCCATCAGCCACTTGGCGGTGCAGAAGGCCAAGCAAGCGATATCGCCATTCGTGCGAAACGCATTATCGGCATGCGCGACAAGCTGAACGGTATTTTGGCAGAGCGCAGTGGACAATCGCTTGAACGTATCGAGAAAGATACAGACCGCGATTACTTCATGAGTGCAGCAGAAGCCAAAGAATATGGCTTGGTTGATAAAGTAATTGAGAAACTCGCATAATTCATTCCGATTCCGCTAGGTAATAGGTTTGAACGCAAAAAAGAGCAAGTTCGGATTCATCCGAGCCTGCTCTTTTTTTTAGTGCAAACACATTCGTAAGATTATTGTACATTCCATATAAAAAAAGAGCTGCCGCCGCAAGCTCATAATGAACCTGCGTGACTTCTCTCCTTCTTCATTATTGGTTCTCCAGCTCTTCTTTGCTTACCAAAGCGACTAAAGCGTTTACAGCCTGTTCTGCGTCCGAACCCTCGGCACTAATGGATACTTCAGTGCCAGAACTGATAGCCAAACTCATAATACCCATTATGGATTTAGCGTTTACTTTTTTGTCGTCTTTCTCTACAAATACTTCGGAGGAAAATTTGTTCGCTTCTTGTACGAATAATGCTGCTGGTCTTGCATGTAGTCCAGTCTTAAGACGAACAACAACCGGAAGCCTTGTCATGGAAACCATACCCCCTATATTTTTCTCAATCATTAGCATGCGGCAAAAGCTTATACGGCTCTGTTTGCCGTCTTCTGGCTGCAAAAGCTCGTTTCCGGACAAAGATAAGATGTGTAAGTATCAATGCTGCTTATTCTTATCTTTAAAAATTGCGTCATTTTAAATTATTATATCATTATACCAGCTGATGCACTAGGATAAAAGTTCAGACACCACGGATTTTTTCCGCAAGTGCGTCGATTTTGCGCAAACGATGGTTTACGCCTGACTTACTGACCTTTCCTCCGAGCATTTCGCCGACCTCTGTCAAATTCATATCCGGATGCTGAAGCCTTATCTCAGCTACTTCCTTCAGCTTATCAGGCAAGCTATCCAGTCCTACTTCACGTTGAAGCAGCTTAATGTTCTCGATCTGACGAACAGCTGCACCGATCGTTTTATTTAGATTGGCCGTTTCGCAGTTTACGATCCGGTTTACTGAATTGCGCATGTCGCGCATGATTCGAACATCTTCAAACTTGAACAGAGCTTGGTGCGCACCAATAATATTGAGGAGCTCGATTATTTTCTCGCCCTCTTTGATGTAGAAGATAAATCCCTTTTTCCGCTCAATGCATCTCGCGTTAAGATCAAATTTGTTCGCAAGGTCAACTAACGACTCACAATGCTCTTGGTACATCGAAGAGATTTCCAAATGATAAGATGAACCTTCTGGATTGTTAACCGATCCGCCAGCAAGAAACGCACCCCGTAGATAGGAGCGTTTGCAGCAAGGCTTGCGAATGATTTCCTTATCGATGCCTAAATTGAACATAAAACCTTCCGATACAATTTTGAGCTCGCTTAATATTTCCTGAACTCTAGCCGGTATACGGACAATATACACGTTGTTTTTTTTCAATCTCATCTTTTTACGGACAAGCAGTTCTACATGCACATCATAATGTTTTTTGAGCAGGGAATAAATCCTTCTGGCAATCGCGGCATTTTCCGTTGAGATGTCCAAAACGACTTTGCGGCTAGATACGCTAACCGAACCATTCATCCGTATGAGTGCAGATAGCTCCGCTATCTCACAGCAGCTGTCCGCTTCAATTAATGTCAGCTCTTTCTTTGTTTGGGCCGCAAATGACATTGTGTATCACCTCTTTCGTAACATCCAGTTCTCTACCAGCTTATAAATATGATGGCTTAAGCGTTCGGCATCATGCCGAAGAAAAGTGCGAAACAATACTAACCGATCCGCAATGACTTCATAACCCTTTTGCGTAACTGCATCTAAATCCAAATGGACGGCCTTTGCACCAAGCTCAGCATATCTGCTTTCGATTTGCGGCGGAATTTCGCCGTCATTTACAATGACATAATCGAATAGATGTTGACCGATATGAGCATGAATGGCATCAAGGTGATCGCCTACCGAATAGTTATCAGTTTCCCCAGGCTGCGTCATTACATTACATACAAATAATTTTACGGCTTCTGATTCCACGATCGCAGTTGCCAGTTTAGGAACTAGCAAGTTTGGAATAATACTTGTATATAAGCTGCCCGGTCCAATCAAAATAGCATCGGCCTGTTCGATGGCCTCGACCGCCTCTCGCAGCGGTTCGACATCGGCTGGTTCCAAAAATACTCGTTTAATGACCTTGCCAGCTTTAGGAATCATGGATTCCCCTGTGACAATGCTGCCATCAGCCATTTCCGCTTTAAGTACGATAGCCTGATTCGCTGCGGGCAGAACCCGTCCTCGAACCGCTAACACACGGCTCAGCTCACGAATCCCCGTTACAAAGTCGCCGGATATATCGGTCATTGCTGCCAGCATAAGATTGCCAAGGCTGTGGCCTGCAAGTCCCGGTACCGTTTTGAAACGATACTGAAGAACCTCAGTCAGCAGCGGCTCAGCATCCGCTAATGCCATAAGTACGTTCCGAATGTCACCCGGAGGCGGAATTTGCAGCTCATTGCGTAAAATGCCCGAGCTCCCGCCATCATCGGCAACCGTAACGATCGCGGTAATATCGAGCGGCTTCTCCTTAAGACCTCGCAGCATAACAGAGAGACCTGTACCGCCGCCAATTACGACGATTTTAGGCCGTCTCATTATCTTGTGTCTACTTTGCATTTTCTCACCTCGTCAATGCTTGTCACGTTCGGCATCGCGATGGCTGACACGCACACGTTCCGTATCACTGCTGCCGAGCATGCGTCCCAAATATTCTGCTATAGCAACGGAACGATGCTTACCGCCAGTACAGCCAATACCGATAACAACCTGACTTTTCCCTTCCTTACGATAAAGCGGAATAAGGAATTGCAACATATCCAGCAGCTTCGTTAGAAATTGCTGAGTTTCAGGCCATTTCATAACGTATTCATATACATCGGGATTTTGACCAGTATTTGGGCGCAGATGCTCGACATAATGCGGATTAGGCAAGAAACGAACATCATAGATCAAATCCGCATCGATAGGAATGCCATATTTAAAGCCAAAGGAAGTTACATTTATCGACAAGCTGTTTTGCTCTAGGTGTGTAAAATGAGAAATAATACGTTCCTTCAATTGTGCTGGTTTCAAAATACTCGTATCAATAACCTGTGATGCCCAGCCCTTTAAATCCTCAAGCAGGCGACGTTCGTTGCGAATGCCCTCAAGCGGCATGCCCTCAGGCGCCAGCGGATGACGACGTCGGCTTTCCTTATAGCGCTGAACCAAGACAGAATCAGTTGCATCCAAAAATAAGATTTCACAGCTAATCGTATAATGCTCCTTGATATAGGCCAACGACTCCGAAAGCGCCGTGAAAAATTCACGCCCGCGCAAATCGATAACAAGCGCAACGTTGCCGATTTTACCGTTCGACTGATCGATCAACTCTGCAAATTTAGGAATAAGAACGGGCGGCAGATTATCTACGCAGAAGAAACCGAGATCCTCCAGGCTTTGGACAGCAATGGTCTTGCCCGCGCCAGACATCCCGGTTATTATGACAAGCTTTGCTACTGCTGCTGTCGTTTCCATGAATAAACCTCCTAAAGACTTTGCGAATGCAAAGTCACTTCGTAAGGATACGCTTAGACTTTGCGAATGCAAAGTCACTTCGTAAGGATACGCTTAGACTTTGCGAATGCAAAGTCACTTCGTAAGGATACACTTAGACTTTGCGAATGCAAAGTCACTTCGTAAGGATATGCTTAAGGTTTGCTAGGGCAAACCTACTTCGTAAGAATACGCTTAAGGTTTGCGAACGCAAACCTACTTCGTAAGAATAGGCTAAGACTTTGCAGATGCAAAGTCTCTTCGTCATTTACAACTATGAAATTAACCTCTTAGAATAAGGCCGGCTGCGCCTACAACGCCAGCGTTGTTGCCTAGTGTTGCCGCTACGATTTGCACATTTTCTTTCGCTTGATCCTGTGTATACTTGTCGAATACTTCACGAATTTGCTCGAATAAAAATTCTCCAGCCTTCGAAACGCCGCCGCCAATGATGAAATATTGCGGATTCAATACAATAGCGATCATCGCCATTGATTTACCCAAATAATAAGCAGCACGGTTTACGATGCGAGTTGCTACTTCGTCTCCTGCTTTAGCCGCATCAAGAACATCCTTCGCCATAATATCCTCAACAAGTGAAAGCGATGTACGATCGCCGCGTTCCACCGCATCCTTTGCCATACGGATAATACCTGTTGCAGAGGATACCGTTTCCAAGCAGCCAATTTTGCCGCAGCCGCATACAATAGCTTCAAGATCAGGCACGATAGCCATATGACCAAGCTCGCCAGCCATACCCATAGAACCTTCAACGATTTTACCATCTATAATTATGCCGCCGCCTACGCCTGTGCCGAGTGTGTAGCATACGCAGTGCGCGATGCCTTTGCCCGCTCCGCCCCAAGCTTCGCCTAGTGCAGCAACATTCGCATCATTATTAACTTTAACTGTCTTATTCAGCTCTTGCTCCAAATAAGCCTTAAGATTGACGTTCTCGATTTTTAAGTTTGGTGCAAATTTCACAATTCCGTTTGGAATATCTAAGAAACCAGCAATACCAACGCCTACCCCGTCAACTTGCTCCCAATCATAGTCCGATTCCACTACGATTTGTTGTGCATATTTCGCAATATTTTGAAGGATAGTGTCCGTTCCTTTACTCGCCTCCGTCGGCCCCTCGTACGTCTGGAGCAATTGCCCATCCGAATTACAAATACCTACTTTAATAGCAGTTCCGCCGACATCGACTCCAACGTAAATCTTCTCAGACATCACTAGTCCACCTCATCAATATGTTAATCTTCTCTTGTAACACTATAAGCGACCTTCATCCTCTGGTCAAGATAGAGGAATACTGGCAAATCAACCATTCTGGGCTTGGAAAAAACGCCTTCAGCATTTAATGAAAAAGCTATACCTTCAAGCATGTCGCTCTGCTGGTATAGCCCCTTCTTTATCTTATGTTGCAACTCGTCAAGTATTAAAGCGATTTGCTCCAGTCATGCGTAATTGCACCCTCCAAATATCTTTCACAATCCAGTGCAGCCATACAACCGCTGCCTGCTGCTGTAATTGCTTGACGATATTTGCTGTCTTGAACATCTCCACAAGCGAACACGCCCGGTACATTCGTTTCAGATGTACCTGGTTTTACAACAATGTAACCATGATCGTCTGTATCGATTTGACCTGCTAGGAATTTCGTGTTTGGCGTATGGCCGATAGCGATAAAGATTCCGTCTGTCTCAATAACATCCTCTTCACCTGTCTCGTTGTCACGAACTTTAAGTCCAGTAACACCCATGCCAGTTGCTACAACCTCAACCGGTGTGCGGTTTAAGCTCCAGCTGATTTTCTCGTTCTCACGAGCGCGATCCTGCATGATTTTGGATGCGCGAAGCTCATCACGACGGTTAACAAGCTCTACGTTTGAAGCAAAACGAGTAAGGAAGTTTGCTTCCTCCATCGCAGAGTCGCCGCCGCCCACTACGATAATTTTTTTACCGCGGAAGAAGAAGCCATCGCAAGTTGCACATGTGCTTACGCCGCGGCCAACGTTTTCTTTCTCGCCTGGAATGCCGAGGTATCTGGCCGATGCACCAGTAGAAATAATGATGCTCTCCCCAACAAGCTCGCCGTGGCCTTCCACTTGAAGCTTGAATGGACGCTCTGACATATCCACGCTATTAACCCAACCCGTAATAAACTTAGCGCCAAAGCGCTCCGCTTGCTTACGCATGTTTTCCATAAGTTCAGGACCCATAATCCCTTCCGGGAAACCAGGGAAATTCTCAACCTCTGTTGTTGTCGTCAATTGACCGCCCGGTTCTGGACCTTCAATAATGAGTGGGCTCATGTTAGCGCGAGCCAAATAAATAGCTGCTGTAAGCCCCGCAGGACCAGTACCGATAATAATTGATTTGTACATAAGCTTCACCTCGTAAAAGTTTATTCGTCCTGTAATTCTTGCGTAAAGAAGACGGAACTCATCGACTTCATCTTTTCTTTGATGCCGCAAACTTCATCAATAATCTTGACGTTCTTGCTGACTGTCGCAATAGATGTACCGTATCTGGTGGAAACCTCGTGATAGGAGATAGCACGACGATGCATTTTTGCAGTCAAATATTCTAATGCGGCCGCCCAGCTCTCCGGCTTCGTAAGCTTCGGAGCATCTGGATATACTCGCGTCAAAAATTCCACCCATAAGGTCATCAAATCATGCTGCTGAACCAAATCATACTGCTTGCTCATGCGATCAAGAGCGATATCTGCAACAGCCTGCCATTTATCTTCCCATACAGGCAGACTTGAAGGGACCCGGTTCGGCTCAATGACCGTTTCTTTGCCTTCCAGCACCACATGTAAAGGCTCTTGTACGCCCATCGTTCTGAGTACAAAGATGGCAATCCGTTTTAAATAATCATCCTCTTCCTTCTCGAGCAAAAACGTCTGAAGAACATCCTTCACTTCGCTGTCAGCGATCATCCCTAGAGCCTGAATAACCTGTAGCTTCGTGTCCTGATCACCATGACGCAGCGCCCAGAAGAACGACGAGCGTACTAGCGGATCGCGCTTAAGATGATCGGGAATGCCATCGGAGGATTTCTCCCATAGCTTAAACTGCTCTTCGAACGGCAAATGATAGTGATAGCTGATGGCAGCCGTCTGCTGCCCGCTTCGTACTAGCTCAAGCTGCTCCATATAATAAAGAGGAATGCTTGATTTTGGATCAAGCTTGATTGTCTGCTTCCATAGGCGCTCTGCTTCCTGCAAACGTCCGATATTGCAAGCTGCAACAGCCGCGTAATGATACAGGCTTGGATCCTGAGTGAGCTCTGAATCTTTGAGAAGTCTGGTGAAATGCTTATAAGCAGCACCATGCTCTCCTAAGATGCCCATTGTTGTTGCCAGTTTAAACACATGCTCTTGATGGAACGGTACCGTCTTCGCAAGCAGCTCAACAAGCGGCTTCAAGCTTTTTTCATCGTTCTTGTGCTGATAAAAAATAGCAAGGTTGCACAGCGCATGCAGGTTGCCCGCTTCAAGATCAAGCACTTCATGTATCGTATCCATCGCTTTATCGAACATGCCCATATAGTAGTAGGCCAATGCCAAATTATTTCGAGCAGCTAAAAAATCTGGCTGTCCTTCGATAATTTTCTCCAAAATGCGCACAGCCTCAGTGAATTTACCTTCCTCCAGCAGCGTGCGCGCCAAATCATGCTCGACCATGCCTTCACGAGACTTAATGTTGGTTAGACGAGTAGGACGCTCCAGTTCAAAATGCAGTAGATCCATCATATCTTCCGCTTCATCCAGAAACTGTCCTTCGGAGTCCTCTTCCAAATATCGAATAAGCGAGCCCTCGGCTGCTTCATATTGTTCTAAATTAGCAAAATTGTTCGCCATATAGAAATGGCACTCCGTCATCGTCGGATCAAGCTCATCTACAATCCAACCGAGGATTTTATTCGATTCCTCATAGTTGCCCATTTCAGAAAGAATGCCGGCCATATTACAATGGTTTACCGGATTCTCCGGCTCGTATTCGACGGCGCGACGAAAATATTTAAGTGCCTTGTCATAATGGAGCCGATCAAGCGATCGAACCGCACGTTCGAAAAAAAACGTAGCGTCCCATTGAACCGGTATGACTTTCGTCTGTTGATCTACGGCAACTCGTTTCTTTTCTTTCACCCGCAAGGCACCTCCCGTTACTTCCGATTTTATACGATTATACCATAGCAATACCCCTGAGAACATGAAAGAATATGTGGGAAAATCGCGGATGGCAAATACACCACCCGCGATTTCCCGCGGCATTACTATTCATTTCGTTAGTTCTGCATTCCATTTGAACGTTTAGACACCATTGCTTTTGAACAATGTGCTAATGGAGCCGCCCTCCAAAATAATGCGTGTTGCTTCTGCAAGCAACGGCGCAACGGAAAGCACCTTGAAGCGTTCAGGAGTCGATTCCGGCAAGCTGATTGAGTCTGTTACGATGACTTCTCTAATATTGGGATGATCCAAACGCTCAATGGCAGAGCCGGAGAATAACGGATGCGTTGCGCATACAAATACATCCTCAGCGCCGCGCTCCTTCAAGCTTTCCACAACGTTAACAATCGTAGATCCCGTATCGATGAGATCCTCGATAATAATCGGAGTTTGACCTTCGACATCACCGATAACATGTGTGATAACTGATTCATTATGCGCAGGGCGTTTCTTGATCATAATCGCAAACGATGTATCCAAGTAGTTCGCTAGCTTCTCAGCAGTTGAAGCACGTCCTGCATCCGGCGATACAACAACCGGGTTCTTGATGTTTTTCGACTTCAAATAATCGCTGATTAAATCTAGCGCAGTCATATGATCGACTGGAATGTTGAAGAAGCCTTGAATAGCTGGAGCATGTAGGTCGATTGTAATCACTCGGTTCGCTCCTACTGTCGTGAGCACATCCGCCAGCATTTTCGCTGAAATCGGCTCCCGAGGTGCTGCTTTGCGCTCCTGACGCGCATAACCGTAATAAGGCATGATGATGTTGACCGTTCTTGCGGAAGCACGCTTCGCCGCATCAATCATAACAAGCAATTCGACAAAATGCTCGTTGATTGGATGTGAGAATGATTGTACGAGAAATACATCGCAATTCCGAATCGTTTCCTCGTAATGCACGTAAATCTCTCCGCTTTTAAAACGGGACATCTTGATCGCACCTAGCGTCAGACCAAGCTCTGCACTAATTTTCTGAGCCAATACCGGATTAGACGAACCCGAAAAAATACGCACCTTGTCGCTTAACATGATACCCTCCTGAGCGTTAAAACCAATTAATTTGACGGAACAAGTACTCGTCTTTGCCGGATCATTCGACAAAGCTTATTTGATCATCTATATTATACATGGAATTTACGATATTTCAAAAATCAATCATCACTAATTTTCGACAATTAAATGTCGCAAGCTGCTTAAAGCCAACTTCTTTGAGCAAATCGTAGGCTTGATCCAAATATTGGCCTAGTCTTTCAGGCTGGTGAGCATCCGAACCAACCGTCAGCGGAATGCCTAGTTCCAGTGCATATTCCAGCATTCTACGGCTCGGAAACATCTCTGCTGCAGGTGTGCGAAGGCCCGATGCGTTGAGCTCAATCGCAAGTCCATGCTTCTTGACTGCCTCTAGTGCAGCGTTCTCCAAATGGGTAACATTTTCCTCCGGCAGAAAGCCAAAACGCTTGATGACATCAATATGTCCAATGTAGTCATAGAGCCCGCTTGCGGCTGCTTTGCCCACGGCTGCGTAGTACTGTTCGTATACAGCCATACGATTGCGGCCTTCCCAGCCTCCCGTTTGCCGGAAATCGGTGATGTCCCACTCCCCAAGAAAATGAACAGAGCCAATCACATAGTCCCAAGGGTACGCGTTCACGATCGCAGCGATCTGCTCCTCGCAGCCCTCGATATAATCGCCTTCAAGCCCAACACGTATGTCGATTTGTCCCTTATATTTTTCCTTAAGCGCAAGGCATTCCTCCACATAACGCGGAAGCTCATCCATCGGCATAGCCATTTCCGGATAATAAGTAGCAGGGTCAACATGGAGCAGAGGCATATGATCGGAAAGGCCGAGCTGCACGAGTCCGATCTCTATGCCCTTCTTTACATATTCCTCTAGCTCTCCGACGGCATGACCACAGCGAGCATGATGCGTATGGTAATCGATAAACATGTGCGTACCGGCCTTTCTGCTGTCATTTATCATTCAGCTTCCATTATCTCATTTTATTTGTTGTTGGCTTGCCGTGACGATTGTTAATTTCACTGATTACATCATCTAGCGGCAATCCACGTTCACGAAGCAATACCATCAGGTGAAAAATAAGATCGCCAACCTCGCTGCGAAGCTCGTCGTTATCTTTATTCTTCGCTGCTATGATCACCTCGGATGCTTCTTCGCCTACTTTTTTCAAAATCTTATCTACACCTTTATCGAACAGGTATGAGGTGTAAGAGCCTTCAGGGCGCTCTGCGTAACGCTCGGCAATCACGCTCTCTAGTTGTCCAAGCGTAGCGAAGCGGTCTGCAGCGGATTGTCCAGCCTCTGAAGAAGCATCTGTGTTCCCAGCTACTTCAACCGAATTAAAGAAGCAGCTATAGCGCCCTGTGTGGCAAGCTGGACCTTTTTGCTCCACCTTAACGAGCAATGTATCACCGTCGCAATCATAAGCCAAAGAAACGATGCGCTGCGTATTGCCGCTTGTCGCTCCTTTGTTCCAAAGCTCATTACGCGATCGGCTCCAATACCAAGTCACGCCGGATTCAACGGATAGCTGAAGTGATTCCTTATTCATATAAGCCATCATAAGCACTTCTTTGCTTTGCACATCTTGAACAATAGCTGGTACTAGCCCCGCATCGTCCCATTTGATTTTTGAGATAAGTTCATTATGATTGTTTTCCGTCATCGTACCTCTACTCCCTTCAAGCGCAAATCGTCCTTCACTTCACGAATCGTCATTTCTTTATAGTGAAAAATCGTCGCAGCTAGAGCCGCATCCGCATGTGCCATTTGGAATACATCGTTAAAATGCTCAACTCTACCCGCTCCGCCCGAAGCAATGACGGGAATGCCTAGCGAATCTGACACCGCCTGCGTGAGCTTGATGTCGAAGCCGTCTTTGGTGCCATCGGCATCCATGCTGGTCAGCAAAATTTCACCCGCGCCTAGCTTCTCCACTTCACGTGCCCATTCGAGCGCCTTAATGCCAGTCGTTTTGCGTCCGCCGTGCGTGTAAACTTCCCATTCGCCCCACTCAGCATTAAACTTCGCATCAATCGCCACCACGATGCACTGTGATCCAAACTTGCGTGACCCCTCTTGAATGAGTGCCTTGTTTAAAACCGCAGCTGTATTTATGCCGATTTTGTCCGCGCCGGCGCGCAGCAGCCGCTTCATATCATCGACATGAGATATGCCGCCGCCTACCGTAAACGGAATCGTAATTTCCCCAGCGGTCCGCTTGACCACTTCAATCATCGTCGCACGCCCTTCAACGGAAGCCGATATATCTAGAAATACAAGCTCATCTGCGCCCTCTTGGTCATAAGTGGCCGCCAGCTCGACTGGGTCGCCCGCATCGCGCAGGTTCACAAAATTAACACCCTTCACAACGCGGCCATCCTTCACGTCAAGACAAGGAATGATACGTTTCGCCAGCATATTGCACTCTCCTTTATGCCCGTAGTCGAGCTTAATTGTCTATCCGGTAACACTCGGCATTACTTAGGATTACTTGGAATCACTTTGATAAAACTGCTTGGATTAAGGAAGAAGCATCCTTACCAAGCAGCGTAGACTCATTTGTAAGTATGGAAGAAATAGCACGGTCATTATTAAATGGAATGCATTCATTCAGCAATGTTGGCAAGATTGAGCAGCCTGTGCTTGGCTTGATCGATCATTATCCAAGCACACAAGTACTGCTCACACACACATGCAAACAGGTAAACAGTATACAGGCACTATGCAATTCTCACACAGGCTTATCATCGCAATAGCCTGTGGGGCAAGCTTAAGCTTTAAGTCTTAAACGATTTAATTTGTTTAAGTAGTTAACTTGCTTGAATATCTATTGAAGCTTGTTATGCTTCGTTAATTTTAGTTAGTGCAAGAAAGTTGCCCAGCAGCTGCATGCCAAGCTCTCCGCTTTTTTCGGGGTGAAATTGCATGCCATATACGTTTCCGCGACCAACAATTGCTGTTACCTGCTGATAATAGTCTGTTGTTGCGAGCAGGTCGGAACTTACCTCCGGCTTCGCATGGAACGAGTGTACGAAATAAACATGCCCTTCGGTCAACCCATTAAATAGAGGCGATTGCTCTTGAAGGAAATTCAGCTTGTTCCAACCCATATGCGGAATCTTGTAATCACCTGTAAAACGGCTAACTTTGCCGGGAAGAAGATTTAATCCCTCATTCGTTCCATATTCGTCACTTTCGGTGAAGAGAAGCTGCATGCCAAGGCAAATGCCGAGCAGCGGCTTACCAGAAGCTGCATACGCTTTAGTCACTTCATCCATCTTCGTTTCCCGCAGGTTTTGCATAGCATCGCCAAACGCACCAACGCCAGGAAGAATCGCTCCGTCTGAAGCTGCAATCTTCTCGGGATCGTCTGTTATAACCGCCTCGTATCCAAGACGCTCAACCGCTTTGCTTACGCTGTGGAGGTTGCCCATCCCATAATCAATAATCGCGATCATCCTAGAGCACTCCTTTCGTTGAAGGCACTCCTTGTACGCGAGGATCAATGCTTGTTGCTTCATCAAGCGCTCGTCCAAGCGCTTTGAACACCGCTTCAATCATGTGGTGCGTGTTTTTGCCGTAATGTACGATTACGTGAAGCGTGATGCGTGATTCAAGTGCAAGCTTCCACAAAAACTCATGAACAAGCTCTGTCGAGAAGCTGCCTACTTGTGTGGATGGGTATTCGGCACGATATTCAAAGTGTGGGCGGTTGCTCACATCAATAATAACCTGAGCCAGCGCCTCATCCATTGGTACAAATACGCTAGCGTAACGCTTGATGCCGCGTTTATCACCTAGCGCTTCACGAAGCGTTTGACCGATGCAAATTCCGATATCCTCTACCGTATGGTGATCATCGATGTCGATGTCGCCGCGTGCTTCTAATTCCAGATTAAACTGGCCGTGCTTAATAAATAGATCCAGCATATGGTTAAAGAAAGGGACATCTGTATCAATCTTTGCTTCACCTGTTCCATCTACTGCAAAAGTAAGTTTAATATCCGTTTCATTCGTCTTGCGTGCCACCGATGCTTCACGTACGCGATTTTCCGACACTTTCATTCCTTCTTCCTATATGATTATGTTTGTTTTCATCATCTCAAATGCCCTGCCGCATAAGGGAATTCCAGCACATGCCGCTAAAGAGCATAAGAGTTATTACCTAGGTAATAACTCTCCTATACTTAATTGTTTGCCTAACAAATTTATCTTTTTACGTTAAAATGTTTACCCGCGTTCCTTCTCAAGACGAACCTCAATTGCACGAGCGTGCCCTTCAAGTCCTTCATGACGAGCCAGCGTCATGATTTTATCGCCATTAGCCATCAACGCTTCTTTACTGTAGTAAATCAAGCTCGATTTCTTCAAGAAATCATCAACGTTAACCGGCGATGAGAACCGTGCTGTGCCGTTTGTTGGAATGATGTGGTTAGGTCCAGCAAAATAATCCCCGACCGGCTCCGAGCTGTATGGCCCAAGGAAAATAGCGCCTGCGTTCTGAATGTAGCCGAGCAAACGCATCGGATCAACCGTCAGCACCTCTAAGTGCTCAGGCGCGATCTGATTAATAACGTCGATACCCGCTTCGAGCGAGTCGACCAGCAGTACAGCGCCATAGTTGTCGATGGAGCTGCGTGCAATGTCTTGGCGCGGCAGGGTGGACAGCTGACGCTCCACCTCCGCTGCTACAGCTTCCGCAAGCTGCTGCGATGGCGTTACAAGGATCGCCGATGACATCTCATCGTGCTCCGCCTGCGACAGCAGATCCGCGGCTACATACGCGGGATCAGCTGAATCGTCAGCAAGCACGACGATTTCACTTGGCCCGGCGATACTGTCGATATCGACGGCACCGAATACGGCGCGCTTTGCTAGCGCCACATAAATATTGCCCGGTCCGCATATTTTATCGACCGGAGCAATCGTGGCCGTGCCGTACGCAAGCGCGGCTATGGCCTGTGCGCCGCCGACCCGGTACATCTCCTTGACGCCCGATTCCGCGGCGGCAACGAGAATATACGGGTCGATGCCTTCCGTGCCGCCAGTTGCCGGCGGCGTCACCATAACAATTTCCGGCACGCCAGCTACCTGCGCCGGTATAACATTCATCAGCACAGACGACGGATAAGCCGCCTTGCCTCCGGGCACGTATACGCCGACCCGCTTGAGCGGTCGCATAATTTGCCCGAGCAGCGTTCCGTCCTGCTGCAAATCCATCCACGAGGTACGCATTTGCTTCTCGTGGAATACCCGAATGTTCACGGCTGCTTCGCGAATAGCCGTGAGAAAGTCGGCGTCAACATGCTCATACGCCGCCTGTATTTCCTCCTGCGTCACACGCAGCGACGCAGCGTCCAGCTTAACGCGGTCATGCTGCTCCGTATACCTCAGCAGAGCTGCATCCCCCTCAGACTTTACATCTGCGACGATCTTCAAAGCAGACTCATTTTGCTCAGGTGTCCCATACTCCACCTCACGCTTCAAACCAAATTGCTCCGCTCGCATAATACGCATATCATCCACTCCTTCCAATACTCACAAGGCTAATTATCCGTCCAGTCCAGCATGCGCTTCACTTGTCATGCCTCGTCTATACATGAAATGCTGCAAGCCCTGCTCTGCGTTTGCTCGTGCTTCAGTGACACTCGCCAAGCATCTCCCGCTCTTGCTAGGCTCGCTTTATCCAATCATGCTTTCTTCTTACTTTCCGCTCTCTTCCTAACCCCGCTTAGCCAGCGCTTCCTGCAAGCGATCACACAGTCCTTGAATAGCTTCATTCTTCATCCGGTAACTTACTCGATTCGCGATTAAGCGGCTCGTAATACCGAAGATCGATTCCATCTCCACAAGCCCATTCTCACGAAGAGTTTGGCCGGTTTCCACCATATCGACGATACGGTCAGCTAACCCGATCATTGGCGCAAGCTCGATGGAGCCATTTAGCTTAATGACCTCCACCTGCTGCCCGAGCTCACGGAAATACGCCGAAGCCACATTCGGGTATTTGGTCGCTACACGCGGATTCATAGTCGGCTTCCAATCCGGCATGCCAATAACAGACATCCGGCATTTGGCAATGCCAAGATCAAGCAGCTCATAAACATCTTTATTTTCCTCCATGAGCACGTCTTTGCCCACGATTCCAATGTCCGCTACGCCGTATTCCACATAAGTCGGTACGTCAACAGGCTTTGCCATAATAAACTCCATCCCTACCTCTGGAAGCTCAATGATCAACTTGCGCGTATCATCAAAGTCGCTAGGAATCGGAAGCCCCGCTTCACGGAACAGCTTGGAAGCTACCTTATAAATGCGGCCCTTCGGCATCGCCACTTTCAATATATCTTTTGTCGCTCCGCTCATGTGGCGCTGCCTCCTTTAATTCCGCTTCCGTCAAATGTCAGCAATGCTGTGTAGGCTACGCCTTTATAAGTAAACGATTGCTGCTGTGCCTTATTTTTAAGCTCATCAAGAAGTGCGTTATTCGCATCTACCCGCTCTGTTACAACGCTCGCACCCTGCCCGCGCAGTTCCTGTGCTTTAACAAGCGCCTCATTGCGTCCAGCTGTATCATAGATAACCAGTGTGCGTTCCGTTTCACTCTCAGCGCCATCGCCAAGCAGCTCCAGAATACGCGTCGTCTTGAGCGCAAATCCCGTTGCAGGAGCCGGTCTGCCGAACTGGGCCAGCAGGTTGTCATAACGGCCTCCACTTACAACCGGGAAGCCTAGATCAGCTGCATAACCCTCGAAAGTCATCCCTGTGTAATAGGAGAAGTCACCAATCATCGTCAGATCGATAAGCACATGCTCACAAACCCCATACGCCTTCAGCACATCCCATATTTGGCACAAATGTTGAATGGACGCCCGCGCTTTATCATCCACATTCAGCTGCAGCGCTTGATCACAAATCTCTTGCCCGCCGCGTAGACGCAAAACACCTTCCAGCTCTTGCTGAACGGATTCATCCACGGATAATCCACGAAGCTGCTCGCGGTAACCTACAAAATCACGGCCTAACAAGCAGCTCTTCAACTGCTCCTGCGCTTCTGCACGGCCTGGCAAGGATTGCTCCAGCAAGCCGTTTAGGAACCCAACATGCCCAATCGCGATCTTGAAGCGTTCAACACCGGCAGCTTTAAGCGACGCGATTGCAAGAGCAACAACCTCTGCATCCGCTTCTGCTGAAGAATCACCAACTAGCTCTACGCCCGTTTGGAAAAATTCTGCCTCGCGGCCCGCCTCTTCCTCTATCGCCCGAAACACATTAGAGTGATACGACAGACGCTGCGGAAAGTCCGCTTGCTTCAATAAGGACGACACTACACGAGCGATTGGCGACGTCATATCAGAGCGCAGCACCAGCGTTGTTCCACGATTGTTAAGCAGCTTGAATAACTTCTGATCGGATGTAGAGCTGGCTACACCCACTGTATCGTAATATTCCATTGTTGGAGTTATAATTTGTTCGTAGCCCCAGCCCTGCATGCAGGCAAGAACCTGACGTTCAATATGACGCAGCTTAGCCACTGCACTTGGCAAATAATCTTTAACGCCTATCGGCTTCTCAAATACTTTTGGTTTAGACATCCAATATCACCTTCGTTTACTTTAGTGGTTTAAAGCGATACCATGTTACCATGCTAACAAATTAAAGAGTTTAGTCGTAATATTAGCATGAAAAGCTTATTTTCGTCAAGTTGAAATCGATCCGTTTTACGTCAAAAAAGAAAGCCTCGACCGGCTGCGAGACGAACTCGCACGGACGAAGCTTTCCATAGCCCATTAGTTTAAAATGTTGCGCACATTCTCATCAAATTCGCTTGGCACGACCATTTCGCTTCGTCTAATTTCCCGCATCGGATTGCCTCCTACAAATGCATAAGCAGGCACATCCTTATGGACAACTGATCCAGCAGCTACAATGGCATGATCGCCGATTGTTACACCTGGCAATATCGTCGTATTTGCTCCTATCATGACATGAGAGCCTATCACGACGTCGCCGAGACGATACTCCTTGATCAAATATTCATGAGTTAGAATGGTTGTATTATATCCGATAATTGTATTATTGCCTACCGTTATACGCTCGGGAAAAAAGACATCGACCATGACCATAAGTGCAAAAGCGGTATGTTCTCCGACCTTCATGCCGAGCAAACGGCGGTAAATCCAATTTTTTAACGGAAGAATCGGACAATAGCGCGCTAGCTGGATGCAAATGAAATTACGAACCGATTTGAATCGGCTGACCGTTGAATATACTTGCCACAGCGCGTTTGGCCCTTCCACCGGATATCGTTCAACTTTACGCAAATGTTTCCCGCTCCATTCCGACAAAGGAATAGAGATCGCGCATGTCGTGAATGACATGATGGGCTCCGGCATCCTTAAGGATTTGCTCGCCTTTTAGCGACCAAGCGACACCAACTGCTATCGCACCTGCTGCAATCGCCGACTCGATATCCACTGTGCTGTCTCCAACCATAATGGTCGTTGCCGGATCTGCGCCGAGCAGACCGATTGCTTTGCTCACTGGTTCTGGATGCGGCTTAGCATGAACAACATCATCAATCGTTACAATGGTATCCACGAAGTCGAACAGCCCAACGTATTTCAAGCCGCGTTCCGTTGTCAGACGCATTTTTGTCGTAACGACGCCAATTTGGATACCTTGCTTATGCATCCGCTCAATAACTTCTATGACGTAATCAAATGGTTTTACATATTCATCATGCAAACGCAGATTAACTTCGCGATACGCTGCCACAAGATGTGTTACTTCATCCAATCCCGAGAATAGCTTCATTTGATCCGTAAGCGGCTGTCCCATGCTTGGAATAATATGCTCTCTTCCGAATCCTTCTGGTGCTACGCCTTGTAAAGACTCTATGAACGAGCGGATGATAAGCTCATTGGTGTCGATAATCGTGCCGTCCAAATCGAACAGCATCGTTTTGATATTGCCCGTCATCGATAAACCTCCCTAAATTACATTTAACGCTTGCCAGCCTCATCATCTTTTTTAGTGCCAACAGGTTGGTCTTTGCCCTTTTTCTCAGAATCCGATCCCACGTTACGCTCTGGCTTGCTAGTCGTAATTGGATCAAGGTAATGAGCGGATGCAAGTCCCGTCTTACGTCGCACGATAATAAGTACAACCGCACCAACGATTAAAAGCAGCGCCAGTACTTGTGAAATCCTTATGTTGCCGTACGCAGGATCCAAGTAACCTTGTTTGAACAATACCTCCATTGGAGTCCAGAGGCCATTAATAAACGATGCCAGCCACGATGGTCCTCTAAATGCAAGACTGTCCGTACGAAGCGCTTCTATAAAGAAACGGCCGATTGAATACCAGATAAAGTAGCTGGCCATCAGCTCGCCTGCGCGCAAAAACTTTTGGCGGCGAAGGATGAACAATATAGCAATACCGACCAAGCTCCATACGGATTCATACAAGAAAGCCGGGTGACGGTATTCACCTTGAATAAGCATTTGATCCACGATAAACGATGGTAAATGAAGTGTATTGCGAAGGAAAGACTCGCTAACCACGCCGCCATACGCCTCTTGGTTCATGAAATTTCCCCAACGACCAATCATTTGACCTGCAAGCAGTCCAGGTACACAAATGTCTACCAAACGCCAGAAGTTATAGCCTTTATAGCGGAAATAGAAGAACCCGCAAATAAAAGCTCCGATTATCGCACCATATATCGCGATACCGCCATTCCATATTTTGAACACATCTACAAAGTTGCCTTTATAATCTTCCCATTTGAACGCTACATAATAAATTCGCGCTCCAATAATGGCGGAAGGGACGCCGAGCAGCAACAAATCCATGAAAAAATCCGGCTTAATTCCGAATCGTTTACCTTCTTGCACCGCGAGAAGCAGCCCCACTAATGCCGCTGTTCCCAAAATAATGCCATACCAATGCACTTCAATAGAGCCTAATGTGAAGGCAATTGGGTTTAATATCAATGTCTTCATTTAGTTATATCCCCTTTAGGTTCAATCGTATTCGTCCATATCATCAGCGATCGTTTCCGTAAGCTTATTCGTAAACTGCAGCGCCGCATTGTAACCCATTCGTTTCAAGCGGAAATTCATTGCTGCCACCTCGATGATGACCGCTAAGTTACGACCGGGTCTTACTGGCACAGTTACGAGCGGAATGTCCGTCTCGATAATACGGGTCGTTTCTTCATCCAAGCCAAGGCGATCATACTGCTTGTCCTGCTGCCAGTTTTCCAGCTTAATGACAAGGCCGATACGCTTCTGCGTCCGAACTGCCCCTGCGCCAAAAAGTGTCATTACATTAATAATACCCAGCCCTCTAATCTCGAGCAGGTGACGAATAAGCTCTGGCGCACTGCCGTGCAGCTGCGCATCGGAGGTTTGCATAATTTCTACTGCATCATCAGCGACAAGCCGGTGTCCGCGTTTGACAAGCTCTAGCGCCGTCTCGCTTTTACCGATGCCGCTACCTCCAGTAATAAGCATTCCAACGCCGTATACGTCAACAAGAACGCCATGAATCGTTGCTGTCGGAGCTAGCTTTCTCTCCAAAAAGTCCGTAATTCTGCTGGACAAAATGGTTGTAGCCACATTGCTTCTGAGCAGCGGAATTTGTTTCTCATTACATTGATCTACAAGCTCTTGAGGCGCTTCCAGCCCTCTTGTCAAAATAATGCAAGGTGTATCCTCGTTGCATAAACGAACCATACGATCCTTGCGCTCTTCACCGTCCAGCATATTTAGGAACGAGATTTCCGTTCTTCCAAGCAGCTGTACGCGCTCACTTGGATGGTAGTGGAAATATCCAGCCATTTCGAGTCCAGGCCGATACAAATCATCTACTGTAATGGCACGCTTCATTCCATCCTCGCCCGCAATAATCTCAAGCTGAAATTGTTTAACGAGCTCAGATACTTTCACTTTTTTCGGCATCGTAGGGCCTCCCTCATATGACAACTGCTATTGTGTATATGTATGATATTTTCCAATGTCTTCATCGTAAAGGAAAAAGGCGCTGAACGCAACGTTTCCTCCGCTGCTCAGCGCCTTCGACTTATTTTATCGGTATACTTATCGGTTTTAATACATAACCAGGGTACTGCTCAATACTGAATGTTAACGGCTGCTTGTAATCTGCTGCTGGAATTCGATAAACATAGGTCACTTTATCTTCATTTGAATTCCACTGCACCCCCCGATTATCTGAAATAGGGTAGGATAAACCAGCACCGTCCTTGAAGGTGCCGCCGTGCGGAAATAATGTATAGCCTGGCTTCTTGTCGATCTCATCCTGGCTTAGCAAATCAAACTTCACTTCATACTCACCATTTAGCAGCTCTTTGCTGGCTAATAGAAGCCTATTATTCGGTGATGATAAAGTTTCTATTTTATCCGTATCCACCGTGATGCTTAAATTGTTTTCCGACAAATACAAACCGTCCGCAATTAAAGTTAACTTTTTGGGCTTAACGAAATAGCTGCTCTTAAAGTGAAGGGTAATTGATGTATTAGAATCGCCAAATGCAGAATTCGACTCATATCGCCTGCCTTTCTCATCGACAAGCGCTATATTTATAAAACCATTTGCGTGTTTGTCATTAGTTGCATCTGCTTCGATTGTCACTGCTATTTGAAGCGGTGTGATAACAGCATTTTTCACCGTAAAACGTTGTCCTCCGACCTCAACCTTATGCTCGATCGAGATTTCTTCACGCATCCCCTCGAATCTTTTATGCTCAATTGGAAAATCAACCTTTAGCCACTGACCGCCAAGCAATAGGCTGAATTGCAAGCTCTCCGGCATTTTAGAACCTTCGCCCATTAGTATATCTAAATATTGATGGACAGGAACGCTTGAACCCTCGGCATCATCATTCGGATAATGCGATGAACCAATGGAAGCGACCAAATCCTTACCATCACTCGTTTTTAATTTATACTCCAGAAATCCTGTATTGCCGTTAATTCCTGGTCCCTCTACCGTATACAGAATAGCCATACGCTGATCATCGGCTATAATACCATCAACCATAAAAATGTAACCGTTTTTCTCGTCCGAGAGCTTTATAGGCTGTATGAAATCATTTTCCATTGCTGTAATCAAGGACTTATCTCCCTGAATCAACTCAACAAACCCGCTGAAACCCGGAATTTCCTTCACAATAGAAGCAAACACAGGAGATACGCGAACGAACGCGGTTAGAAGCAGGATTACACTTAGCCCTGCAGCAATCATGCTCACACTCCATCTTTTTCTGTTTCTACGTATGGATCGCTTCCGCCCCTGCTCAATTCCACTTCGTATTGCTGCCTCCAGCGCCAGCTCCGGCATCACAACAAGCTCCTGATTCACATGGTCAATGTCACTTCGCAGCGCCTGATTGGCTTGCCTGAACGGCGTCTCCTTGGCCTCGCTCATTTCGTATCTCCTCCTTCATATGAGCCATATCTGCTCTTAGTCCTTTTAATGCTTTGTTCAGCCACGTTCGAATGGTCCCATCAGGCTTCTCCAATAGCTCAGCAATTTCCGTAATCGTCATATCACGATAATATTTGAGTGTTATCACCATACGATAGTTAACCGGAAGCAGTTGAATCTGCGCAGCCATATCAAGGCGTGCTGCTGTCTCATCGTACTCAACTGTCTTTTCCCTCAAATCATATTGCTCGGCTATCGAATCGGTAGGACGCTCCCTTGTTTGCTTCTTCTTAGCATCCATACACACACGGATCAAAATACGAATGGCCCACGTTGTAAAAAATTTCGGCTCCCTTAATGTATGCTTTTTCGTCCATATCCGGCAAACCGTTTCTTGTATAGCCTCCAATGCATCCGACTCATTTCGCATATATGAATAAGCAATCCCATACATTTGAAGCTTATCTAGATCAATACGCTGCAGCAGCGCCGTTTCATCGCCCCGTATAGCCGCTTCAGCCCACTCATCCTTATTCATGCCTCTTCCCTCCTGCCCAGGCTCCCTCTCATTTCTTCTACATTATTATTCCTGTTTTGTATTAGACAGCCGAAGCATGGAAACGGTTTTGTTTGACTCCTATTTATTTAATCGCAACAGCCATTTCGACAAAAACGACCTCTAGTTAAAATAAAAAAAGAACGATCGGATAATCCGACCGTTCTTCTTCCATACTATTTATTAAGCTTCGAAAATGTTAAGTTCTGTCGTTTTGTCGAACAAGTGTACTTTGTTCATGTCAAGCGCAAGCTTAACAGTTGTGCCATCACGTAGACCAGAGCGGCCGTCAACACGAGCGATAACTGTGTCAGTGCCGATACCGTTCAGGTACAAGTACATCTCGTGACCAAGGTTCTCAGCAACCTCAACATTTGCGTTCACGATTGTTTGTGGGGATGCTTCCAAGAATACTGGCTCTTCGTGAAGATCCTCTGGACGAATGCCAAGAATCACTTCTTTGCCGATGTAACCTTTCGAGCGAAGCGATGCTGCTTTGCCTTCTGGAACAACTACATCAACGCCGCTTGCTTTGAAGCGAAGCGCTCCGCCTTGCTCTGTAAGCGAACCACTGATAAAGTTCATCGATGGAGCGCCGATAAAGCCAGCTACGAAGATGTTAACCGGGTGGTTATACAGTTCTTCTGGTGAAGCTGTTTGTTGAATGAAACCGTCTTTCATAACAACGATACGGTCACCCATTGTCATTGCCTCGATTTGGTCATGCGTTACATAGATAGTTGTTGTTTCAAGACGTTTTGTAAGCTTGCTGATTTCAGCGCGCATTTGTCCACGAAGTTTCGCGTCCAAGTTGGAAAGCGGCTCATCCATCAAGAATACTTGTGGCTCACGAACGATTGCGCGTCCTAGAGCGACACGTTGACGTTGACCACCGGAAAGTGCTTTTGGTTTACGGTCAAGCAAATGCTCGATATCTAGAATTTTAGCAGCTTCACGAACACGTTTGTCGATGTCTGCTTTTTTGAATTTACGAAGTTTAAGGCCGAAAGCCATGTTTTGGTAAACGTTCATGTGCGGGTACAACGCGTAGGATTGGAATACCATCGCGATGTCGCGGTCTTTAGGAGCTACATCGTTCACAAGGCGGTCGCCGATGAACAATTTGCCTTCGGAAATTTCTTCAAGGCCTGCAATCATACGAAGAGTTGTCGATTTACCGCAACCAGATGGTCCGACCAATACGAGAAACTCTTTGTCTTTAATATCTAAGTTAACGTCAGTAACCGATGCTTTGTCAGTACCCGGGTATTTTTTGTAAATGCCTTCTAAACGTACGCCTGCCATGATAATTTTCCCCCTAGAAAGAAATTTCGTTATGCCTATATCTTATCCCACTGGGGAGCTTGTGACTATGCACATACTTTACAAAAAAACTAATTTCTTTTCGTAACTTTGTACAATAGTAATATAATTTTGACTAGTACGGCATCCCTAAACTGACGAACATCTAAACCAGTCTCTTGTTTAAGCTTGTCTAAACGATATAATAATGTATTTCTATGAATGTATAATTTCTTCGCTGTCTCACTAACGTTGCAATCAAGCGTAAAAAATGTTTCCAATGTACTCAGCATTTCTGATTCAACGAATAGATCCGCTCTTTTTAACGACTGCTCCAAATATCTCGCACGATGGACTTCAGGAATTGCATTCAACAAACGTTCCAACTGAAGCATCCACGGCAAATAAATATTCGTTCCTACATGGAATTTTCGGCCAAGATTAATCGTCTCCCGCAGCAGCATTGTCGTCTCAATCATACCTTTTGCTGGTGATGATGGATGAGCAACTGCGATGTGGCATTCACCAATCCACTCACTGGCAAGCATCTCATGCAATCCAAGCCCAATCGAAGCTAGACTATCCTCAATCGTCTCTTCCTCCTGCTCATCGAAAGCATCGGAATCCTCATCTCTCAGCAAGGACATCGAACCCCATATCAGCCATTCCTGGCTCTTGAGCGGAATAAGCAAGACATCGTCGGACATAAATGAACGCAGAAGTTTTTCTAATTCAGAATAGGTTGCATGCTTCGTGCCAGACTGCTCTGTAACGAGTAAGAAAGGTATCATTTCATTAAATAAGCGACTGCCAACGGTTAAATGATCAGGTAAGGAATATGCGGGCTCATCCGATTCCAACTGCTTCTGAATCCAATCTCCAAGCTTAAGCGCTTGTCTCTCTGATTCAGAGAGCGCCGCATTTTTTTTCTCCATTAAATGTCCGCGGTTAAGCTGCAATGTCCAGCTTATCAGTTCCTTCTCTGTTGCCTGAAGCGATGGACAATCGATTTCTAATAAATCCACTTCATATTCCGCAGATGAAATGACAATCCACGTTTTTTCGTTTTTTTCTACGCGTTGGCCCTCTATAGGAGAAGATCCTATATGATCGCCTAACCACACCACATCAGCATTGCTAATTAAATCGTTCCACTCCGCTATAGATTTCGAAACAGCATGTACCGGACAGTTCAAAATGTGCTTCAGCGGCTTCAACCAGTCTGTCGTGCTCATTTCTCTATCTCCAATCTCCACAAGCATTTGCGGCTGCGTGCTTCCTCCTATGGGAGGACACCTATTGCGATTAGCAGCTCCATATAAGCGGATTAATAAGTAAAAAAAGTTTATTCGCACCTTTTTGTGGAATAACGCTTTTTCCCGTCATTGTACCACAAGAGCTTGCTTAATTCAGCCTATTACCAGTAAAAGAATGATTGACAAGAGTGCGAATAACGCAGCAATTAAATATAGAAACGAAACCGTTTGAACCTGGCTCAGTCCCCATTTCATCAAAAGATGATGCGTATGCAGCTTGTCCGCATGATGCAAGCCTTTACCGCTTATAAGCCTGCGCAGCATGACATAAGCCGTGTCAAATATAGGCAATCCAAGCGCCAGTAATGGAACTAGCAAGGTAATGAATGTTGCTTTCTTAAACGCTCCATCAACAGCAATTACAGCAAGCGTAAAGCCTAGGAAGGTTGCTCCTGCGTCACCCATAAAAATTCTGGCTGGATAAAAATTATGAACCAAAAAACCAAAGCATGCTCCGGCTACAATAATGGCAAGAATAGCGGTGCTTGGCTGACCTTTGACGAGCGCCACCGTCAATAGCGTTAGTGCTGACAGCGTACATACCCCTGAAGCCAGCCCATCTACGCCATCAATAAAGTTGATCATATTGATTAACGCGAAAACCCATAGCATCGTTGTCAGCCACGATACCCAATCGGGAAATGAAATAAACAAATGTGTAAACGGATTGGTAATACCCGCAATTTTGATATGAAATAAGCTTGGGATTGACGCAGCACCCATATAGAGGATGACACGCGGCCATATCGGAAAGTCTTTCCCTTTTGCCTTTGACGCATCATCAAGAAGTCCAATAATTACGAGCACGGTTCCACCCGTAACTATGGTCCAAGTGAGCGGAGTGAACCCGATAAAAATAAACATCGTAACGATGCAGCCAACAAAAATAGCCGCGCCACCCATGAGAGGGATCGGCTTGTTATGTATTTTTCTCTGATTAGGACGATCGACAAAACCAAGTCGCAGCGCAAATACACGAAGCGGTGGTACGCTTGCAAATACGATCGCGAAGCTAATTAAAACCGCTAATCCGTATACCATTGCAACTACCCCTTTTTCTATTTCATTCCTATATGTATACATTGTTCCCTTATATCGATAAAATACAAGAAACAAATCAAACCTGTTTGACCAAATAACATCTGCCATGGTACTATCTATTCAAAGTTTACTTATCGGATTAATGTAATTTTATTTTCTACTATTTATTTGAAAAAGAGGAGTGCACCCATGTCCAAGATTGTAATTATTTCAGGCAGTCCAAATGCTTTATCTCGTTTAAATGGCATAACACAGTACGTAGAGCAACAATTGATAACAAAACATCTTTCGGTTGATACCATAACCGTGGTTTCTTTGCCAGCCGAAGATCTAATTCACGCTCGTTTTGGCAGCCCTGCTATTATAGAAGCCAATCAGCTTGTCGAGAATGCAGATGCTGTTATTATTGCAAGCCCAGTTTACAAAGCATCTTATACAGGCGTTCTAAAAACGTTTCTAGATCTACTGCCGCAGAAAGGACTTGATGGTAAAATCATTGCTCCTCTGTTTATCGGCGGCACCATCGCTCATCTACTCTCTATTGACTATTCCCTCAAGCCGGTACTCGCATCCATGGGCGCGAAATTATATGTTAGCGGAGTGTATGCCGTTGATTCCCAAATCGAGCGTTCACAAGAGCCAAATGAAGCTCCAGTATTTGAATTAAATGATGAACTTAAACTTCGTCTAAACGAAACGGTAAACGAGCTTGCTTATGAATTGAATCTACGGAGTAAAAACTAAGATTCATTCATTATCTGGTTTTAACTATGCAAAAAAAGAGTTTGTCCACTTTACTGATGGGCAAACTCTTTTTTATTTCGATTATAATCAAACAAAAAAACCGCAGATCCTAAGATCTACGGTTGTATAGGTTTGTTTAGAAAAAAAATGGTGAGCCATGTAGGATTCGAACCTACGACACCCTGATTAAAAGTCAGGTGCTCTACCAACTGAGCTAATGGCTCTTGCTGTAAAAGAAATGGTGGAGGATGATGGATTCGAACCACCGAACTCAGAGAGAGCAGATTTACAGTCTGCCGTGTTTAGCCACTTCACTAATCCTCCATACTATTACTTATTTCTCGTCGTAACGAAAAATAAAGTGGTGGCTCGGGACGGAATCGAACCGCCGACACGAGGATTTTCAGTCCTCTGCTCTACCGACTGAGCTACCGAGCCTTACTTTAAAGAAAAATGGCGGAGCTGACGGGATTCGAACCCGCGGTCTCCTGCGTGACAGGCAGGCATGTTGGGCCACTACACCACAGCTCCAAGTGGATCCGGTCATAAAACCGAATAAGTACATATGGTGGAGGATGACGGGATCGAACCGCCGACCCTCTGCTTGTAAGGCAGATGCTCTCCCAGCTGAGCTAATCCTCCAGATGTTACGATAAAAAAGGTAATGGTAGCGGCGAAGGGGATCGAACCCCCGACCTCACGGGTATGAACCGTACGCTCTAGCCAGCTGAGCTACACCGCCACGCTTGTCCCCCGAATAGTTGTCGATTGCAGCGTTCGGGGACGCTTGCAAAGTCAGAACATTACGCCCTGAAAACTGGATACGAAAGATTAGGCTTGCTGAAGCCTTTATGCTGCTGTCTACTGGATGTATGGGTCACAGTAAACGTGTTTAGGATAAGCCCTCGACCGATTAGTATTCGTCAGCTACACACATTGCTGTGCTTCCACC
>NZ_JBFTPZ010000045.1:0-62309 GCF_056398745.1 Paenibacillus sp. 01T424 | reverse complement strand
GATGAGTAACCGAATGGATTTATTTAAAAAAACATATAATGAAATCGATATTCCCGATCAGCTTGCTGCCGTTGCCGATGCAGCTATTCAAAGAGGCAAAATCGAGCGCAAGCGCACGAAACAAGCAAACTCAATCCGCTGGGTGAAACGTGTAGTTGTTGGTGCAGCAGCCCTTTTTATTCTTTTTACAATCAGCATTAATACGATGCCCGCTTTCGCTAGCAGCTTAGAAAAAATACCTGGACTTGGCCAACTCGTGCGTACTTTGCAGTTTAACAAAGGAAGCGCAGGTGGCGGTACAATTACGGACTCCACTGCTATTAATGTCATTTCACTCGAGAAAAAAGGCGATCTTGAGCATATTGTCATTCATTTTCAGCAAAACAATAAAGATCAGCAAATGACGAATTCTTTTAGCATAAACTATAGCCAATACCCTAATACGATGACTTTTTCAATTGGCGGTGTTAGACGATTCTCAGCCGAGAAGGACTTAGCGGAGCTAAAGAAAAGCAGTTTAATCGCGGACGCTTATCCATTAATTTCGCTCGACGACTCGCTGGTTCGCTTTAACATAACATTTAAGAGCAATGTAAGTTACGAGGTCAAGGAATATAAAGAACCGGCACAAGTTGTTCTTACGATAAAGCGGGACTCTGCAAAAACCAATCCTCCCACCGTTTATTCGCTTCGTACCGCTTCTTCCGCATTCGGAGAAACGCAAGGCATCTACGAAGAAATGTTAGCAGGCCTTGAAGGAGTACGAACGCTCAAAGATCAACAAGGGGGCTACTTCGTCGAAGCTGGATATTATAGCAGTGAAGAAGCAGCTATGGGAAAAATGCAGGAAATAGTTAAAACCTATGGCATCTCTGATCATTCGTTATACATTGAACAACGAGAAGGCATGCAATATCCCCAAGCAATTAACGCCAGATCAGACAACCAGTAATATCCAACATTTTATCCGTATATTTCCTTTGATTCTCTAAATCCGAATGTTGTATGACATTGATGTTCAAGCTCTTACATACCAATACGGATTTGTTATATAATATATTTAAGTAAGGACATGCTGTTCTTTCATAGCTTGTCCACTTAAACCTGTTTCGGAGGTAGTTGCTTACATGAAGAAGAAAAAGAAATTGAAAATGATTTACGTCTATATCGGTATCGTTGTTATTTTATTCGGTCTTATTACCGTTTTAAACAACAGTGGCAAGGTAAACGCCGTATACGACAAGCCCCTCTCCGAGCTGAACCCAGAAACACGCAAGCTGCTTAATGATCCTAACTATCAGAATATCATTTTGCCTGCTGAATTAGACAAGAAAGTGGCCGATAAGGAAGATTTCTTCGTTTACCTATTCGCTTCTGATTGTCCTCATTGCCAAAGAACGACGCCACAGCTTATGCCGCTTGTTGATGAGCTTGGAATTGACCTTCCGCAATTCAACTTAAGAGAATTCCCTAGCTATTTCAACAAATATAATGTCGAGTTTACGCCTACACTTGCTTATTTCAAAGATGGCGTTCAAATTGACAAGCTAGAGGGCGGACTTGCTGAAGAAGGAACTACCGGCTATAAACTAGATGATTTTAGAGCGTTTTTCAATAAATATTCGGGGGCTGAAACCAAATGATGAAGCGTCAGCGCCAAACGGCTGAGCAGATTACGGAGGAGCAAAAAAATTCACGCATTCGCAGCATCATGTATACTTTGCTGCTCGCATTCGCTTTTATTACTTTGCTCACCGCATGCGGCTTAGCGAACGACGACAAGGCAGGCGCTGAGCATCAACACGGTTCCGAAACATGGCAAACAACAGCATCCTATGATGAGCTGCCTGGTTTTTTAGCGGACTATACGCCGCATACGAGCGAGCTATATAAAGGAGTCCATGCTCACGCCGACATTATGAGCGGTATCACTTGTTATTGCGGTTGCTCAGATGGGTTAGCAGTTGAAACCCCGCATGACTCGCTTCTGCGCTGCTACGTTGCCGAACATCCTGCGGACGAGGGCGCTGTCACATGGACCAATCACAGTACCAGCTGCGGCATTTGTAAGAAAGAGATGGAAGAAGTAATCGCCTTAAGCAAGCAAGGCAAGACCAAGGAAGAAATACGTGCAGCCATCGATAAACTGTACAAACCAAAAAAATCAACAGATTAGTTAACGCTCATCTGCTGTATAAGTTGAAGAAGCTGTCCAACTAGGTCTACTCCGACCTTGCTGGACAGCTTCTTTTTTTCAAACATGTAATGCAACTAAGGTTTTATTTACTTATTCTTTCTTATTTGCTCCAATCAACGATTAATTTGGCCATTAATACGAGATCGAGAATATCAATGACCTTGTCGTTGTTCAAATCCCCAGATTTAACTGCATTCCAGTTGCTGTCGCCTTCCTTCGCACCATATGATTTTACGAGGATTGCTAAGTCAACGATGCTTACCTTCTCATCATTGTTATAATCGCCAGGGATATTAATAACCTCAAGTGCATGCGAGTCGCCAGCTATCGTTACTTCTTCCACACTGTCGGATAATACTGCTTTTTTCACTGTAATTTGAGTTGGGCCAGCCAAAGCTCCTGCCTTAGCTTGGAATGTGAGCTTCATCCAATCCCCATTCGCATTCGTCTGTGCCTCATTCAAATGGACTGCGATCAATCTTACTTGTCCATCCTTATCCTTCGTTTCTGGGATCAAAAATTTAGTTTCATCCATGGATACTGCTGAAACAAAGGTTAACTTGGAAGGATCATATTCAATCGTAATGTCCTCTGCCATAACGGGACCCACTACGTTTTCTAGACCGTAAGTAAGCGCAATGGAACCACCCACTGTTACTTTTGTTTCACCTTTTAAGCTGGCTTTTTCCGTCTGCTTGTCCTTCACGGTACCTGTAAAATCAATTTCACTCATGCTCGTAAAGGTGCCTGCTGCATTATAAGTGCTCTTTACAACAAATTTGATATATCTGCCGGAAATCGTTTTGTTAAGCGGTGTAAAGTCTTTATACGTACTGCCTGTCCACGATTTGCCAAAGGTGCCTGTCGCTTTATTGGCTTCATTCGCAAGGAACGCCGCGTCACTTAGATCTGACAAGCGATCAGATGCGTATACCTCAAAGTCTTTCGGAAATTCCAGCGCAGTTTGATTCATTCTGCTTGTTCTTTGAATGCCGCTCAAGCTATGGCTATTCTTTGAATCAATAATAACCCAATGAGGGAAATCTGCCGCAGGTGCCTCCCATTTGGAGTGCCAGATGGTCGCCAAATCACCATCGAGAATATTTGATGCAAATGCATCTTCATTATCCGCATAAGAGCTGAATGATTCGATTGCAAATGCCGATTTCGATAGGAACTGATAAGTCACAGATTCCTTTACCGCTTCCAAAGCGAGCATAAGATTCACATAAGCTTCATCGATTTCGTTAACTGGGCTTTCAGAAGTAAGCGCCGATGCACTGCTTAAAGCAGACCGAAGCTCCATCATCTTGGCAGCGGAATAGGTGACGCCTACAACACTTTCACTGGCAGCATCAAATGCCGAAGCATCAACCATCAACTTGTTAAGCTGCTCATACGTATAAGCAGGAATGATTTTGTAGGAATCAGATAAAGCCTTGATCTCCGTTGCAGTGAGCGTCCGTTTCCAAATTTTCAAATCGTCCATCGTAACATTGGCACCGCCGTTCCCTTTGTTGCCATCCGCGCCAATAATCGTATTAAATGCTGTGTCTATACTGCTCGTGCCAAGTGCAGTCATTTCTTTAGAGGCCTTCTCCACCCCATCGACATACACTTTGCCAACTTGATTTGCTCGGTCGACGGTGACCGTGAGCAAATGCCATTCACTTCCTACACTACCCGCCGAAGTATCCATTCGGTTCGTGCCGTCTGCAATGTTTAACGTCATTGCATTGGCTACAGCAGGTCCGATATACCAACCGACGTTTTTGCCGCTGTTCCAGTTTTTATTCGAAATGACCGTCTGATCACCAGATAAATTGCCTGTATGCCAGAACGATACCGTAAAGCTGCCACTGCCAAACTTCAGATCGCTGCGGCTGCCCAGATCAATATAATTCGCATTGCCTGCCGGAATGTAAGCTGCTTTATTCGATTTGCCCTGCACGTACGCAACGCTTCCGCGTGATACAGCCGAACCCGTCACGCCGCTCGCATCATCGTTTAAGTTGTCGTCAAACTTCATATCAACGACAAGGTCCTTCCACATCGTTTCAGGATCAATCGGCGTAAGCTCAGGCAGCGTGCCTCCCGTACGGAATGTATGCTGGATCGCGCTAGACTTGTTCCCGTAGCTGTCAACGGCATAAATGACCGCAGTATAGGTCGTTTGTGGATCAAGTCCGTCCAGGGGAATCGTCATCGCATTCGGGATCGGCGTAAAGAAATAGTCGGAGAACACATTAACCGATTTTGCGGTCGTACCCGTCCTTTTGTTCGTTAGCGTCAGCTCGTAATGATGCATGTTTTGGTCATCCTTCGCTTGATTGAAGCTCAGCTTAGGCGTGCCATCCAGATCCGTCACTTTCAGATCCGTCTCAGCAGGAAATTGTGGTGCTATTTTATTGCGATTTGCACTCGTATACTTGAAATTGCTTTTGATCTCTTGAATCGTGCTGCCTTTCAGTTCAATAACCCATTTCTCGCCAGCAATTGTACCGACGCTGTTGAATGGGGGAACCGGTGTCCAATCATCCATAATATCTGCTGGATCTGCATTAAAAGCAATTCTATCCACTTCAATCCGATCCGCATACACTTCAATAAAATCAGCCTGAGATACCGGAAATTCAAAGCGGCTGACAAGCCCTGCATTCGTTACAGCAGAGTAGCCATGCTCTGCTTCAATGTACGACATCGAGCCAAGATTCAGAGCCGTATAATCCTTCTGGAAAATAGAGCGTTCATCGCTGTTGGTCAGATGGGAGTGCCCCGACAACGTAATAACCTGCGGGTAACCCGCCAGATCACTGTTTAGGTTCGGATTGGACGCCTGCTGTCCATCCATTACCGTTCCTGTGATCGGCTGATGAATGCCTACAAAGATCGGTTTATTTTTGTTTAATGGATCAGCCGTAATTTCTGCCAATCTGCCCTTAAGCCAATTGCGCTGGCCTGTATCCGAGTTGTAGTTGTTTCCGTTCAAGAAGAAAAAATAATAACCGCCGATTTGAGTTTCATAATAGCCGTTGGCTTGTGATGTGAACCAATCCGCTGGATAATGCTCATTCACTTTTGCAACTGTCGCGTCATGATTTCCCATTGCAACATGCATCTTTGTATTGGTCATATTTTTTCTAGCTAGATTCGCTTGGAAAATTTCCCTTACCATTTGATGATCGTTCGGTTTGTCTCCCCCGTTATCGTTGATCATATCACCTACAACTAGGATGGCATCAGGATTTGGGAAGATTGATGCGATAGTATCGAAATAGCTTTCATATCTTGGATCACCTGTCGTGCGCGAACCTACATGAACGTCTGACATCGCTACAAATTGCAGCAGCGGCTTTTCACTTGTTTTAATCAGGTAACCAAACGTTACCGCTTTGCTCGTTACGCCATCCTTTATCGCAATCGCGCTAAGGTTTATGGTTTTGGCAATCGTGATTGGATTATTGTCAGCTTTTTTGCTTTTCTCGTTAGGCAGCGTTCCATCAAGTGTATAATAAATACTAGCATCACTTGTTTTAGAGCTTAATACAACCGCTATCGCAGCCTCGTAACGTCCTCCAGCGACAGATGCTTCAGGTGCTTGTACCGCACCATCGGCAGCGCTTGCTGATCGAACGAACCCTTGTGCATTGGAACATAAAACAGCCATAACTATGAAAACCGCTAAACTTYTCCTCCACTTAAAAAACAAATCAATCACTCCTTTTAATTTCTTGTTTCATGTGCATTATATATGTTTTAATTGGTTGTATTGTTAAACAGAAGTCATTTTAACGTTTGTTTATTGTAAATGATGGAATGGGCTCCACCTCCCTTGGACAATAAAAAAAGACGACTTCTCACTCTATAATGGAGTGAAAGTCGTCTTCAATGTTCATTTTGCCTAACTATCCTAAATCCAATTCACATTGGTTTTGCGCCTGCTTTTATGCTAGCTTTGGTTTGCTTTCTTAGCTTTCCCAATGGCTGTTTGAATATCAAGCGAAAGCTGATTAAGCTCATGATAGTCCTCTTTTTCAAATTTCTCGTTAAATTTCATTTGAAATTGAGCAGCTTCTCGAACCCGATTATAAAAATACAAATCTTGAATGCCTTTAAGCACCTTCGAGACCACGTTGGACTGCTCCTCGAATTCGGTCTGCGCATCCAAAATCTCTTTGCGTATGCTGGTCATTTCTGTATCCAGCTGCGATGCGGCTTCAGCCGCTTTCTTCAACCGCTCACGCACATCCTCAGGCAAGCTTTCTTTAAACTTGTAGTTTAATGAATGCTCGATTGTCGCCCAAAAATTCATCGCTAACGTCCGTATTTGAATTTCAGCCAACACGATTTTGTATCCTAGTGCTGTTTGAACCGGATATTCTACAATCATATGGTAGCTTCGGTAGCCGCTGTCTTTGAAATTCGTAATATAATCCTTCTCATATACAAGGGAAAGATCTTTACGCGTGCGAATCAAGCCAGCTACGCGGTGAATATCATCCACAAACTGGCACATAATGCGAATACCTGCAATGTCCTCTATACCCGTATCCAATTGATCCGAGGGGACTTTGAGACGCTTGGCCTTTTCCAGAATACTAGAAATTCGCTTAACCCGGCCGGTGACGAATTCTATCGGCGCGTAAGCTTCTCGTATCTTCAGTTCGACCCGCATCGTTTTAAATTTCACTTTAAGTTCTTCAACCGCTTGTTCATAAGGCTGTAAAAAAAGATTCCAGTCTCTACCGTCCATCCGGCCGCCTCCTGTTCTTAAACGTGATCTGCACCAACTGCTTCGGCAATATTGCGGTAGCCATCTTTGCGTAAACATTCCTTCAGTCCACTCGTTAGCTCTCGCAGCACTCCAGGCCCTTTATAAATAAGCGCCGTGTAGATTTCTACAAGTGAAGCTCCCGCGCGGATTTTATCGTATGCGTCTTGTGCTGTAAAAATGCCGCCCGAGCCAATAATGGGCAGCTTGCCTCCTGTTTGGCGATATACCGCCCGAATAACCTCCGTTGAACGATCTCGCAGCGGCTTGCCGCTGAGCCCGCCCGCTTCGCCAGCATTCGAATGCTGAAGGCCTTGGCGCGATAATGTTGTGTTTGTTGCAATTATACCTGAAACTCCGCTTTCCATAATAGTCGCAACGGTAAGCTCCATCTGTTCATCTGTCATGTCAGGCGCAATTTTGACGAGAACAGGTTTTGCTTTTGCTCCTGTTTTCGCCGCTTGCGTGTTTATTTCCTTTTTTACAGCGGCAAGCAAATTTCTCAGTTCTTCACCATGCTGCAAATCACGCAAATCCGGGGTGTTCGGAGAGCTGATATTGACGACAAAAAAGTCGCCGTATGTATACAATTCGCGTATGCAGGTCTGATAGTCCTCATGAGCAAGTTCATTTGGCGTTATCTTGTTTTTGCCAATGTTAACCGCTATCGGGATTCTATTTATTTTGCGGCGTGACAGCTTCTCTGCCATTGCCGCTGTGCCATCATTGTTAAAGCCCATCCGATTAATAAGCGCTTCGTCTGATGGAAGGCGGAACAATCGCGGCTGCTCATTGCCGGCTTGTCCTTTTGGCGTTACCGTACCTACCTCAGCAAAACCAAAACCTATGCTTGAGAAACCGTCCGCGGCTTTGCCGTTCTTATCAAGTCCAGCAGCAAGTCCAACAGGGTGCGGGAATTGCAGTCCGAATAGTTCTGTAGCAAGCTCAGGCGACTTTGCTACGCCATACATCGCATTCATCAGACCATTCAGTCCTGGAACTACACCGCCGGCTGCTAAGCCGTCAATCACAAGATGATGGGCCCTCTCAGGATCCATTCGAAAAAAAATAGGTTTTAAAATTGAAGAATAAATCAACTTACTCACTCCGATCTTAGATGTATGCTCTATCTGACAGTTTATCTTTTTTGCAGCAAAAAGAAAAGAGCCTGCACGCAAGGTGCAAGCTTCCATTGTATTGCGGCTTGTCTAGAAAACGATTACAATGAGATCATATTATTTATTACTATGAAATAGAGAGGTTGATTGACGATGAGTTCACCAAAAAGAAGACCGGCTACAATAAAAGCGAAACCGAAGGATGAAGTAAACAAAAAAGCGCTTGTATGGATTGGTTCAATCGTCGGCGTAGTTGTTGTAGCTGTCGCGCTGCTTCTTATTTTCACTTCGTAAGCGGTCTACGTCAACCATTTATAGATTTTCAAGGGATTGGTTTCGTTTTGGAGCGGCTCCAGCTGAAAGCGTTCTGCTGGCTGCTGCACCTTAGACGGAAGCGTCCCATTTTTTATTTTGACAACCGTTCCTAGCGGCACCATATCAAACAACTCCTCCACATCAGCTTTGCCCATGCGGATACAGCCAAGTGATTCGTCTTTGCCAATACTGCCGGGTTCATCCGTTCCATGAATCGCGTACAGCGTATTCGATAATGTCATTCCTCGGCTTCCGAAGTTTCCATCGTCACGCCCATTCGGATTTCTAACCTTTTCACTTATGTAGAAGCTTCCCTCAGGTGTTGCATCGCCTCCGAGGCCCACCTTATAGCTGCGCACAATGATATCCCCTTGAATAACAGCAAGTCGATAACTCGCTTTATCTACCACGACCTCTAGCGGCTGGCTCCACTGTTTATCCAAAATTCCATTTGTGCCTACTATCGGACTCGTTCTTTTTTCGCTTTCCTCTTGCTGCTGATTTCCTGCTGCTTGTTCTTGCTCTTGGATTGAACGGTTTTTTTGTGCCTGCGCGGCTTTCAGCTTTCGCAATACAGCCGGAAACATAGAGCGCATACCGCTGCGTTCCCCGGAAAGAACATTGTTCGGATAAGATTGAATGAGATCATCCAGCTTCTCCGGCCACTTTTTATATTTTTTCTCATATTGATAGATGCCGCTTGCAAGCGTCCAGTGCGTCTCTTGCTGCACGCTCCATTCCTTATATTGTGCTGCTGCCGAGCTCGCCTCAGAAGGCTCACACTCGCAGGTAAGGCGGTCATACATCGTTACATCCAGCTTACTGCTTCCGTTTTCCTTTTCTATAGACATGAGCAGTCTAGTGTTCTCTGTCCATTTCCGCCAGCCCTCATCTTCCTCAAGGCGAGCTGCAATGGTATGAAGAGGTGCTTGTTTGCCGGCTGCGATGAGGCTGTTCCATGCGCTGCCGACTGGATTTCGTTCTTTACGCGGTATAAACACAACGCCAATTGGATTCACTTCAACTACAGCTATCGGTTCAGGCTGCTCTGGCCTTTCCTTGAATACGGAAGTGCTAGCTGGAGCAAACAATGCAACGAGCAGGAACAATAGAGCTAATGCTCCTAATTTACGAGCTCGTCTTTTTTTCTTTTGCTGCAAATCCCAATCTTTAAGCAGCTGCAATTGATTTTCCGATAACGGATGACTTTCATGCTCGAAGGCATCGTATACTTCACCAGCTTGCAGGAAGCAATAATTCGCTTTGCCCTCCTTGCCAGCGAGCTTGTATTGCTTGCCTAACAAATACCAACCCATTTGGTTATCAGGGTGCTGCTTTACAAATTGCTTCAAATAAAAAATATCTTCCGGAGAGTCCATCCCCCATCCTCCCGACATGTGGTATATATCCTCTATATCGGCAGGCAGGGAGTTTGATTGTAATCCCGAGTCCATTTCTGTTTTTGCTGCATATACAAAAAAAGCTCCTCACCGCTGCATAGGCCAGCGAGGAGGAACTTTTTTATCATCACTCAAAAATTAGTAATTAAAAGGAACGTCTGCAATTTTGATTGAATCTGTCGGACAGCCGTCAGCTGCATCCTGCAAATCATCGAACAAATCTTCAGGAATTTCAGTGTTGCCTGTATTACCGTCAGCTTTATAAATAACTTCTGCAAGACCTTCGTCATCATAATCATAAATGTCAGGAGCAGTCGCTCCGCAAGCTCCACAAGCGATGCACGTATCTTTTTCAACCCAAGTAAACTTACCCATGGAAATCCCCTCCCAAATAAATAAACGGAATAATCTCGTCTCTGTACAGTCAAGCTTCATTCATCAATATATAACAAACTATCGTCCTTTTGCAAGGATGTACCGCGAATTCGTTTATTCCTAATTAAGGTTGAAGGATCATCACCAAGCATTCCTGCCGTCAAAACAGCATCTTCTCCATACTTGTCGCGGAGCTGATCCATCGCTTTAGTCAACGCTTCTTTTCTCGGCTGTTTCTCGTAGCTGAACAAATCAAGCTGCAAGGCAGTTTCCGCAAGCAAAGTGAGGTTCTGGAGCGTTATGCCAAGCAGCCGAATCGGTTCACCTTCCTTCCAATGCCGGTCATATAGCTTGCAAGCCTCCCTATAGAAATCTTCACTCGATTCCGTAGGTGCTGCAAGGGTGTGGGAGCGGGCAATCGTCGTCATATCCGGCTTGCGAATTGTGATTTGAACCGTGGTTGCGACCATCTTCTGCCTTCGCAGCCTGCGACCTGTCTGATCCGCCAAATTAAGCAGCACCCGGAAAACGTCGTCCCGCGATGTAATATCGCTTGGAAGCGTGGTCGTATGACCGATCGATTTGTTCCGTTCCCGATTTGGGTTAACTTCAGAATAATCTAGTCCATGGGCAGCTGATTTCATCCAAGAGCCAACTACGCCAAAATGCTTATTCAGCATCGTTTCTTCCGATGCCGCCAACTGGCCAATCGTCCGAATATTCAGCTTGCTAAGCTTATCAGCCGTTTTTTTGCCGATGCCAAACAAATGATCGCACGGCTTATCCCAAAGCACCTTTTGCACATCACGAATCCGCAGCACAGTCAGCCCGTTTGGTTTTTTCATGTCGGATGCCATCTTTGCAAGCAGCTTATTTGGAGCTAAACCAATTGAACAAGGAAGAGACCACTCAGACTTGATCCGCTGCTGCAGCGAAGCCGCAATATCAAGCGGCGAGCCGAACATTTTCGAACCGGTAATGTCCATATAACATTCGTCAATCGAAACAGACTCAACGAGCGGCGTATATTGTCTAGCGATTGCCATAAAGCCATGTGAATATTTGCGGTATAATGAAAAGTCCGGTTTGATTAATATAAGCTCAGGACAAAGTGTTAGTGCCTGTCTGACTGTCATTCCCGTCTTTATCCCTCTGCTCCGTGCTGCATAAGAACAAGTGACGAGGATGCCCTTTCGCTGCTCAACGCTGCCGGACACCGCAGTTGGTTTGTCCTTATATTTCTCCGGCTCCTCAGCCTCATGTACGGAACAATAAAAAGCATTCATATCTAAATGAATGATAACTCGGCCCTTAGCCGGATAGAACTCATTCGTATTCGTCATAATCGCGCAACACACCGCCTAACCTAAGCCATAAGCCTACATAAGCTTATCCACCCAAGCATACAATTCCAATAGGGTCAAGTCAACGAAGCACGCGTGAGCTGACAAAAATTCCTTTTGCCCCCTCTACTTTCAAGGCGACAAGTGTTATAATACTAAATTATGATTTGAAAAGGCATTCAGTGAAGGAGGCGTCCCGTTAATGACAAAAAACATATCTATATTCGATACGACGCTGCGTGACGGTACTCAAGGTGAAGGGATCAGCCTGTCGGCAGATGACAAATTAAAAATTGCCCAGAAGCTCGACACGTTGGGCGTTCATTATATTGAAGGCGGAAATCCTGGAAGCAACAGTAAGGATATTGAGTTTTTTCAGCGGATCAAAGCTTTCAATTTAAGCGCCAAAATTACTGCCTTCGGCAGCACTCGTCGCAAAAACAGTTTGGCAGAGCAGGATGCCAGCCTTGTTCGCATCGTGGAGTCCGGTGTTCCGGCCGCTACGCTTGTAGGCAAGTCATGGGATTTCCATGTACATACCGCCCTGCAAACGACTTTAGAAGAAAACATGTCGATGATTTTTGATTCCATTGCTTTTCTAAAGCAGAATCAAATGGAAGCCTTGTTCGATGCCGAGCATTTTTTCGATGGCTACAAGAACAATCCGGAGTATGCCATTGCTGTTTTGAAGAAAGCACAGGAGGCTGGCGCCAACTGGCTCGTCCTATGCGATACGAACGGCGGCACATTGCCTAGTGAAATCCATGAAATCGTTTCACGCGTGAAGCAGGAGCTAACGGCTCCTATCGGCATTCATACACATAATGACTGTGAGCTGGCTGTCGCAAACTCTTTAGCAGCAATCGAAGCCGGAGCACGTCAAGTACAAGGCACGATTAACGGCTACGGCGAGCGCTGCGGGAACGCGAACCTATGCTCCATCATCCCTAACTTACAAATCAAAATGAATTATGACGTTTTGCCAGAGGATAAGCTTCGCACATTGACGAGTACTGCTCGATATATCAGTGAAATTGCGAATGTCCACATGCCTGTTGGTCAAGCTTATGTCGGCAATGCCGCATTTGCTCACAAAGGCGGCATTCATGTCTCCGCCATTATGAAGGATTCCAAAACCTATGAGCATATTCAACCAGAGCTTGTTGGCAACAAGCAGCGTATTCTAGTCTCTGAGCTCGCAGGACAAAGCAATATCATATCCAAGGCGAAAGAGCTTGGACTTGATGTCAACGCAAATAATGAGAAAACAAAGCTCATTATGGATCAAATTAAAGAGCTCGAGCATCAAGGCTATCAATTTGAAGGCGCCGACGCTTCTATGGAGCTGCTGCTTCGTGAAGCATTCGGCAGCGAAGTAAAAGAATTGTTCAAGGTTGAATCCTTCAAAATGCTCGTAGAAAAAACAAACGGCCAAATGATTTCAGAAGCGATTGTAAAAATCAACGTTGGCGGCCAACAAGTTTATATGGCTGCTGAAGGCAACGGACCTGTCAACGCCCTCGATAACGCCCTGCGCAAGGCGCTGGTGCAGTTTTATCCGGAAATCGTTGATATCCATCTATCCGATTATAAAGTCCGTGTAATCGACGAGAAGGACGCTACAGCAGCTAAGGTGCGTGTTCTTATCGAGTCGACAGGACTAAACAATACGTGGAGCACAGTTGGCGTATCAAACAACGTCATCGAAGCAAGCTGGGAAGCTCTCGTAGACAGCATTCGTTATGCCCTGCTTAACATGGTAAAGGTTGACAGCACGCTCGTTGATCCTCACGATCGCATGGGCCTCGTCAATCATTAAAACAACAAAAAGAGTCGAACAGGCTGTTCACGCCTGCTCGACTCTTTTTTGTTGTTGCTGCCGACTACATCCATTTCTCAATCATGCGTTCCCACTCCGCATAAGGAATGACGCCATTGATCCGCTCTCTAATGACACCCTCACTGTCAATAAGGAACGTTGTTGGAAACGTATCTACCTTATACTGCTTCGTCACATCGCCCACCCGATCCATTAAGATTGGAAACGTGAACTCGTATTCTTTGACAAAGTCTCTAGCTGCCCGTTCTTTATCAAATTTCGTAGCATTAACGCCAACGAGTGAAATTTTTTCCCCGTATTGCTCATGCAACCGCTGCAGATCCGGCGCTTCCAGCTCACAAGGGCCACACCAAGATGCCCAGAAATTAACGAAGGTCAGTTTATCCTGTTTGCCCCCTATTTCATAGGACTTCTCATCAAGATCAGGGAGTTTAAAGGTTGTCGCTTGAAATCCTGCTTTCGGYTTAAAATCGACTGAAGTGGCTGCTAGCGCTGCTGAATCCGAGTCATCATTTTTATATTGAAATACAGCTAATCCTGCAAACAGCAACGCAATCGTAAATAGTGCTGCGACACGCTTCATGAGGTTCCATCCTTTTTTTCACATTTTCAAATGCCTATATCGCTTCATGGTATCATGCACCGTATAGAAGCTCAATACACAGGACAAATTAGCCATCAAAACGTCATTTTTAAAGAAATGGTTCTTATCTATTCTCTGACGACTATTATGGGTAAGTTAAGTATTATTCATACCCAGCCTTATTGAAGTTAGCGGACTTAAGCCTATTTCGTTATACTTAATTCATTCGCATTATAAAAAAGGAGGCATTGTGTTGGAATCACAGCAAACGCGTGGATGCATAACCAAATCGGCATACGAGCGGCTTATTCAAATATGTGCGGATGCTCAACCTTTAGAGGCATGCGGCATTATGGCAAGCAGCCAATCCTTACATTCCATTGCCACTGATCAAAATGAAGCCATTATAGATATCGTTATCCCCATAACTAATAATCATAACGATCCCATGCATTCGTTCTCGTTTGACCCGACCGAGTGGACCGCTGCTTATTATGACATGCAAAAAAACCGACAAACGCTTGTCGGCTTATTTCATTCGCATCCGCGTACTAAGGCTATTCCGTCTTCTAGCGATACTGACGGTTTCCTGCCCGCTTCGGAGCTTTCCTATTGGATTGTTTCACTGGAGAACATGAAATCGCCTGACGTTAAGCCCTATCGCCGCTCGGAAGGTTCATTTATTCCACTGCAGCTAGTGCTTGCTTAAGTAGGCATACAGATCGCCGAGTGTCGTAATATTTCGTTCCAAAATACGCGTCAAATAGTTCCGCCACAGCTTTGCTGTCATGATTGAATCCTGCAAAGCATGATGCCGCTCTGTAATTGGAATACAGCAGCTCTCAAGCAAATCATCGAGACTGTATCCTTCCAGATTGGGCTCGAGCCATTTGGCCACCATCATCATGTCCAGCACTCTGTGGTTCAAATTAATCTTTGACGTCCTCCACAATGCCGCGTTCAGAAATTGCTTATCGTGGCCGGAAGCATGAGCGATAAGCAGCCTTCTGCCGACAAACTCCATAAAATCATGAAGCACCTGCATCAAATCAGGAGCATCCTGTACCATTTCATTCGTAATGCCGGTTAGTTCGACTATCACTTTCGGAATTCTTCGTTTAGGATTCACGAGACTATAGAAGGTTTCACTTTCAACAAGTTCGCCATCTCGAAACAATACAGCGCCAAATGAAATAATTTCATCTCCGTTATTCGGATAAAAGCCCGTTGTCTCTAGATCAAAAACAATGACCTCCAGCTCTCGAAGAGGCATATCGAACATTGACTGCTTGCGCTGCTCTTTGTTGACATTCCGAATAAACGCCATTTGCTGCGCATTTTGCGAGCCTAGCATAGAAGCGATGGCAGGCGTAAATCCTCCCATTTTGTATAGGTTCCACATGCGACCGACGCCTTTTTGTTCCTTCATTTCTCCACCGCCTTACGTAAACCTGCCCATTGTTTGCTTAAAAACCGTTCGTTGCAGCCTCTTGCCAAGACGCAGTCCGCTCTTAAGCTCATCCGTCATTTCCTTCGTAAGCTTATGGCTCGACAGCTTTCCATTGTTGGCATATAAGCCATCTGCGTTTTTCTCAGTCGTCATTAGACGGAGCCGGAGAAAAATCCGAAAAGCTTGATCATAAATAGCCCCGTCAGCTGATGACATCTTCCCTGCCTTTACAAGCATTCTAATTCTTTCAAGCGTAGAGGTTTCACGGATGCCTTCTTGTATGGATAATAGCCGAATCGAATTAACCATAGGAATATAGGCGCCATATTTAATATCCAAGCTTCCCGCTTCCTCGCCATACTGCTCCTTTAGCAATTGGCCAAAAAAGCCTAACAGCACCTTATGCCGAAGCGTATTATCCAGCATCCGCTGCAGGATGATCTGGTGGTTAAGCATATCAATAAAAAACAATTCTTTAAGCTGTTCAACGAGCTTATAATCACCGTAAATACAGCGGCCATCAGCAATAATAAGCAAATAGCGCACTGCCTCCCAAGCAGGCTCTTCAAACCAAGCACCCAGTTTAACGCCCCACTCCGAAATGGACAAACACCAGTCGGAGTTGCTGCTAAGCACATTGCCCTCACAAGGCGGGTAACCTACATTTTGGAGATTTTTTACAATGAGCGCACTTAAATTCAAAAAATAGTTCTTAACTTCTGTTGAATCAGCCACTGGATCCTGATAGACAACTCCGCTGTCTTGATCGCTTGACAAAGTTTGCTCTTGCCGACCGCCGCTGCCGAACAATACATATGCGTAAGGCACGGGGGGAGAACCATTCCCCCTCCGTGCCATTTCCGCTTCTGCGAGGATAATCGAGCGCTGAATCACCGCATCGTGCACCTCATTTAATTGTTCATTAAATTGTTCGACTGGACGCGTTGGGAGAAGAGCCTCCATATGCTCGTGAACCTGATCCCGCAAGTTTCGCAGCCTATCCACATGATCAGCTGAACCAATCTGCTTAAGCAGCTGCAATCGCACCGGATCACTCATGCGACGCTCTCTCCTTTCGGTCAGTCCATCGCGTATCTTCTATTAGCCTTGAATGTTTTGACCAGCTTTTTTCATTTGCTCAGGATAACCATAAGCTCCATGCTCACTCAGGTCAAGACCGATAATTTCTTGCTCCTCTGTTACGCGGAAGCCCATCACAAGCTTCATAATACCTAGAATAAGGAATGATGCAGCGAGTACGAATGCGCCAACGACTACTACCGATTCGAATTGAACCCAAAGTTGCTTCCAGCTGCCTGTGTCGACCAAGCCGCCTGTGCCTACGCCCACTTTATCAGCGAGTTCTTGTGTTGCAAAGATCCCGTTGGCAAGCGTACCCCACACACCAGCCGCGCCGTGTACAGATAGAGCATAGATAGGATCATCAACTTTAACTTTCTCGAAAAATTTCACACTGTAGAACACGAGCACGCCAGCCACTAAACCGATTACAACTGCCGCCCAAGGAGCGACGTAAGCACAAGAAGCTGTAATTGCAACTAGACCTGCTAGCGTACCATTCAGCATAGCCGTAATGTCAGCTTTGCCTGTTACTGCCCAAGAAATAAGAAGTGCTGCAACGCCGCCTGCGCCTGCTCCAAGCATCGTGTTGAATGCTACATATCCAAAAAATCCATCGCCAATCGCTACCGTGCTGCCTGCGTTGAACCCAAACCAGCCCACCCATAGAAGCAATACAGAAAGTGCTGTGAATACTTGGTTATGTCCCAAAATCTCATTCGCAGAGCCGTCTTTGTTAAATTTACCAATACGAGGTTTAAGTAGTACAGTCGCTGCAAATGCTGCAAGCGCACCCGTTAAGTGAACAACTGTGGAGCCCGCAAAATCTTGTGCTCCATCTTCAGCGAGCCAACCGCCGCCCCAGATCCAGTGAGCTACTACAGGGTAGATTATGGCAATGAAGAATACAGTAAATACGATATAAGCTGAAAGTTTAGCTCTTTCTGCAAAACCGCCCCATGCTATGGAAAGCGAAACCGCTGCAAATGCTAATTGGAACAAGAAGAATACAGTACTTGGATAGCTCTCGCCTTCACCAGCTGCTAGGGATGGATCGAAGAAGAAATTGCCCCAGCCGATCAATGCGTTAATTCCGCTATCGCCGCCAAATGCGATGCCGTAGCCGAAAGCCCAATAAATAAGTGCTGCCAAACCCGTTGTGAAAATCGTTTTGCCAGCAACGTGACCAGCATTTTTCATCCGTGTTGAGCCTGTTTCAAGAAGAATAAAACCGCCTTGCATGAGAAGAACAAGAATGAATGAGAGCATAACCCATAGAGAGTTGAGACCCATGTTCAACGTTGCTGCGGAAGGATCCTCTGCAAACGCCATTACCGGGAACAAGAAGGTGAAGATTCCTAAAGCTAACATCGTTTTCTTAATCATTACGACCACTCCCTAAATGTTATATTTCCTTACACGTTAAGAAAGACTTAATGTCATTATAGTCAGTAGTGCTCAATTTGACAATACGTTTTAACTATTTTTATAAAAAAAATCAAACGTTCGGCATATAATCTAACACGAACGTTAAGAAATGAGGCAAATCAACGCCAAAATCGTCAGCTGAAACTCCTTATTCTTCGCATTTTCACTCTATATAGGTATTGGTTCCTACTTTTTCTAGTTAAAAACGCAAATCACTATGACTCACACCCGTTTCATGTCACCTAAATTACGTTATATAGAAGAAACACATGAAAACGCCCTGTCGAAATTGAAAATTGACACTAAAATTGTATAGTCATGTAACACGTTTGACTGTATGGTTACTTTCCTATTATCATTAGAGGAACAATAGTTATACGTTTTCCCATAAGATGGTGATTGTGAAATTCACCTCAATAGGTAATGATGTTCTTTTAGACATGACGAGCTAAAACAACAAACCTGTTCTTTGTCGACACATCATCTCAGAATGAGATGAAACATAAGCTTAGTACGCAAGCGGAATCTAGTTTACTTATATTTTGAACGAATGGAGGATTTGAAAATGTATCGTATCGGAGAACTATCCAAGCTTGCGCAAATCAGTGCACGAACCATTGATTATTACACTTCAATCGGTCTAATAGAGCCTGCAGAGCGTTCCGCCAAAAACTATCGCCTCTATTCTGATGAAACTTTGCAGCGTCTGGAACGTATTGAACAGATGAAAAAAGATAAATATACATTAGATGAGATTAAGGCCACAATTGAAAGCTGGAGCAAGATTACACCTGAGGAGCAGGTCTCACGTAAGCTTACGGACTTGCAGTACCATCTAAGCCAGCTCGAGCGTGAAGTGAAGGAGTTAGAGCCTGTTATTAAGAAGCTCAAGCCTCGTCAAGCCAATCACCTCTACACGCGTCTTATGCCGCAAACCGCAGCTTGCATAGAGGCACTTATGCTTCTCATTAACAAAAGCTCCCTCATGTAGCTATACATTTCATCAAAAATTGGAGGAATGACTCAATGGCGTTTATCTATGTTTTAATCGTACTTGCATTTATACTAACAATTTGGGCTCAATTCCGAGTCAAAGGAACGTTTAAAAAATGGACGCAAGTTCAAGCCAACAGTGGTTTGACCGGTTACCAGGCAGCACGAAGAATGCTTGATTCTAACGGACTTCATGATGTTCCGATCGAGCCAGTACGCGGTACACTAACCGATCATTATGATCCGATTCACCGAGTTGTACGTTTGTCGGAGCCTGTGTATTATGAAAATTCAATTTCAGCGATTTCAGTCGCTTGTCACGAAGTCGGCCATGCCATACAGCATGCGGAGCATTACCCAATGCTCGTGCTCAGACATCGTATATTCCCAGTCGTGAATTTTGCATCCGGCGTAGCACCATTTTTATTTATTGCCGGTATTCTATTCTCAGCACTTAACCTAATTGGGCTTGGCATCATATTTTTCTCAGTAGCAGTTGCCTTTCAGGTCATTACACTTCCGGTTGAATTTAATGCGAGCAACCGAGCAAGAGACATTATGGTTGCTGAAGGGTTCATAACGAATGATGAGGAACGCGGGGTCGCAAAGGTGCTTAACGCAGCGGCTTTAACGTATGTAGCAGCGGCTCTCTTGTCCTTGCTGGAGCTTGTCAGATATATCTTAATCTTCGTAGGCGGCAGCCGTCAAGAATAAGCTTCCGTGCCTTATAGCTAAACAAAAGAGGAGCAGTTCCCCTTCGGTCTTCATCGACCGACAGGAACTGCTCCTCTTTTGTTTGTTCTTTTATCTATTTTATCGTGTTCTGGAAATAACGAAGCAGAAAACCGTGAAACACTTTCGCAACTAAAGGCAATTTCTCATTTGAACGCTGAATAAGTCCGATCGTACGAGTCACCTGAGGTTCGATCACCCTTACTTTAGTCGGCTGCAATGGCCCTGTATAGTGAAGCGCCATCTCTGGAAGAAGGCTTACGCCCATCCCAGCGGCTACCAAACCACGAATCGTATCCGTCTCTTCCCCTTCAAAACCGATTTTCGGCGTAAAACCTGCCTCTTGGCAAGCTCCCCAAACGATCGGCCTAAGCGAATACCCTTCGCTGAACAATACGAACGTCTCATGCTCCAGCTCTTTCAGTTCAATCGATGCTTTGTCTGATAAACGATGCCCCGGCGGCAATATCGCATATAGCTCCTCTGTCAGCAATACTTCGCCGCAAACGAATTCATGTTCATCAGGGAAAGGAGATATAAACGCCAAGTCAATCTCGCCTTTCACCATGTCACGAATAAGCGATGGATACATCCCCTGCTTAAATTTAAATTTCACATTCGGATGGAGCTTGCGGAAAGCTGCCACAACCTGTGGAATTAATGAGATCCCAAGGCTATGCGGGAAGCCCAGTCTAATTTCACCCTTCTCGKGGTCAAGAAATTCATGTATTTCAATGACAGCACGTTCCAGATCAGCCAATATCACTTCAGCCCGCTTTAGAAAAAGCTGACCGACTGGTGTGAGCTGCAAATTTCTACCTTTTTGAACGAACAGTTTTACGCCAAGCTCTTCTTCAAGCTGATGAATCTGCCGGCTTACTGCAGATTGCGCCACATGCAGCTCTTCCGCCGCTTGCGTTACATGCTCTTTTTTCGCTACTTTTACAAAATAATGAAGCTGACGAAGTTCCATACCGGTTCAATTCTCTCCCGTACTTACATAGTTTTTATGAGTATCGCTGTTTCTTTTGAGTCTTTATTCGGTCAAAGAAATGGTAGAGCAAGAAGCCTGCAAGAGCGCCGCCAACATGTGCCCATAAATCCACTTTGGCAACTACAATCGAATAAATAACCCCAAATATTAATATCGTGTACACCGTTTTACGAGAGCTCTCGTCAAGCTGAGCCTTGCGGAACAACGATATGAACAGAAAGGCGCCATACACGCCGTAAATAGCCCCAGAGGCTCCTACACCCACATGACCATAAAGATCGTCTTGCAGCACATTTACGAAAGCGCTCATCGCATTTCCCGCAATCCCACAAAGCAAATAAAATATAATATATCTCGTTTGTTTAAGCAGATACTCTAGCGGCGGTGCAAACACGAGCAAAGCAAACATATTGTAGAGCAAATGCTCAAATCCCGCATGCATGAACATGCTTGTTATATAACGCCATGGCTGTTCTAATCCAAATGGATCATTCACAGGGTCAGTATAAAACGCACCATAATTGTATGCATGCAATTGATCATTAGGATCGCCATTCCATAATACGACAATAAAATAAATAATATTCAATAAAATTAATATTGATGTTACGGGATACATCTTTAAGTAAGAGCGAAAGCTCTCATATCGCAAGAAGATCACGAGTACATCCCCTTTCTCAATCCAACAATTGGACAAGGTTGTTTCATAACGATTATAATAAATCTGGTATTGACCATATCTTATTAGAGGAGGAAATTTACAAATGACACAAGAACGTAATGGAGCTGCCACATTCAAAGGCAACCCGATCACATTAGTAGGACCAGAACTTAAAGCAGGGGACAAAGCCCCAGATTTCAATCTTAACAAATCACTTGTTGAAAATGTTTCCCTCAAGGACTACTCCGGTAAGATCAAACTAATCAGCGTTGTGCCTTCAATCGACACTGGCGTTTGCGATGCACAAACTCGTCGCTTTAACGAAGCTGCTGGCGAACTAGGCGACAATGTTGTTGTCCTAACGGTCAGCGTTGACCTACCGTTCGCACAAGCACGCTGGTGCGGTGCTGCAGGTATCGACAAAGTTGTGCTGCTGTCTGACTACAAAGCGCATAGCTTTGGTGAATCATATGGCGTATATATTAAAGAACTTGGTTTGGATCAACGTTCGATCTTCGTTATCGATGCTAATGATACGATCCAATATGTTGAATATTTGCCTGAAATGACAGAGCACCCGAATTACGAGCAAGCAATCAACGCTGTAAAAGCACTCGTGTAAATTCAAAACAAAGAAGTTTTTCAGCACTATTGCAAACAAAGCGAGTGAAGGCTACCCTTCCTCGCTTTGTTTATGAATTAATTATTTACTTTAAATGCAGCTAGCTTCTTATCAAGCGTACGATATAAATCCATAATGACTCTGTAATTAGAACCAAGATCCCCTAATGAGCCGCGGGATGCTGAATAAATATCGACAGCTGATTGGAGCGGATTTACGCTAATAACGGAAACGGTAATGTCCATCGTTCTTCCAAATGCTGTGCGCTTCTCCAGCACAATCTCCCCTACGGATTGCACCTCATGAAGCACCTTATATCCTTGCATTTTCTTAAGAGTCGATATCACTTCTTCCCAAGCCTTATCTTTCGACAGCTTGTAGAAATGAGATTTGAGCATTGGATCCTTAGCCCTGTCGCCCGTCTGTTCATGACTGCGCAGCAGCCCGATCAAGGTCCGCTTCAACAACAACGATCTCCCCCTCCGGCATCTATGTACATTACTCTATATGATACCATGATTTGTCCCATGAAAAAAGAGCTATCACTGGATTTAACCAGCAAATGCTCTTTATTTGAAAATGAGAACCCGCCTATGCCGTCCGACTCACATGTTTCTGAACCCGCTTACGCAGGTGGGTGACCGCAGAACCGCTTTTGAGATCCCCTTTCGGGGGCATGTCAGCTGCGTCTCGATGTTGGTCTCCCGTGAAACAGCCATTGGTTCAAAACAGCGTAAAGCCGTAACGAGCATCGCAGGAGGTATTGCTTATTATAGACTGAACAAAAGAAAAAGTAAACTTTGATGGGCTGTTATTTACTGGAGCCGCTCGAATCTTCCTTAACTAAATCGATACGGTCTAGCTCAGCTGCCTTCTCTGCTTCTTCTTCCTCTGCCAAACGCGCTTTCTCCGCTTGGTCTTGAAGCTTCTGGTAAATCAAGTTGAAGTTCCAGAACGCCAGGTAAGCGATGATGCTGCCCATAAAGAAAGGAATAAGAAAAGTGAATCTAGTACTGAAATACATAACCGCGCCGCTCATAATCGCTGTAGAAAGCGAACGGAAAGGTTTGCCGATCGTAATGAGAACAGCGTTTTTCAGTAATTGAAACGTTTTCATATGATAGTGGACAAGCATAGAGAAAAAATTAAATAGCGATACGATTAACAGCAGCAAAAATGCAATGAAAATGTATGAAAGCAAATTCAATTGTTCACGATATACGATAAAGTCAACAACCATAATCGCAAGCAGTATTGTATAAATAATACCGCCYAGCATACTTTGCTTATAATTTTCCTTGTAGCCGCGGAAGAACGTTTTGAACAGCGCAACGTCACTCTCTCCCATTACCCATTTGCGCGCAACCGCAAACATAGCTGCTGTTGCTGGAAATAAGGAGAACGGCGCGACGACTGCCATCGCAATAAGAGCGGAATAGATTTGATTGACATCCTGTGACAAAACCAATCCCCATGCAAAAAAAGCGAATGGAATCGAACAGATCAACCACAAAACATTAATAACTGCCAATCTCATGATCCATTCCGAAATTCGGTAAAACCCACCCATTAGCCCCTTTGGTTCCATCGGATCTGCCTCCAGAAAAGTAAGATTACTCCCACTAGACTACAAAGTGTAGCGGAATTCGTATATCTGTTTTGTAATAAGACAACCAATAGAATAATAATAAAAAAATCGAGGTCGTCCAGATGCCCGTTAGGGATCACGGACTTCCTCGATTTTTTTGGTTACACAAGGGAAACGATTATTAGTTATTTACATAACCGTCGGAAGAGCTTTTTGGACGACGGTTTTCTGGACGTCCTTCGCTGCTTCTTTTACCAGCGTAGCCGCCGCCACTGCTGCTGCCGCCACGGGACTCATAGCCACCGCGTGAGCTGCCGCCAGTACTGCTGCCGCTGCTGCGTCTGTCATCGCGACCGCGATATCCGCCGCCACCGCTGCCGCCAGTGCTGCTGCTGCGATTGCCGCCGTATGAAGAGGACGAACCGCTGCGGTTGAATGGACGACCGTTTGAACGAATGTCCGGCTTGCGTTTTTTCGCGCGAAGCGGATCTTCCGGTGTCAATTCGATTTCTACGTTTTTCTTCTCGCCAGTCAGCAATTTAATTGCTGCTGAGAGCAAGTGAACGGAATCATATTGCTCAAGCAATTGAATCGAAATCGCTTTGTACTCAGAGAACTCTTCGTTTTGAACGACTTCAAGAAGACGTTCAGCTGTTACGCGTTGTTTGCCTTCAATAGCTTCTGCGATGCTTGGAAGCGGCTTGCGGTTCATCTTCTGACGCGTGACTTTCTCGATGAAATGCAAGTGGTCCGTTTCACGAGGTGTAACGAATGACCAAGCTGTACCTTCTTTACCTGCGCGGCCTGTACGACCGATACGGTGAACATAGCTCTCAGGATCTTGCGGAAGGTCAAAGTTGATAACATGCGTTACGCCGGATACATCAAGTCCACGAGCAGCAACGTCAGTCGCTACCAATACATCGATGCTGCCATCACGGAATTTACGCATTACGCTGTCGCGTTGGTTCTGCGACAAGTCGCCGTGCAAACCGTCTGCAGTATATCCACGTTTTTGAAGCGCTTCGCTAAGCTCATCAACCCGACGTTTTGTACGACCGAAAATGATAGCTAGCTCAGGGGATTCCATATCAAGCAAGCGGCTAAGCGCTTCGAACTTCTGGCGCTCATGCACTTCAATATAAGATTGCTCAATAAGTGGAGCTGTGATTTGTTTTGGAATAACTGAAACATGCTCAGGGTTTTTCAGAAATTGCTGTGCAAGCTTCTGAATGTTTGCTGGCATTGTTGCAGAGAACAGCATGGTGTGACGCTCGTCTGGCACTTGCTTAAGGATAGATTGAATATCCTCCATGAAGCCCATATCAAGCATTTCATCTGCTTCATCCAAAATAACGGTTTGTACATCTTCAAGACGGATTGTTTTGCGGTTGATGTGATCAAGCAAACGTCCTGGTGTACCAATAATAATTTGAGGCTTCTTCTTCAATGCACGGATTTGACGACCAATTTCCTGTCCGCCATAAATCGGCAACGAGCGAAGACCTTTGTACCTTGTTAGCTTCCCGATCTCGTCAGCCACTTGAATAGCGAGTTCACGGGTTGGCGTCATTATTAATGCGACAATGCGTTCCTCGCTTGTCGGAATTTTGTTAATGAGCGGAATTCCGAATGCCGCTGTCTTTCCTGTACCCGTTTGTGCTTGGCCAATTAAATCTTGTCCCGCCATAGCAATAGGGATAGCTTTGTCTTGAATCGGGGTAGATTCCTCGAATCCAAGTTCGGTAATTGCTTGTAACACTTTTGGTTCCAAGCCAAATTCAGCAAATGTTTTCAAACTTTTCTCAAACTCCTTTTATCTGCAGCCTACTTAAGAATATCCAAATCATTATAGCACACAATCAATCGTGAATACCAGCAAACCAATTTAAGACATACTAAGCATGCCAAAATAAAGGAATTAAACAAGTCGGTTGCATTGGAGCGATTTTATTGAATCCGCATTCCCTGCGTTACCTTTTTACAATCCCAATGATGACGGTAGGCGCCTTCCTTATCGCACTGGGCTTCAATTTTTTTCTAATTCCGCACCAGCTGCTTAGCGGTGGAATATCTGGTATTTCCATGATGGTCGGCTATATTACGGGCGGAAACATCGCCTTGCTTTATTTTATCCTCAATGTGCCGGTGCTATTATGGGGATGGTTTATCGTAGGTCATCGCTTTATTATATGGAGCGTCTACACCGTTGTCGCCTCTACGGTATTCCTACAGGTTATACCCGTCATGAAAATTGCGGATGACCTTATGCTTGGCGCTGTATTCGGCGGGATTATAGTCGGGTTTGGCAGCGGCTTAACCCTTCGGTACGGCGGCTCATCAGGCGGTTTCGATATTATTGCCTCAATTGCAACGCGAAAACACGATTGGCCAATAGGCATGATTATATTTTTATTGAATGGCGTAGTCATTGCAGTGTTGATTTTGTTTACGAAGGACTGGAATTTAGCCTTATACTCGCTCGTCGCTATTTTTTCCGCTGGAAAAGTAGTAGATCTCATCCACGTGAGGCATATTAAACTTACGGCCTTCATCATCACGACCAAAACCGAAGAGCTGCTCGCAAAGCTGCTCTTGCACCCGCGCGGAATTACAATAATAAAAACACGCGGTGCATATTCTTCGGGTGATCGCGATATGCTGATGACTGTAAGAACGAAATATGAAATAGCAGAGCTTTGCAAAACGATTACCACCATCGACCCGCGTGCATTCATTAACATCGTAGAAACGGTTGGTGTCATCGGCGATTTTTACAAGCCAAAAGACTAAATCATATACGCAGGTATGGATTTTACACCGTATCCCTATGTTTTTGAAAATGATCCTGATATAATGTTTGTATCCCGTAGTTTGGTTTCTTGCCATATGATTTCCCCTAAACATTAGATATGAAAGGGTGAGGCTCAGGTGGATATGGAAACGGTCAAATTGTCTCAAATTGTAGAGAAGCTAGCCCCAGAGCTCAGTCCTTTTCTTACGAAACGCGAATTGGACATCAGCATTGTGCTGCGTGACGGTCTTGCAGTATTAGAGCCTGCTGACGCAATGGAAATTGTGCAGCACAGTATTTGCAATCAGCAGAGAGAAGCTTTGTTACAATGACAATGCGGGACACACACGGATTATTTATGCGCCAGTCGAGTCACACTCGGCTGGCTTTTGTTTGTTTTGCAGGAAAACGGCGGCGATAATCACCTATTCGCAAGTCTTTATTTCAGCTTTTTAGCAAATTTTCAATATGAGTTTTATGACAATTGTAAAAAAGTTAATGACCCAGACATGCCATCTGCTTTATAATTTGAACAGAATAGCTAACGGGGAGAGAGCAAAATGGACAACATCATTTCAACATTGCTGCTGCTGTACAGCTTGCTCACTGGAAGCGGAGAGCATAACACCGCAGTGAAGCAGCTAGCAATTGCATACTTAAATTCCGCAGCTGGCCAAACCATCATTGATCCGGATGCAGCTGCAAATGGAGGCGAAATCTCAGGAAAAAATCACGCTGGACTCATCATAAAAGACCCGCAGCCTGAAACACCGCCGATCAAAGGAATCTATGTAACTGCTCACAGCGCAGGCGGTGCGCGCATGGAATCGCTTTTAAAGCTGCTTGACGACACGGACCTCAATAGTATGGTGATCGACATTAAAGATGACAACGGCTACATTACATATCCTACTACAACACCCGAACTGCTAGAGGTTGGCGCTTCGAAGAAATATATCCGAGATATTAATGAACTTATGCTTACTTTAAAAAAACATAACATTTATCCGATAGCCAGAATTGTAGTTTTCAAGGATACGGTACTTGCGCGAAAGCAGCCTGAGCTGTCTTTCCTCCAGCAAGACGGAACGATATGGAAAAATAATCGCGGTGAGAGCTTCGTAAATCCTTATCGCAAAGAAGTATGGGATTATAATATTGCTGTCGCCAAGGAAGCAGCAAAGCTTGGCTTTAAGGAAATCCAATTCGACTATGTTCGGTTCCCTGAGGGCTTTGATAACAAATCAGATACACTGACCTTCAGCAAGGCTGATCAGAGCCGCGTGGACACAGTCGCTGGATTTGTCAAATATGCTAGAGAACAGCTTCAGCCGCTCGGTGTTAGGGTTTCGGTAGATATATTTGGTTATGCGGCATCCGTACCGACAGCCGAAGGCATTGGCCAAGATTTTGTGAAAATTTCAAATGATGTGCATGTCATTTCACCTATGGTTTATCCTAGTCACTATAGTACAGGATGGTTTAAACAAAAGGATCCTGACAAAAGCCCATATGAGACTATAAAAGGCGCCATGCTTGATACGCATAAGAAGCTTGATCCGGGTACGGAGGTTAAACCGATTATTCGGCCGTGGATTCAAGATTTCACTGCAAGCTGGTTAGGCGCTGGTCATTTTGTGAAGTATGGCAAAACGGAAGTCGAAGCTCAGATTAGAGCTTTGAAAGAAACAGGCATCAAGGAGTTTCTCCTATGGAATGCCGGAAATAAATACACTCCTAACGTGGAATATGATTAGCTTACATCCTATTAGACACAAAAAAGTCCACCTTCGCTAACAAAGCGGCGGTGGACTTTTTTTATATTTATTTTTATTGGGATAAACGAAGTGCCAGCTCGTACATATCAGTGTCAAATGGTTTCTTCGTATTGACAACAAGATCAATATCAGTCGTTACGAGCTCGCCTTTAACAACGCCGCAGCCTTTGCCTGAATCGCCAGCCATTAGCTGTCTAACGGCAAAGTCACCAAGACGGCTTGCTAGAATACGATCGATTGCCGTCGGCGTACCGCCGCGTTGAATATGTCCAAGTACAGTTACACGCGGCTCAATTCCGCTATTAGCAGTAATCTGTCTTGCTACTTCTTCACCTTTGCCCGCACCTTCTGCTACAACAATAATTGAATGACGCTTGCCTTTGGCAAAATTCGTCTTCATACGCTCTGCAACCTCAGTCAGTTCAAAAGGAACCTCTGGTACAAGAATCGTCTCCGCACCGCTTGCTAGACCAGCATGCAAAGCGATATCGCCGCAATGACGTCCCATAACTTCAACGACGGATGAACGCTCATGCGATGACATCGTGTCGCGAATTTTGTTAATTGCATCTACTACGATGCTAACCGCGGTATCAAAGCCGATTGTAATATCCGTAAACGGAATATCGTTATCAATCGTTCCTGGAAGTCCCATCGTTTTAATGCCCAGCTTGCTTAGCTTATTAGCGCCATGATACGAGCCGTCGCCGCCAATAACGACCAAACCGTCGATACCTCTAGCACGAAGCACTTCGGCACCGCGCTGTTGGCCTTCAGGTGTCATAAACTCCTTGCATCTAGCTGTTTGCAAAATTGTACCGCCGCGTTGAATAATATCACCAACGCTTCTCAAATCCATTTGTCTAAGGTCGTCATTGATAAGCCCTTGGTAACCCCTTTGAACACCATATACATCTAAACCGTGATATAGTGCACTCCTTACAACAGCACGAACGGCTGCGTTCATTCCTTGCGAATCTCCTCCGCTTGTCAATACTGCGATTGATTTGACTGCAGACATGGTCATTCCTCCACATTTTTTATTTATAGTTAAGCCTGTTGTTTCCGAATCCAGATGCTGTTAATAAGGAAAAACAGACGCGTAAGCGGGCTGTTCTTCATTAGCCTCCTAGAAACATTTCTGACATCCGCCTGGTGGCGAACCTTCGGGTCTGACAAATATAAGGCTAAGAGCCCTTCAATAATCAAACTATGAAAACGAGAAGCAGGAAGCTGCTTCACATCCTCACGCGCTCGGTTCACAATCGTACCGAGACGCTCAACAAGCAGACTGTCATTATCATAATAATTGCAAAAATTAAGGTCTCCGCCTACTTGATCCTCTTCTTGATCGATTAAATAATCGAGCAGGATATGAAGTCCGCAAACATGCGGAAAATAAATATTTTTGATCGCTGCAGCGTCCTGCGTGGATAAGCATGGCTCACTTGCGGCTAGAAACAACATAAACATGCCCAGCGTCGAACCTGATGCCGCAGCAAATTCATTCCATTTCAGGTTTGGATAGTTCCCTCGATGCTGCTCCCACCATGCAAACAAATGCTCCTCGCGCAATTCCTTGCGTATATGCTTGTACACCTGCAAATCGCCATATAAAGTGACTAGCTCGATCACATGCTGTTGAACACTTCCATAGGAAGGCAATTGCGCGACATGGATCTGACAAGTTCGTACCAGGTGATGCAAATAACCCCCATCATCTTTTTCATCGCGAAATGCATAATAATCCTGAAGCTGAGCTTCGGGATTGACGGCATCGAGCATCGATTGATGCAATAATCGAAAATCATTCGGATCAAGAGAGGTGCTGCGATCGCATAAATTATCCAAATAGTCGCTAATGGTCTGCAGCGCAACAATTAACGGTATGAGCACATGTCTGTGCTCTAAGTTCGCCGCTGCATAAACTCCGCCGCCTTGGCAATGAAACTTCTTGCTATCCATACTGCTAAGAGCTTGTGTTCGCAGCTCAGCATCTGGTATTCGCAGTGCAAATACGCGATGTTGCTCGAGCTCTCGCGCCACTTCGGGAAGTACATATTTATATACGCGATGCATGAGCTTTAGTGGGCTCTGGGGCACTCGATGGCCTGTCAAAGTCGTCAATCTCATGATGCACCTCTCCTCAAAATCGTTCATGAATGCCAGCGCGGCTCTAATTGCTGCTCTAGGCGATACCAAATATGAAGGTCGTTTATCCTACTTGCATAATCGGCAATTTCATAGTTTAGTATACAGGATTGCTCAAAGCTATCTTCTTCAAACAGCTTTGCCTGCTTTTCATTGATGAACGCTTCAAACTCTTTCACGCGATCGGGGATCGTCCCACGAATGAGTTCCCACTGCTCTACGATCGCAAGCTGCACAGCTGCTGCATACTGCTCCCATTCCATTTCCAGCACGGGAATACGGATCCGAAGCCGTTCATTCCAGTCAAAACGATAAGCACCCATTGTAAACCTCCGCCTCTAAATGTATCATCTCAGCTCATAATAATCCAGCTTCAAATCTCATTGGTTCGATAACTAATCCATGTTATACTGAGAACCATATTGTTTTTGTAAAGAGATGGAGTGAGCTTTAAAAGATGGACACATCTGAGATTGCGCCAGCAGAGCGCTCTTCGACTGCACGCAAGGAAACACTTTCACTACGAATTTACAGCTTCTCTTCTTATTCTACCGCTGCGATGGTTGTTTCCTTTATCCCGTTATACTTTTTGGATAGAGGTTTCTCTGAGCAGCAAATTGGAATTATTTACTCAACAGGACCATTCATATCAATCTTTGCAAATATCCTTCTTGGGATAGCCAGCGACAAATTCAGAACGATAAAAAAACTTCTTATGATCCTGTTATTTGGACAGCTTGTCATGATTTCATTGCTTTTCCCTATTGAAAACTTTGCTCTTGTTTGCCTTGTTATGATGGGCTTTTATTTTTTTCAGACACCTATTAATCCATTAAGTGACAGTCTGCTGTTATTATCAAGTCAATACACCGGAACGCCATACGCTTTAATACGAATATTCGGCTCGCTAGGCTTTGCAGTAACGGCTTATACGTTCGGACTTATTCTAAAAGAAATTGGCTCACAGTGGACGCTTCCGCTAGCACTTTGTACCATAGCCATCACCCTCGCCTTAACGACGAGAATTAGAGACTATCAAGGAAGCGCTCGGAAAATCGATTTTTCTGGATTCTTTAAGCTTATTCGCCAGCGTGATGTCCTATTGTTCTTTTTAATTATTTTGACCATTTCGATCCCGCACCGTATGTACGAGGGATTTCTTGCCGTCACCATGCGCCAAATGGGAGCAAGCGATTCTTTGGTTGGACTTGCATGGCTCGTGTCCGCGATGAGCGAGATTCCGATCTTGTTTCTACTCGGCAAATACGGCCATAAATTTAAGGAGCTGCCGCTGCTTATGATCGCATCCATCATGTATGCTGTCAGACTATGGCTGCTTAGCGATATTCAAGATCCACGCTGGGTAATTGCTACCCAAGCCATGCACAGCGTTTCGTTCGGCATTTATTTTTCAACTGCGCTGCGTTATTTGTCCCACCTTATTCCTGACGAGTTCCGCGCATCCGGCCAAGCCGTTTATGCCGTTGTCTGGACTGGACTTGCCGGTGTGATCAGCGGCATGTTCGGCGGTTATATTTATGAGCATTTCGGACGCGAGACCTTCTTCCGTATGGGAGCTGCCTTAGCACTGGTTGCAGCGGCTGCCTTCCTTACAAGATACTTTTTCAGTCGAACGAACCGATAACCAGCTCTAGTTCAACCAAGCAATATGCCTTCCGTGTCACAAATGAAATCATTTCTTATAGTTAAACAAAGGCTGCTCCAGAAGGCGTATCACCTACGCTTGGAGCAGCCCTTTTTTATTGCTTAAGCAGATACTATTCTACAATTTCAAAATTGGAGTATACATCCTGCACATCGTCGTTATCTTCAAAAGCATCCATCATCTTAAGCAGCTTCTCCGCATTTTCGCCATCGACTTTAACAATCGTTTGCGGAAGCCAGCGCACGCCAGCATTTACGAAGGAGTAGCCTTCCTTCTCAAGCGCATTTTTCACCTGCTCGAACTCATGCGGATGTGTCAAAATCTCAAAGCTTTCGTCATTGACAATAACGTCCTCAGCTCCGGCTTCAAGCGAAACCATCATCATCGTATCCTCATCTGTCTCATGCGCTTCACGATCGACAACAAGCAATCCTTTATGGTCGAACATATAACCTACACAGCCGCTCTCACCCATATTGCCGCCACGTTTATTAAACGCAGAACGAACGTCAGCTGCTGTACGATTCCGATTATCCGTCAAGCATTTAACCATAATAGCTACGCCGCCTGGGCCATAACCCTCATACATAATATCATCGTACTCGACGCCATCGCCTGCACCAGCTGCTTTCTTGATCGCACGCTCGATATTATCGTTTGGCATTTGCTCCGCTCTTGCGTTGGCAATCGCTGTTTTCAAACCAAAGTTCGAATCTGGGTTTGGTCCGCCTCTGCGGGCTTGTACATAAATTTCACGTCCAAGCTTGACGAACTTGTTATTTTTAGCCTGATCGGCCTTTCCTTTACGGTCTTTGAACAATTTAAATTTCATTATGCTCGCTCCCCTGACAAAGTTTCCAAGCAACAGTTTATCATTGCAAATAGGTCTTGGTCAATGAAAGCAAGCGCAAACGGCGGTTATTTCACGTTATCTATTGATCTGATTATGGCTTAGAAATTCGTATCCTAATGATGGTTTAATAGTCCAGCTTCAAAATATATAAAAAATGCTTTGATTATTTATAAAAGGCTGACAATAAAATTTAAAAATACTAATAATGGTAATATGTTCATATTAAAAAAGGGCTCCCCGCTTCCAGGGAGCCCTCTCCATTCGCACATTTTCTTATAGTTTAATGACGTTGGCCGCTTGAGCACCGCGGTTACCTTCAGTAATGTCGAATTCAACCGCTTGCCCTTCATCTAAAGATTTGAAGCCATCGCTTTGAATCGCTGAGAAATGCACGAATACGTCTTCTCCGCCCTCTGTTTGGATAAAGCCGTAGCCTTTCTCTGCATTAAACCATTTAACTGTTCCTTTCAATTGAACAACCTCCTAAATATGACCGCCGTTTTATTTGAACGTGCGAGTAAAATTATTATAGCTATCCCATTTCAAAAAAGCAATTAAAGTAAAATTTTCAAATATTGACTAGATCCAGGGATAAACGGAAGGTTGGATTCTCCAAGCTCTGTGCGCCCTCCGTTAGCAGCTATCATCGCAATCAGGTTATCTAGTTCCGAATAAGGTTCCCAGTTAAGCGATATAAGCGGATAAATTCGAATTTGACCGCCTGGCTTACAAATACGCATCAGTTCCAGAACAGCCTGCGAATGAAATTCATGACCAAATTGATTCGCATACAAAAACATAAAATGGCTGCACAAAATGAGTGAAAAGCGATTCTCCTTGAAGGGCAGCTCTGGAAGCTTGCCATCTATATAGATTTGTTTATTCTCGTTTCTTAATACATCGGCTTTAAATCGTTCAATGGATGCTTCGCGTCCAGCTCGATGATTCTCAACCGACCCGTAATAGCTCCAGTCAAAATGCTCCTGAATTTTTGCAATCTTCGCCGTTGATGTTTCGATTTCCTCAGCTGCCTCAGAGATCCATTGCTCAATTCCTGCCCCGTAGCGCGGATCAACAGCAGTTGCTGAAAAACCTCTCTCATTTACTTCTGCAGTAAATGACGAACCCCCGGCTGCAACATCAAGAATTTCCCCTCTAGCAAGATCCTCCTGCTGTAAATCAAACATCCTTAAATACTCTTCGTAGCTTCTGCAAGTCATAGCGACTCCCATTTGCTCATAGCCCTGTTTACTCATTCTTGCACTCTCCTCTGCTCGTCTCATCTCAACTTTTCTCGTTACAGCTATAGCTTCTTCTTGCAGCGTCGTATTGATTACCGCCGCCATAATGGCTATGATGATAAGAATACCATAATTAACTACTATAAGGGTGGAATTTACGCATGTTTAAGAAACACGAAATTTACAAGACCGACAAATACAATATGTTGACGGTTGAAGTTCAAGGCAAAACACTTATTGTTCGGGAAATTTCTGATCAATGGGGCGAGGACACACATACTTTTATTAGCCGCCCTGAGATGCTTCACTGGGCACAGAATCGGTTTCGCGCAGCCGACTTTGTTGGACGCGAAGATGAACTAGCATCCATTATGAGTGCGCTAAAGGAAGTATAAGCAGTCTATTTCTAACCAATCAGCAGGATATTTCACACAGCGCGGCGAACATATCGTTACGCATTTGTGCATAGGTAAAATTAGAATGCTGCCTTTTGAGGCCAGCTTACAATCAGGAGGACTTACCTTCAAATGGATGCTACCGCTTCAGTTATTTTCATTATTGCAGCCTTCGCGCTAGGAGCCATCGTTATCATGAAACGAGATACCTTGCCTCCTGGCATACGCAGAGGTCTTGCACTTGTATCCATTGGATTTATTGCATTTGCGTTTTTTCTGATCGTATATGCTTTTTTCACAATGGGTACAGCTTAGCCGGCAGGCAGCTGAATATTCGTTATCCCGTACGGACATAGTAGAAACAAACTGTGTCCTGAGGTGATAACTGGATGAAATGGCTTCCCCTGCTGCTTATTTTAAGCCTCGTGCCAGGTGCTACCGCTACAAATGAGACCGCGGCACATGCAGAGCATGCTTTACCAACCTTATCCATACCAAGGAGGAATTCGATGAATCACGTACCTAAACGTTCAGAATCGGCACCTGAGACCCGCTGGAAGCTAGAGGATATTTTTGCAAGCCAAGCGGCATGGGACAAGGAATATGCAGAAGCAAAAGGATTAATCAAAAAAATATCCGAATACCAAGGCAAATTAGCCGATGTCGCGCAGCTTAAAGCTTGCTTCGAGCTTGAAGATGAATTGTCACTGCATGTTGAACGGCTTTATGTATATGCAAATATGAAGCATCATGAGGATACGGCAGAACCTACTTATCAGGCTCTTTCCGAGAAATCCAAAAAACTAAGTGTGGAATCCGGCGAAGCATTATCATTCATCACACCTGAGGTTCTCAGTCTATCCGATGAGCAGCTGGAGCAATTGATAACGAACGATTCCGTTGCCAAATTCCGCCATACACTCGAAGAAATGCGTCGCCAGAAAGCTCATATTTTATCAAAAGACGAGGAAGCGCTGCTTGCACAAGTAGGCAATATGAGCTCCGCTCCCGGTACAATCTTCAGCATGCTGAACAATGCAGACCTCAAATTCCCAAAAGTGAAAAACGAAAAAGGCGAATTGGTTGAGCTGACACACGGCAGTTACATACAGTTCCTTGAGAGCAAAAACCAAGACGTACGCCGCGAGGCATTTAAAGCAGTGTACGAAACATACGGCAAGTTAAAAAATACACTTGCTACAACATTGACGGCTAACGTTACAAAAAACAGCTTTTATGCAAAAGCTCGCAAATATGACTCCGTGCTGGATATGTCCCTTTATGGTGACAACATTCCGCAGGAAGTATATACAAACCTCATCAACACCATTCATAAGCATCTGCCGTTGATGCATCGTTATATGGAGCTTCGCAAAAAGCTGCTCGGTTTGGATGAGCTGCATATGTACGACTTGTTCGCACCGCTCGTTGACGAGTTCAAAATGGACATTACGTATGAGGAAGCCAAAAAAACAGTAAAAGAAAGCTTGAAGCCACTGGGAGAAGATTATTTGAAGGTGCTGCAAGAGGGCTTCGATAATGGCTGGATTGATGTGTACGAGAATGAAGGCAAACGCAGCGGTGCTTATAGCTGGGGCGCTTTCGGCACGCATCCGTATGTATTGCTCAATCATAATGACAACTTGAACAGCATGTTCACATTGACGCACGAAATGGGTCATGCTCTGCATTCCCATTATTCGGATACAAATCAGAACTACCGCGACGCACAATATACGATTTTCCTTGCTGAGGTTGCTTCAACATTAAACGAAGCTTTGTTGATGGATTATCTCCTTAACAAATCAACTGATCCAAAAGAAAAAATGTATTTGCTCACTTATTATGCGGATCAGTTCCGCACAACCGTATTCCGTCAAACGATGTTTGCAGAGTTCGAGAAAATCATCCATGAGCGCACGGAGCAAGGCGATTCGTTAACGCCGCAAGACCTTAGCAAAATCTATTATGATCTTAACGTTCAGTACTACGGCTCAGGCTTGGTCGTAGATAAAGACATTGAAATGGAATGGGCTCGTATCCCCCATTTCTATAACAGCTTCTATGTGTACAAATACGCAACGGGCTTCTCAGCTGCAACCAGCTTCTCCAAACAAATATTGGAGGAAGGCGAGCCTGCGGTTGAGCGTTATCTTGGCTTCCTCAAAAGCGGCGGCAAAGACTTCTCGATTAATATCTTGAAAAAAGCCGGCGTGGATATGTCTTCACCTGAGCCAATTGAGCAAGCAATGAGCGTCTTTGAAGAGCTTATTGGTCAAATGGAGCAATTGACGAAATAACCGAAATACGTAAAGAGACCGTCAAGCCTGCTTGACGGTCTCTTTGCTGTTTATTTTTAAGGAGCTGGATTGATTATTTCATTTCCTTCGTACTAACATAAGCCAAATGTTCCCTACCCCAGCCGCACATGCTGTCAAGCACCGAGGTCAGTGTTCTTCCGTGTTCAGAAATGCTGTACTCCACCCTCGGAGGCACTTCTTGATAGATAACACGGGTAATGAGCTCATCCTCTTCGAGCTCGCGAAGCTGCTTCGCAAGCGTGCCTTGCGAGACTTCAGGAATAAGCCGTCTTAGTTCACCAAATCGTTTGGTCCCGTCAATTAATAAAATAAACAATATAAGCGGCTTCCATTTCCCGCCAATCATATGAAGGGTGGTAAGTACACCTTTTAGCCTCGGTTCCTTCAAATCCGTAATCATCGTATCACCTCCACTATCATCATACCTCATGTTATTTGCATGCGCACGTTAGTCCCAGTCATTATATATTTTTATGATTAGTACGATTTTTCGTACTAAGTACGAACAAAGTGCGTACTTGGCAGTCTTGTTTTTGTCATGAATAATAAACATTAGAAGTGATTTGACTGCAAAAGGAGAATATGATCATGTCTAATTTTTCATTAAAAAATAAACGGATCGTCATTATCGGAGGAAGCTCAGGAATTGGCTTAGCGACTGCAAAACAAGCAATAGAGCAAGGGGCTCAAGTTGTCATTGCCGGCCGGTCCAAAGAAAGGTTGGATGCAGCACGGCAGTACTTAGGTCATGAGCATGTTGAAGCCTATGCATTAGATAACAAGAATGAACTGGCGCTTCAGTCTTTTTTCGAGCAGATCGGTCATTTCGACCATTTATTTACACCGGGTGCCTCCTACGTTCGAGGTCCAATTACATCAAGTGCTGAGGTTGCACACAGCTGCTTTAATTCAAAATTTTGGCCGCAGTACAATGCGGTGAAATACGCTGCTCCATTTATTAACTCGAATGGCTCAATCGTGCTCATGTCCGGTGCTTTTGGCCAACGGCCGCTTGAGGGCGGCGCTTCCTATGCTGCCTGCAACGGGGCTATCGAAAGTCTTGGCAAAGCGCTGGCGGTTGAACTTGCTCCCATACGTGTCAACGTTATATCTCCCGGCACCATCCATACGAATTTCAACTGGGAAGGTGCAGAACAGGAAGTCAGAGACCAGTCTTATGATGCCTATGCAAAAATCAATCTGTTAGGCAAAATCGGTCAAGCAGACGATGCAGCCCATACTACGATTTATTTAATGACTAATGCGTATACAACTGGAAGCACCCTTTTCCCTGATGGCGGATATATTTTGCGTTAAGCAGGTATTTTGTAGAGCTCGGATAACACCAAAAGATTCCTTAGCAATGGCAAGGAATCTTTTGGTTCTGAAATCTATTCGTATGACTTTGGGCGAACCACTGATGTGGATGTGTATTCCTCTTTCAAACATAGTTTTGCAATATAGAATAGTTGTCCCATATGTTCAGAATAATGGGCAGCACATTGATGCAGCATATCCAAGTTCGTTCTTTCCCGGTTCCTCACTGTTTGGGTTTGTCCCAACGCTTCATCCGAAATCGTCTGAATCGTATCGATGACCAGCTGCAGCCTATCCTGAATGATCGTTTGCAAGGCTGCCTTCTTTACATATTCAGCTTTGAACTCATCGTCACGGCTTCTCTTAATATCTACACGTAAAATACCTTTTACGATTCTCTCTTCAATATTGCCATCTATGTGATTGATCAACATCGATATGCTGTGACTTGATGGATCAGGCTGCCAATTCAACTGGTCATCATCAAGCTGTTCGATCGCCTTCAGCATTCTTTTTCTGATTTCTTCAAATTTATTGGTTAACCACTCTCGATTAAAACTATCGTTCATAAGAGTCCCTCCTTGTGTATTGGAAGTCTTTTCATTTACATATTTATGTAAATTTTAACGAGATAGATATAGGATAACAATAACATAGATTACCTTTTTTTGTGGTTATTGATAGGGTTGATCATCGTGTAGATTGAAAAAAAGACTGATCAGGAGAATTTCTTCATCCTGATCAGTCTTTTCACAATAACTACTCGCATCGGTCACAGAAAAACTTGACCGATCCCCCATGCTAGCACGCCTGCGAATAACGACGACATAAGGTTCACTCTGTCGTTGTTCAGCCAGGCGAAGCCGCGCACTTGCTCCGCCGCACTGCCGCAATGCGCGGCGCGCTCGATCTCGCTGCCGCATACCCGGCAGCGATACATGGCCTGGCCGGTTGCGCCGAGCAAAGAGTCGGCGAACGCCCCGGCCAGGCCAGCGGCGGCTGCGGCGGCGATATATACCGCCGCCGAGCCGCCAAGCGTACCCGCAGCAGCCTCTGCTGGCTGCGGGGCCGCAAGCAGCAGCGCGGCAACGGCGCCGATGAACACGGCGCCTGCGAGCGCTGCTGCGCTGCCGAGCGGCGTGACACCGCCGCTCGTTCCAGGCGTGACCGGCTTGCCGCTCGTCACCGATCGCGGCGCCGTCTTACTTAAGGCCCCGATCTCCGTGGCCCATGTATCCGCGTTTACAGCAGCCATCACGCCTATGTAAGCGAACAGCCACCCCTCATCAGGCCAGATTGCATGAGCGGCGCATAATAGGAGTCCTACGCCGCCATTTGCCCATACTTGCCCTGCATCACGGCGGCCAGTCTTCGCATATTTGGCTTCGGCAGCTTCCTTCGCTCTATGTTTTCTCTTCCACTTCGACCATACACTTGATGAAACAAAAAAACCGATCAATAACCCAAACCAGACCGGTTCACCTAGTGTTACGAAGCCGGTTCCCATTATGATCGCCGAGCACGCGCCTGAAGCGGACAATGATTTCACATGATAGGCTGCTGCTGCAATAAAGCAACTGCCCACTAAGCCGATAATCAGACGCAACCACCATTCATCTATCCATCCTACCATCTAGCGAGCAACCTCCTGCTTATACACAACCCATACATGCTTGCTATCTTATCCCTTGCACTCTATTTATTATTTTTAATCATTTTTTTCTATTTACTACTTCTAATTCCATGCTTTCAGCCCGCAGCTCATGCCAGCGTTCCGGGTAATTTGTACATATTAATAATTCCGGATCAAGTGCAGCAATTTTACGGATCGCACGTTTCTCATTGATCGTCCAGGCCATAATTTGAATGCCTGCATTTTTCAATAGTTCGACTCGTTCCTTGTTTAGCTTGGAATAGCTGATCGACAAAAAATCTGCTCCAAGCTCTTTTAGCTCTTTAGGCAGCGAATTCCGCCAGCCGTCAATAATAATACCGGTACGAATTTGGCTGCATAGGCGCTTCATTCGGTATAATGTACCTTCATGAAAGGACGTGATGACTACTTCACTTTCCGCTTGATATGCCTGTATACATTCAAGCACCTTCTGCTCGATCAACGGATAACGGATGCCGTCCGTCTTCAGCTCGATGTTAAGCTTGCAGTGTCCGACTGATTCTTTAAGCACCTGAGCAAGGGTCGGAATATGCTCGCCTTGATACTTTTGTGAAAACCAATTGCCCGCATCCAGTGCTGCAAGCTCGTCAGCCGTCTTTTTTTTCACATCGCCTTTTCCATCTGTCGTTCTGCGCAGCGTGTAATCATGAATAACCATCGGTACATGATCCTTTGAAAGATGAACATCAATTTCAATCCATTCAATTAGTGGATCAGCGAGCGCCAACCGTATAGCTGCCATCGTATTTTCCGGCGCGCGGCTAGACCAGCCTCGGTGCGCTACGCACGGATTTTTCATTAAACGATCATCCTCTCACTCGGCTCATTGTTCAGGTGCAATGCGTCCATCCTCATTCAGCTTTACGCCAAAGGAGACCGATGTTAGCCGATCGAGTAACGCTTTTGCTTTTTCTCCCTCTAATGGAGTAGGCTGCGCATTAACTGTAAACATCGGATGAAACGTCATCTCACAATCCCCGTTTTTAGTGCATAAAGCGTCAAGAACACCGGTCTCGCCCGCTGTCTCCTTGGGATATGAGCTAAAAATAAAGTTTCCTAAACTGTATGCAATCCATTTTCCTTTATACATTTCGAAGCCTTGCAGCACATGCGGGTGGCTTCCGATCACCAGATCTGCTCCCGCATCGATATATTGTTTGCCAAAATCCTTTTGATACGGCTCGGGCTGATCCACTCGTTCCTTGCCCCAGTGCACCATCACGACAACGATATCTGCTTCTTTCTTTGCTTTCGCAATCGCTTCCGTCGCACGCCGAGTATCATAGGTTTCAGCTAATCCTGCTGTATTTTTATCCGCTTTCCATGAAGAAAACGGAACCACTTTGCTCAGTCCGATGTAAGCTACCTTAATGCCCCGAACCTCTTTGATCACCGGAGTGAACGCCTCGGTATCATTATTGCCCGCCCCCATATGCGATAGGCCTGCTTCATCCAAATATTTCATCGTGTCGAGCATACCTTCAACGCCTTGGTCAAGCGCATGGTTGTTGGCTAAGCTCAAAACATCAAAGCCTGCATTACGTATCGATGGAAGAACATCAGGCGAACCTTTAAACACATATGGCGTTCCGGTTACCGGAGTACCACGCTTCGTTACTGGAAATTCCAAATTGCCAGCCGTCAGATCCGGTTCGCTTAAGTAAAGCATGGCAGGTTGATAGAGATACTCATAGCCTTCACGGGCAGTGATGGCGCTCACATAATCAGCAACGAGTAAATCCCCTACAAAGGAAAGGCTGACTCTCTCTTCCTCGCTGCCGGCTCCGTTAGGATCCGTTATAGCAGAAGTATCTTCCTCTTCATTCGGTAGATTGGATTCTGTGTCATTTCCAGACAAATCGACGTCTTCTGTTAAATCCGGCTCGTTTTCTGACCCTTTATCACCTGTGTTAACCGTTTGATTTTGTCCTTTATTCCAATCACCTGCGAAGCTTAACAAACCTTTTAGCTTATCTGAATTTTCAGCCGCAAGCCAGGCACCTAATACGATTATAATGATGCCTAGCAGCGACAAATTAACGAAAATGAGTCTTCGAAGCCTCTTTTTACGTTTAGACCTATCCTGCTGATGCGTTTCAGAACGTGATATGTGCATGGAAGATGGCTCCTCTTTAATAGAATCAAAGTCTATGAATAGCTAGACTCTTCCATTATAGCAATGATCCACCTTCGCGGGGAGAACTATTATTACGAGCTTACTTTAATAGTTCTTGAGCAGCTTCCTTGCCCTGTCTTATGCAGTCCGGAAGACCTACTCCATCGAACGCTGCACCTGTAATCCAAACTCCTGGCAGCTCCTTTTCGAAGCGTTCTCGCAGCTGTTTCATATTCTCAACATGACCCACCGGATATTGCGGCATGGAGCGCGGCAACCTCGTAATTTCAACAAACAAAGGCTCTGCTTTTATGCCCATTGTTTCTTCAATATCTCGCCGCACAGCCTTAATAAGCTCAGCATCCGGAAGCCTAACGCTTTCTTCATCACCCGACCGTCCGACATAGCAGCGTAGCAGCACCTTGTCATTCGGACTCGAATGCAGCCATTTATTTGATGTCCATGTGCAAGCAGTAATTTGCAATCCTTCTGAGCGAGGCACTACAAATCCCGATCCGTCAAAATCGAGCCCAAACGTCGCTTTATCAAATGCCAGTACGACGTTCGCTACCGATACATAATTAATAGCGCGCAGCTCATTAACTTCTGTCAAAGGCGCAAGCAGCTCTGCCGCGTTATATGCAGGTGCCGTCATCACGATTTGATCCGCCCACAGCGTCTCGCCGCTATCAAGGACAACCTCATAACGAGCTCCCTCTGACGCATTCGAAACAGCTTGATCGCTGCTTAATGCTAGATCCGCACATCGTTTAATTTCCACAACCTTTGTACTGAGTCGTCGCTGCACTTTGCTCAAAGCTTTATCTAGTGCGTTAACTAGCGAAGACAAACCACCCTTGAACGTCAAAAAAGTTCCACCCTTTGCGACGGCTGGAAGCGCTCCTGCAGCAGCACTCACTTTACGGTTATGCTGCATGCCGCGAATAAGGCTGCCATGCTTGCGCTCTGACGCGGCAAACTGCGGAAACGTAGCTTGCAGACTTWACTTTTTCAGATCACCTGCATAAATACCTGCAAGCAGCGGCTCTGCGATGCGCCGCATCACTTGATTGCCCACTCGCCGTTCCAAAAAACCGCCAAGCGACTCATCGCTTTGCTCCTTGCGAACAGGAAGCACCAAATCCATCAGCGCCCGCAGCTTGCCGCCCCATGACAATAAGCCTGTTTTCACGAACGGCCCAATTTCAGTCGGTACCCCAAGCACGAGTCCCGCAGGCATCGGAAACAGCTTTCTTTGATGCAAAATATATGTTTTTTTCGCTCCTGGATTCGTTGTCGTAAGCTCGTCCGCTATGCCAAGCTCCTCCGCCAAATCAATGATGGCAAGCTTGCGAGCCAAAAAAGAATCCGGCCCTTTCTCGATGACGAACCCGTCACGCTGCAGCGTATTAATTTTTCCGCCTAAGGCAGGAGCCCCATCTACGATGGTTATCTCCAGCTCCCTGCCTTGCCGCTCCGCTTCCCGCTGCAAATAAAAAGCGGAGCTCAGTCCGCTGATCCCTCCGCCAATAATGACAATTCGATCAGGTTTTCCGATTCTCCGCATCTCATTCATTCCTTCCCTTGGCTGTCCAAAGCCTCGATGACCGATTCTGCCAATGTTTCCATATATAAAGGATCACGATTCAGCATCGCAATTCTATCCAAAGTCATATTCAGCTCTTTCGCAGCAGCTTGTGCTTCAATATCAAGATCGTACAACACTTCCAAATGATCTGATACGAAACCGACTGGTGCAACAAGTACCGCTTTTACGCCCTCTTCAGCGAGCACTGGCAATGTTTCCAAAATATCAGGGCCAAGCCAAGGATCTCTTGTTCGTCCTGCGCTTTGCCAAGTAAACTGCCAATCCTTCACGTTAGCTGCTTTCGCAACCGCTGCGGATGTTTCAAGCAGCTGCTGCTCATAAGGATCACCAAGCTCACGAATTTTTTCAGGCAAGCTATGCGCGCTAAAAAGCACCTTCACACGCTCTTCACCATCTGTAGCAGCATCCAAGCGTTCTAATCCAGCTACAACGCGATCCGTAAGCGCCTCAAGCAATTTCGGATGCATATGGTATTGCTTTACGAAAGTCATCGCGATACCTAGCTCTTTCGCCTTTTCTTCCGCACGCTTAATATAACTGCCCACGCTCATCGTTGAAAAATGTGGCGCAAGCACGATTCCTACCGCTTGTGTGATGCCGTCCTTCGCCATTTGCTCAACACCGTCTTCAATATACGGTTTTGCGTGCTTCAAGCCCTGGTAGCATGTGAATTTGTTAGGAGCCAGCTGCTCTAGTTTGTCCTGCAAGCCGGCAACCTGACCGTTCGTATTTTCACGCAGTGGGAAAACCCCGCCAACAATCGCTTCATAACGACCTTTAAGCTCAGCAAGCAGCTCAGGCGTTGGTGCATTGCCGCGGCGAATATGCGTGTAATACGTTTCAACATCATCCATCGATTCCGGCGTTCCGTAGGACATTACAAGTACGCCTATTTGTTTCGCTTTATGCTCAGACATGACTAGTCTCCTTATGGCTGCGTGCAGCGATTGCCTTTTTAGAATACGATTGTACGAATGCAGTTAACTGAGCCAGCTTCTCAAGTGATGCTTCAGGGAACAAACCATGACCAAGGTTGAAAATAAATCCTGGCTCCTCTATTCCGCTATCAATGATCTCTTTCGCATACGACTCAATCACGCTAATTGGCGCAGTCAGAATTGTAGGATCTAGATTGCCTTGCACGGCAAAGCCATGATCCAGTCTCCGACGGCCTTCTGCAATCGAAACCCGCCAGTCGAGACCGATGACATCTGTTTTGACATTTAATAGTTCCGGAAGCAGCTCTCCTGAGCTTACGCCTGGGAAGTAAATTTTCGGCTGCGGCAAGTCTGACAATTCTGCAAAAATACGCTCAATCGTCGGCAAGACGAATTTCCGGAAATCCGCTGGCGTCAAAGCGCCTACCCAGCTGTCGAACAATTGAAAGGCTTTACCGCCTGCCGCGATATGCGCGCGCAAATAAGTGATGACCATGTCGCCAAGCTTACGCATCAATTCATGCCATAGCTCCGGCTCGCTGTACATCATTTCTTTCGTACGCAAATAGTTTTTGGATGGTCTTCCTTCAATTAAATAGCTGGCAATGGTGAATGGCGCACCAGCGAACGTAATTAACGGCACTTCCAGCTCACGGTCTAGTATCCGAATCGTCTCGATGACATGGCCTAGATCRCCTTCCACATCAATCGGCTTCAAGCGCTCAACATCAGCAGCCGAACGAATCGGGTTCGCAATTACGGGCCCAATATTAGCTACGATATCAAAATCAATTCCGATAGATGCTACTGGATTCATAATATCAGAATACAAAATAGCTGCATCGACGCCCAGCTTACGAACCGGCATCATCGTTACTTCAGCCGCAAGCTCCGACTGTTTGCATATTTCAAGCAAAGAATACTTCTCTTTTATTTTGCGATACTCAGGATCATATCGTCCCGCTTGTCGCATGTACCATACAGGTAATTGATCTACTTGTTCCTTCCGGCAAGCCCGTATGAAACGGTCGTTATAAGACATTCCCGTTCCCCATTTCTATGTATTTTCCTATGCTTCCATTATGCCCTTTTTCCGCAAACCTAACAACCGCCGACACTCCACTTCCTATGACAATAGTATGACAATCAGCAGCAGGTTGCATGAAGGATGTATGAATGTTCAAATAAAAAAAGCACGAGAGACTTGGAAATCAACACCAAATCGTACTCGCGCTTTTATTTATTCGTGATTAGCAGCAGCATTATTCAGCTGCTTTTGGCAAAATCGGATTATCAAGCATAAACGCATACGAGGGATCAAAAAAGGCTGTAATTGAAATTTCCGCAGAAATGGATCCGCTAATCGCCATTGAATATCGGATATTATCAACGATGACCAAACGTGGCAGCTTCTGAACCTCAACAAGCCAGCTCCGTATCTGTTCATAACTGCCTTGTATGACTAACTGCGTCTTCAACTCTTTTACACTTGGATACATCGGTTCTTTACTTCCAATTAAAGTGTTCAATTGGTTCGTTTCCGATACACTAAATGAAACACTGCTCAGCTTTGTTTGTGTACTCAGTCCGATCTCCTTCAAACTGATAATCATTTGCTCCGTATTGTCCCAAAGCGGCAAAGTTGCTTGAATCTCTTGCTCGGGCAATTTCCCTTTTTCCTTTTTGTTGCTAAGTGCTTTGGTCAGCAGCTCGGTCGTTTTTTGCAGCTGAGCAACCTGATCTTTTTTGTCCCCAAGCTTCTTATAAGCCGGTTGAAGCATCGTCACATAGCTTACTAGCAAAATGAGAAACATCAGCATGATCGCGAGGATGATGAGCGAATGGTTTTTGTTGTTATCCATTAGCAGCAACTCCTCCTTCTTCTGTCGTTCCCGTAGTTTCTTGTGTTTCGCTTTCCAGTTGACCCTTCCATTTCATCTCGAAGTGGGCGATTTGCTGTGTTTCTGTCCCTGTAAAGCCTTGAAGCAGCGCTCCGCCTGAAAAAGGCAGCGTTCTTAAAACATTTAAATAATCAGCAACATCCTTCATATCAACAAATTTCACGATAAGCGCTATGGAGCCCGGCTTGCTGTACTCCATCGTTTGAATAGCAGCGAGCGCTGGCAAATGGTCTTGCAATTGATCAAGGACAACAACGGCATCTTGTCTATGCTCTCGAATGCTCTTAATAACTGACTCTGGATCAACATCGAGCTGACTTTGCTTATTTAGATTAGCGAGCTCTTGTTCTAATAGAGCATTGCTTTGCGTCAGAGCGTCAGCTGCTTTCGTTTGCTTTTGCAAACTTGAGCTAGCCCCTGCATACAAGGACACAATAACGATTAGGCATGCAAACCATAGGACACCTGCAACGACAAGCTGAGCAGAAAATTGCTTCTTGTTAATGATTCTCTCTGGAAGAAGATTTATAGCCTTATCTTTGTTTTCTCTAATCGCAAGTCCAAAAGCCATGCGGTATTCGTCCGCTTCATTGCCTTTCATCTGAGGAGATGAGGAAGCAAAGCTTTGGCTTTCCACCAGCATGTCAGGCTGCAGCAAGCTGAACTCACTAACGAGCTGCTCTTTTCCTATTACATTGCCTGTTACAAGAGTATGGGTTATTTTCGATTGGCCCTCGTGAATACTATATTGATAAAAGTTTAATAGTCTCGAAATTTCCGCATTGATGCTAGCTATTAATTCCGGAGCAAGTCCCGTCTCTTTGATCGCTAGCTGCTCATATTCATTCATGACTCGCATAAATACGGGCTGGCTATTATGGAACATATAAATTTCAATATTCGAATCATCCAAATTAATCAGCATCGTGCTCTCAAGCTTTGTATCATTTTTCTCTTTAATAGCCCGTGCTAGAGCAGTAGAAGCTAATTCAGCATACTTTACCTTTAGACCCGCACTCTCTAATAGTGCCACGCACTGCTGAATCCATTTGAGCGGCGACACATAAACGAGCACTTCACTTCTATCATTTGCTGAAGATATGATCACATAGTCGTATACTGGTTTTTCAAATGGCAAATGAAGGGCTGTTTCGATTTCAAGCTCGATCAGCTGCTTTAATTCCTTTGCATTTGACGATTCAATAATAAGCTTACGAATAATTACTTGAGAAGTCGGTATCGATACAGTAACAAATGCCCCTGTTAACTTTTCAGCTTTTACCCAGTGCTTAAGCTGATTACGAAGCTCCTCAACCGCTGTAAATTGATCCTCTACTATCAATCCTGCTGCAAAAGGCAAAAAGCCGCTTTTTTCGATTTCCCAGCCCTTTTTCTTCTTCGCTTTCACATATCGAACACCTGTATGATCGATTGTCAAACCTATTCGGTTCAATCCCGTAATCATTAATCATCACATCCTGCTACTCAAATATCGATAAGTAAAACGAAATCCAATCCTCGCTATAGGCAAAGGCTAATAATGCGCCAAACACAAGAAAAGGGCCAAAAGGTATAGGCTGTTTTCTCTGCACGATACGCAGCAGCAAGAGAGCCCCACCTACGAGAGTTCCTGCTAAACAAGCAATCATAAAAGCTGGAATTAAATTTTTAAATCCAATAATCCAACCGAGCATCATAATCAGCTTCACATCGCCCATTCCCATCCCGCCGCGAGTCACAATTACGACCAGTAGCAGAACACCCCCGCCAAGCAGAGCTCCCCACACATGAATCCAAAAGGAGTCCAGCGGATAAATAAGACGAAGGATGATAAACAGCGGCGCAAAAGCAAGTAAAATTCGGTTCGGAATAAGCATATATTTCAAATCAGAAACGGTGATGATTACTCCCATACTGACGAGCAATAAACCAATTACCATTTCCCACGAAATTCCAAAAGTTAGGTATATCCATAAAAACAAAAGACCTGTCKCTAGCTCTCCTAGCGGATAAACAACAGATATCCGAACACTGCATTGTCTGCATTTCGCTCTGGCAAACAGCCAGCTTAATACCGGAATAAGATCTCTAGCTTTCAAGCGGTTCCCGCAATTCGGGCACTGCGAAGGCGGATTTACAATGGATTGTTTCATTGGGACTCGAAGTCCTACTACATTAAAGAAAGAGCCAAAGATGAGGCCGAGGATGAAAAGGTAGGTGGAAAATAATAAGTTCATTTTATAAGGCCACTTTCTTTATCAAAATAAGTGATTCGAAAGTGGATCATCCCATCTTTCGAATCACCGACTATAAAGCTTCTTACTTTGACATTAATTCAGCTTTTGTATATTTTTCTACAACAACTGGTGTCGCATCAGCTCCAGTAGCCAGTACTAAGTACTCCCCAGTTTCTTTACTCACATCAATCTTAGTTCCTTTAGGGTTTAGAGCCTCTTTAGTGCTAGGCAAATATATTGGACTTTCTAAATATTTTGCTGTTTGAAGCTCTTCTAATGTTATATTTCCTATTGTTCCATTAGTAGATGTTGCATGTAACCGTGCAGCGTCATAAATTTGGCGGGCAGTTGCTAAATTGGAATCTGTTTTACTTTTACTAATAATATTCCCAATCAAAGGAACCGCGATTACCGCGATAACAGCCAAAATAACGATTACTGCCAAGAGCTCGATTAGCGTAAAACCTTTCTCTTCCTTCTTAAAACGTTTCAATAACATTTGCATTTGTAATTCCTCCTGAATATAGATTATTTATGAATAGCAGCAGATAGATGAGCGGACTCATCGCATCCTGTGCTTACCCAACAGTAGAATATAAGCTAAACATCGGCAGCATGATCGCCATAACGATCAAACCAACAACGCCAGCCAGAAATACAATTAATAGCGGCTCTATTAACGACTTAAGACGGTCAACTGTGTTGTCAACGTCCATTTCATAGAAATCAGCTACTTTCGAGAGCATCTGATCGAGCGCCCCCGTTTCCTCCCCGACAGCTATCATTTGCGTAACGAGCGGCGGAAACACCCAAGATTTTTTGAGCGGATCGGATAAAGGACTACCCTGTCTTAGCGAGTCACCTGATTTGCGGATTACTTCTCCGATTACCTTATTGCCAACGACTTGCTCTACGATAGCCAGAGACTGCAATACCGGCACGGAACTCGCATACAGGGAAGAAAGTGTCCTAGTCATTTGAGCGATAGCGCCCTTCTGGAGCAGCTTGCCGAAAATCGGAATCTTCAGCTTCGCATAATCAATAAAGTAACTTCCTCGCTCCGAGCGTATCGCAAATTGATAGGCAGTGAGGATAGCTACTAGAGCCAGCACCCATATATACCACTGATTAGATATACTATCGCTTAATGACAATACGACTTTCGTAATCATCGGCAATTCTGCGTCAAATGAAGCAAACATCGTGACGAATTGCGGCACAACACCTTGAAGCAAGTAAACGACCGCCGCGAGAGACATTATGCCAACTACAATCGGATAGGTCATCGCCGATTTGATCTTTTCCTTCGTCGTATGTGCTTTTTCGAAAAATACAGCAAGACGATCCAGCGTACCCTCTAAATCTCCCGTTTCCTCGCCTGCGCGAACCATGCTGATGAACATAGGCGGGAAAATCCGCTTATGCTCCTGCGCTGCTTGCGAGAACGAAACCCCTCTTAGCAAGGACGAGTTCACATCAACTAAAGCCTTTTTCAGTGGTTTGCTCTCCGTCTGCTCAGACAAAATGGCGGTTGACTCGACGAGTGTAACACCTGCACGAATGAGCGTTGCAAACTGTCTGCAAAAAATAATGAAATGAATCCCTTTTACTGGATTCCCAATATACAGCTCGGTCGATAAGACCGTATATCGAACCTCTTGAACCGACAATACCTTTAAGCCTCGTTTGCGAAGCTCCTCTACTGCAGTAGCTTTATCCATGCTCGAGAGCTTGCCTTTGATCAGCCGTCCGGTGTTTGCTTTGACTTGATAGTTATATTGCGGCATTAGAGTCCTCCCTCCACCAAATAAGATTTGGCTACTAGCGGATCAATCATGCCCTTTTGCAGTAATTCCTTAATCGACATATCGAGAGTATGCATCCCTAACGCTCGACTCGTCTGCATCACGCTTCTAATTTGATGAACCTTCTCTGTACGAATTAAGTTTGCTACTGCCGGAGTATTGACTAGAATTTCTGTCGCAGCAATTCTGCCTTGACCGTTTATTCGAGGAAACAAACGTTGAGATATGACTGTCACTAGAACCGCAGCTAGCTGTGCTCTAATTTGCGCCTGCTGATGACCTGGAAAAGCATCGATAATACGATCAATCGTCTGAGGCGCATCCGTTGTATGTAATGTAGCCAGTACGAGGTGGCCTGTCTCTGCAGCCGTTACCGCAGCAGCAATCGTCTCCAAATCTCGCATTTCCCCTACCAAAATCACATCTGGATCTTGCCTAAGCGCAGCACGCAAGCCATTTGAGAAACTTCTTGTGTCACTGCCTACCTCGCGCTGATCAATGATCGACCCTTCGCTCTTATGTACGTACTCAATCGGATCTTCCAGCGTAATAATATGTTTCCTCTGAGTACGATTGATATAACCTAAAAATGCAGCTAACGTTGACGATTTCCCACTCCCAGTCGGGCCCGTCACAAGAATTAACCCTTGTGGTTTATTGGCAAGAGGCGCAATCATCTGCGGAAGCTGGAGCAACTCCAATGTAGGAATTTGCGTCGGTATTAATCTTGCCGCAATACTTACATTGCCCTGCTGCCGATAAATATTAATCCGGTAACGGGAATAGCCCGTCATGCTGTAGGAGAAATCAATCTCACCGTGATCCTGAAAATATTGCATTTGCTGCTCATAAAGCATCGAACCCGCCATTTCCATCGCTTCCTCTGAGTTAACAGGCTCGACTCCACTTGCTTTTAAACCGCCGTTTACCCGAAATGTTGGGGCAGAGCCAACCGAGATATGAAGATCGGATGCTTTCTGCTCATGGGCTTGCCTAAGCAGATCCATTATTTTCTCTTTTGCAGACATGTTACCACCCTCCGCCTAATGTGCTACCGTCTCGCGCAGCACTTCCTGCAGCGTCGTAATCCCACGTGTTACTTTTTCCAAGCCGTCGTCCATCAATTGAATCATGCCTTGCCCTGCTGCCGCTTCACGCAATTGTTGAACGGATGCCCCTTCGTTAATAAGCTCGCGCAGCTCATCATTCACAAACAATACCTCGTGAATAGCAACTCGACCGCGATATCCAGTATTGTTGCAGCTTCCACAGCCTTTGCCCTTTATAAGCATCTCTATCTCAATTGAACGACTTCTCAAAAATATTCGTTCCTGGTCGGTCACGGCATGCGACTGCTTGCAGTCCGCACAAACGCGTCGGACAAGCCTTTGCGCAACAACGCCTACGAGAGAGGAAGCAATCAAATAGGGTTCAACGCCCATATCTCTAAAACGGGTAATCGTACTAACCGAATCATTCGTATGTAAAGTCGACAATACCAAATGCCCTGTCAACGATGCACGGATCGCAATTTCTGCCGTTTCGCTGTCTCGAATTTCACCCACCATAACGACGTTCGGATCTTGCCGCAAAATAGATCGCAGTCCTGCTGCAAATGTCAGCCCGATATTCGGACTCACATGCACCTGATTGATGCCTTCCAGCTGATACTCAACAGGATCTTCAATCGTAATAATATTCGTATCTTCCTGATTCAAATGCTGAAGTCCAGAATATAAAGTAGTTGTTTTACCGCTGCCTGTAGGGCCAGTTATAAGCAAAATCCCGTATGGCTTGTCGATCATTTCTTTAAATAAGGTGAAGTTATGCTCGTTGAAGCCCAGCTGGTCAATCGCCTTCACACCAGTACTTAAATCGAGAATCCGCAATACAATTTTTTCACCGTGAATTGTAGGAAGTGAGGATACGCGAATATCGACATTTTTAAAATCAACCTGCATCTTAATGCGTCCGTCTTGTGGCAGTCTGCGTTCCGCAATATTGAGCTTTGCCATAATTTTGAGCCTGGCTGTGATAAAGCCTTGCATTTGCTTCGGAACCGTCTTCTCCGTTCTAAGCACACCATCCACCCGATAACGAATCGATATTTGCATCTCGCCTGGGTCCACATGAATATCCGATGCCCTTAGTTGAACAGCTTGCTGAATCATCTGATTCACAAGGCGAACGACGGGCGAATCTTCATCCATCACTTCTATTTCTTGAATATCATCTGAAGAAGAAAGATCGACCAGCATCTGATTCATGGAATCTTGAAGACCGTAATGACGAGCAATAGCTCTTTGTAGTTCATCTCTGCTTGAAATGGCTGGTTCGATACGGAAGCCCGTGCTCATTCGTAATTCTTCTATTGCAAAATAATCAAGCGGATCGGCCATCGCGACCATTAGCCTTCCGCCTTCTTTTTGAATCGGAATAGCTTGGTAACGTCTTGCCATGCTCTCTGGAATAATCTGAGCGATTGCCGGATCTATTTGAAATTTGTATAAACTCACATGTGGGATACCAAGTTGGAACTCTAAAACCTCTATTAGTTGCTGTTCGGTAATATAACCTTGTGTAATGAGCAAGTCACCCAGCTTTTGTTTGGTCTTACTCTGCTCACGCAACGCTTCCTGCAGCTGCTCCTCAGAAATCAGCAAGCTCTCAACAAGCAAATCTCCTAGTCTTTTTTTGATTGCCGCCACAGCTTCAACCCCTATCTCTATCCCTATTCCAATGCAAATAAATAGTTTTATATAATTGGTTCCATATACCTACTTAACATTGAATCCTATCTTTAAATCTACAATATTCGCTCTCTTATATGTATTTCGCTTGTTTATCTTGCAACAACTAGCGTTGTCGCTTACACTGATTATATCCTACATATGGCAAATTACAACAGTTTTCATTGCAATTTTTAGGTAATAAGACTCATTTGATTTTAGTTTATAAGGAGGAAAGGATCATGAATCTATCATTTCTGAGGAAAAGAGTTTCAATCGTTTGCATTATTACGATACTAGCTATGACTTTTACATACATCGGGGTTAAGCCTTACTTAGTTAAAGCAGCAGTGCCTAGCACTACGATTACATTGAGTAATAATTCGAAGTTTGTTTCCGTGAAGAATGATTCAATTAGCGTAAACACAAACCAATATTTCTTAGACGAGTTGTTTGAGCTTGAGGATCATGGCAATGATCTCGTGTCTATCAAATCCAAAGGCACCAACAAATATCTTTCCTATTCCACATCATCCTCTAATGTAAATAAACTTACAGTTTTAACAAAAACGAATCCTTCAGATAGTGAAAAATTCGTGAAGCAAGCGGTTTCTGAAGGAATTGTTCGATTTAAAACGAAAAATACAATTAATTCCTCGCAAAAATACTTGGAAGTAAATTCAAACACTTTAGTTGCTAAAAACGATACAGAAAATGATTCTCAAAAATTCAATCTTTCTATTAAAAGGCTTCGTCCTACTGTTAACGTATTGGAAATTACCGAATCAGGATCTTCTGATCTGACTGCTGCGGTCGGTACAACTAACCTAATTACGATAAAAACGTTAAGCATGAAACAATTTGTTGCTTCACGCGAACAGCTAGATGGGAACTATGACGCGATATATATTGGCAAGGGTAGTTATAGTATCACACTCCCTACTCAAAGCTCTACGTCAAGTGCGCATAATACTGCTAGCAAGCAAAATGATATTACTCAATTAAAAGCAACAGAGATTATTAAAAACTTCGTTGACAAAGGACTCCCAGTTATTCTCTATAGCGATTCTACAGACAGAAGCAAAAAAGGATTACTGCACCAGGCTGATTTAGGAAGTGGCAATAACATAAAAGAAGCTCTTTTGAAAAAAAACTTCGCCATCTACAACCAAGCAGGAAAGACTAAAAGCAATGTAATTTTTGTGAACAATAATGACATTTCTAGCCAAACTAATTTTGTATCGAAAATCAATCTTCTTGATAATGGGAATATCCGACCGTTACTCACCCTAACCGAGAAGCCTGATGGCTACACATCAACTTCGACAAAAAAGTATTCTCCTGATGAGATCATCACATTTAAGTACGCAGTCGATAACCTTGGCGATGTCGCTTCTAAAAACATTAATTTAAACTTATATATTGGAACTGACAGTTCTCTGCCGTTTGGTGCTGAACAATTTGTTACTTCTCAAACGGTTACAGAGAAAAGCGGTACGCTTACGTATAAGCTTCCACCCGGATACTCTGGTCTTCAGTATTGGAGACTCGAGCTATCAGAATTCGGCAGTCCTTTAAAAGATATTCAAACTGGGGTATACCGCTTCCAAGATGAGAAAATTAATATTAAAGTACTTCAAGTATTGCCGAACAAAAACACAAACGACAGCAATCTAAACAATAATTTACAATCAAAAGATTTAATAACTAATGATTATGGCATTACGATCGATACGACCTCAATAACTAATTTTAATAATAGCGGGTACAACACATTAAACGGAAAATATGACATGCTCATATTCGGATTTGTCGATGAGTACAACAACTTTGCACCAATCGGTAATAACGCAACAGCTGCTGTACAGCAGTTCATAAGTACAGGTCAGAGCGTTATGTTTACGCATGATACTATYTTTGTGAATAATAATAGCGAAAGTCAAAACTGGCTCAATAAATTCCAAACGACAACTGGACAAATTGCCCCACGTACAGACATGGGACTCGGAAATCCACTACAAGCTACATCAACAGAAAAAGTAAATGAAGGACTATTAACGCAATACCCTTTTTTATTAAACGAATCCACACAGGTCGCTACGACGCACAACCAGTATTTCACTCTTGATTTAGAGGACGCTACTGTTATCCCTTGGTACAATATGATCGGTGGTGTCCGTACTTCCGGTGACAGCTGGAATCATTATTACACGTATTCAAAAGGCAATGTGACCTATTCAGGTTCAGGTCATACAAATAAAGGCTTCCCAGCGTGGGAACAAAAGTTGTTTATCAATACCATGTATAGAGCATTTATGGGATCTAATCATGCTCCTCAACTGACTGTCTACAGTCCAATTGAGTATAATCAAGTCGACAATAACTTTATCCCCTCCTATCAGGATCTTCTGATTAACTACAAGGCTGAGGATTTCGACTTGAACGATCGAGAACTAACAACATCAATAAATCTGATATACAACGGAAAATCTTATCCATTAACAACTAACGAAAAGATTCTTTCAGGATCAACCGTGAATAAGACCGTTACTAATCCTCTTCCAAACGGCGGAGATTTGAAAGTCCAAATTATCGCAAGCGATGCTAAAGGTGCTGAAGTTGTTAAATTCATAAATGTAAAGGTTGTTAAAGTCTCCTCCAACCTTGAACTGAATCGCACCGTTTCCAGTAATGTCGATCAGGAGACCGTTGGAAAGGATACAGCAGCAACCTTCACCTATACGCTGACACCTAAACCAATAAACAGAAACGAAGCGCTTGCCGCTGATCGAATGATCATTACATCGTTGAAATTTAAAGAAACGTTTCCTGCTAATTTAGAGATAGGAGCACTTCCGCCTGATTTTAATAAGATCGGTACTTTGGCTACAGGCTACACAGTCACTGGAACAATTAAAGATATCAAATATACGCTTTCTGGAAACACATACACAGCTAATCCGTTTACTTTCAATATTCCGGTTACACCGAAAAAAGACGGGTCTTATCCATTACTTGATGCCGTATTAGATTTTAAAGATATTGGTGAGCAGGCATCCAAAAAGCTGCAATTCCCACATTATGTATTAAAAGCAATTACTAAAATCAAGACGGTGACTGTAAATAATAAAACGATTTTAGTAGGTGACAGACTGCCTTTGATCCCCGTATTTACGCCTGAAGAACCTACTAATAAACAACTGATTTGGACGTCTGATCGTCCTACTGTTGTTTCCATCGATAGCAGTACTGGCATTATTACAGGCATCACATCAGGTACCGCAAACATAACTGTGTCAACAACTGATGGCAGTAAAATTACAACAAGCGCAGTCGTTACCGTTATTAGCCCAGGGCTTAATATTACAGGCCCTGAAAATGTCGCCGTCAATGAATCCATTATTCTGGAATCAAAACTATTTACAGCAGATTATGAGAATATCACATCCTATAACTGGAAAGTCACATCAAACACTGGAAATATAAGCTTAAGCAACACCAGCGGCAGCTCAACGAATGTACAGGGATTATCAGCTGGGGATGCAACCATTACCCTAAAGGTGACTACTGATCAGACAGATCCTGTAACGAACAAAAAAAGAGAATATACCGCGACAAAGACAATATCGGTATACAAGAAGCTAATAAGTATCGATTTAGCTGATGCAACGCTTTTACTTAACGAAACAAAGCAAATGACACCTGTGTTTAATCCAGTCGATGCAAAAAACAAAGCGGTCACCTGGTCATCGAGCGATACCTCTATTGTAACTGTCGGAAGTGACGGTAAAATTACAGGGGTTGGCATTGGAGCAGCAACGATTACAGTTACAGCTTCGGATGGCAGTGGGATATCCAAAAATGCATTAGTAACCGTGACATTACCGAACCCAGTCATTAGTGGACCAAGTAATATTCCATTAGGTACGAGCATTGCATTATCGGCTATCATTCCTGCTTCTGGCAATGACCCGATTAAAAAAGCAGTTTGGAGTGTTACAGAAGGAAATGCGAATGGTATTTTGGATTCACAAACACAAACTTCTGCAACACTTAAAGGCATAAAAGCTGGCAATGTAGAAGTTAAACTAACGGTGACGACGAACACAGGGCGTACTTACGTTTCTAACAAGCTAACCATTGAAGTAAACCAAGTTAAATTGAAATTATCGAACACTAAAACAGTTACTCCTGGAACAGAGTTGGATTTGTGGAATGAACTCGGTTCAGATCCCACTTATGGTAAAACAAACATTAAGGATTCGCTAGTTTGGAGTAGCAGCGATTCTTCAATCGTTAGCGTTAGTTCTGACGGTAAAATAAAGGCCCTTAAGCCTGGTTCAGCAACGATTACAGCAGTCTACTCACATGATCCAAAGGTCAATGCTCAAATTACTATTATCGTTACCTATCCGCCTTCTCCGACAGACGGAACAGACAGATACTAACGGTCAAAGCCGCCAAGCAGCAATAGCTTGGCGGCTTTTTTTCTTTTCATCATCATGACGCAAAAAATAGCCTTCAGAGTATAGGACTGCGTATTCTGAAGGCTTTCGCATCTTTATTAATCTCCTAATTGCTTACTTCCAACCATTACACTTATTTGCTTGACGCGAGGCAAACCTGAGTACTGGTCTTCAAAGATCTTATTATTGTATTCCACAATAAATCTAGAGTCCAGCTTGCCTACACTGCTATCTTGCAATGGAAAGTCTATACCTGATTCATCTGATTTTTCTTTCACATTCCCTAAAACAGCATTAATGGTTAGGTCGCCTTTTGCAAAAAAACCGCCGTTCAACCAAAACGTTGAACCTACCCCGTAGAGCTCCGCTTTGCCTTCTGTATAAAAGAAAGCATCTAGTCTATTTTTTTTAATGCCTTCCCCTTCATATTTCCCATAATTCGTGAAGGCATCAAATCGATTTAGCAAAATGTTTTTCTTTGAAATGAGTACCAGCTGCTTCGTTGTCCCGTCCGTTTGATCTCCTTTTAGTTCAGCATCCTCAATCGTTGTCTCATTAGAACTTGAGCCTGCTCCTAAACAAAAAATCGTGCTGTCCACCTTAATCTTTTTACCTTTAATCGACACGTTGCCCGTTACAAGTATATTAGCTTTAAGATCTAAGTAATCAGAACTAAGATTAACAATCGTCAAATCACCATTTACGATAAACCATTTCCCTGAATTTCTTGCATCTTCTGAATAGGTGAGTTTTTTAAAATCTACCCCGTTTAAAGTCAGATTCCCTTGATGTATGATGGATTCCGATAAAACCGAATTGAATACATTTATGTATTCCTCATATTTAATGATCTCAGCCTCGTATCTAGCTACATCAAGCGGGTCATCCTGATTTGGAAGCGTCGGTTGCGTCACAATTGCAACTTTTTTCAATCCCATATTACTGAGTTCATCTATAAAAGGATTCATATTATTTGCATTAAATACCGTTTTCAGCTTTTCTCGAACGCCAATACTGTTGCTGGTTGCTTCAATTGCTTTGTCAATAAATGACTCATCAATATTAATGGATCTGAATTTGCCATTATCCTTAAGATGAATATTTTCATATTTAATACCGAGAACTCTTTGAAGTTCACTCTCATCATTTGTCGATAAGCTTTTATAAACGACCGGCTGAGCTTTATCAGTGCTTTCAAAATATTTGATGGCATGAAATGAAGGCACAAATAGATTTCCATCTAGCCTTGGATATTGAGTAAGCTGCCGATCTCCCAGTGATTTATACCTATATTCTGCTCGGTTGGAAATCTTCAACTCATGCCCTGCATAGACGTTACCCATTGCATACGGTGAGCCGTTAATAATAACATCCTGTTCCGAACCATAGGCATACTGCAGAAATTCTGGATAGGAATCAATCAAGACATGCTGAACCATTTTTCGTTTAACTCCATTTACAACAGCTTCAGAGGTAAGCTTAAGCTTGTAACTTTGAAGGTTGCTTCCACTTTCCACCTTAATATCAGTTATCTCTGCATTAGCCCCATCCAACTCAGTACTCGTAAGCTTCGCTTTAAAATTATCCAAATTCTGAATTTGAGTCATATATTTCTGTAATTCCTCAGAGCTAATATCCTCTCGTCCATCATATTCGGAAATCAGATAAGACACGGCTTGATTAAGAGACTTTTCTGCTAGATGAAGGCTTTGAACATCGTTCTCGCGCGTCTCTGTTCGAGTTGCTCCGCCTAAACTAGCACCTAAAATGGCTGTCCCTAATATCGTAAATAAAAGAATCATAAAAATAACGAGCAATAACGCATAGCCGCGTTCATTTCGAATCATGGCATATCTCCTAGAAGCCAAATTTACTTTCCAATGCTAATTGCTGTGTTTTTCCAGCGTGGGTTTGATTAAGCACAAGCTTTATCTCAATAAGTCCTGTACTGCATGCCCCAGGCTTCTCACAAATGAGTTTGATAGTAGACGCTGGAGCAATCGTTGACTTTATTTTGAGATCGCGGTTTCCTACCATTATTTCGCCATTATCGATCTTGATCATCTTCACTTCGGTGGGATCGTTTTTGGACAATTCAATACCATACCCCGTTGACCCTATTAAATCTGGCGCAAAAGTATACAACTCGTTAATAACGGAGGACATAACTAAATCTCCCTCATCACGCAAGGAGTTTTCAATCTCGATCTTGTTATAAGTGCCAATTCCGAAGACGAGAACGGAATATATGATTCCTCCAAATATCGAAAGCAAAGCCATTGATGCGATGAGTTCAATTAATGAAATTCCTTCTTCATTTCGTAGCTTACTAACGTATTTTCTCATTTGTTATGTAGCCCTCCACCCTTGTTACCTCACGAGCATTGTTGCTGCCCCCAATAGGCTCTACAAGAACGTTAATCGGGATTAAATAATTCGCTGTTTTTCCTTGAAGCGAAAGATCGGTCATAATGTCTTTCTGATATTCAATCGATATTTGATATGCAACACCGTTAATCGTTGGGTGAAGAACCTCAAATAATATATCCCCATTCGAAACCAGCTTTTTCACTTCTTCAGAGCAGCTTGTCGCCCCGCATGAAATCTCTGTTTTGCCATCCACAACAAAGTATTTTTTGATCGGATCAAATTCTTGCTTCTCCATATAAAACAAAGCATTCCGTGCTAGATTCACCATAACTGTCTTATTCTGATTCCCTTTCGCATAAGTGAGTGCATTCGTGAAAAATGCTGTCATTGCTAGAGCAACGATGGATAGTATTGTAAATGCAGCCAGCACTTCAATTAGTGAAAAGCCCGCTTGTCCTTCTGCTTTCTTATAAAATCTCATTTGTGATTCCTCACCCGCTTCTTCATAGCCACCATCGACATAATTAATTCCTTTTTCTTCTAATCTCAGTTTACTATAGCTAGGTATATTTTTCTATGACAAAAGAACAAGTTTCGACATTAATATGTAATTTTAATAAGTCATTAGAACCATTTTTGTTACCTTGATCACATATGTTATAATTTTCTTATGGAACAATGGAAAAAAAATCTGATCGTGTTGTGGTTCGGACAGTTTCTCGTTATGGCTGGGATGACGATGATCATTCCGTTCCTGTCCCTCTATTTGCAATTTGATTTAGGTTTAACCGATAAGCATGAGATCGGCGTGTGGGCTGGGCTTATTTTTGCGGGCAACTTTGTGACGTCATTTATTTTTCAACCTATATGGGGAAAGATGGCTGACAGGTACGGTCGCAAAATGATGCTTCTCCGCTCTGGTTTCGGTATGTCCATCGTTATGGTATTGATGGGGTTTGCCACAACTCCATGGCACTTGCTGCTGCTTCGAATGGTGAATGGGACAATATCCGGCTTCAACCCTGCATCTATCGCATTAATTTCAGCAACAACGCCAAAAAATAAGATGGGCTTCGCGATGGGTACGATTCAATCAGGAGGCATTGCCGGAACGATACTTGGCCCATTTATTGGCGGCTTGCTCGCGGATTCTATTGGCTTTAGGCCGATCTTCTACCTGACAGGAGCTTTGCTGTTCGCAGCCTCGCTGCTTGCTCTATTTGTTGTAAAAGAACCGTTTGACCGCATGAAAGCAGCTGCTCGCGTGCAAGCCTCCGTCATCGAAGGTTTTCGGAAATTAAGCGGCATTCCTCAGCTTACTGCGTTATTTGCCGTCACTTTTCTCATTCAATTCGCTATGATGAGCCCCATGACGCTTATTCCGCTTTATGTTCAGGAGCTTCACGGGACAACGGCCAACCTTGCTTTCTTGGCAGGCTTCGTCGGATCAGTCACCGGTCTCTCCAATCTCGTGTCCTCGCCGCTGCTCGGTAAGCTTAGTGACCGAATCGGCGCAGAACGTGTACTTGGCGTAGCGCTTGTTGGTTCGTCGCTCGCCTTTATCCCACAAGCGATGGCAGGCACCGTATGGCAATTGCTCATTGCCCGCTTTTTTCTTGGCATCTTTCTCGGGGGGCTTATCCCAGCCGTAAACTCCCTTATTCGAAAATACACACCTGACGGCATGGAGAGCCGTTCCTACAGCTTCAACACCAGCACAATGAGTCTAGGCAACATGATTGGCCCGATCACGGGTGGTGCCCTCTCCGGTTGGATCGGCATTAAAGGTTTATTTCTTTTATCTGCGGTCATGCTCATGATTAACGCTGGATGGGTATGGCAGTCGCTGCTTCGCAAGCGGCCACAGCCAAAAGAGCCGGTCAAGGACGGCTGATCGATTACATGGTGACAGCAAAGGGTCATGAAGGAGAATGTAAATTCCTTCATGACCCTTTTTTAGATTAATGTTGTACCCTCGTTGTACATGCACATAGGTTCTTAATGAGTTCAAACGATACGACACATGCGACATCTACGTATGAGCACACATATGCGCTTAAAGATTACTCCCAACACGCCAGATAGAAACTGTAAGAACACATAGGTTCTTACAGCTCACAAATTGACGCTGCTTTTACCCGATAAGCACACATATGCGCTTACAGCCTACTTCGAGCACTCCCAACACGCTAGATAGAAGCTGTAAGAACTCATAGATTCTTACAGCTCACAAATCAACGTTACTCCTACCCCATAAGCACACATATGCTCTTAAAACCTATATAGCCCCCTAATCCATTTGGACACACCCACTCCTTTCAGCTACACTAAATTTATGGTGGGGGAATGACCAGTGAGAAGACGATTTAGATGCCCGGTTGAAGCGAAAAAGGAGCTTGTTGTAGAAGTGTTAGCTGGTTACCGTACGGAGGTTGTAGCCAGAAAACATGGTATGTC
>NZ_JBFTPZ010000044.1:0-63182 GCF_056398745.1 Paenibacillus sp. 01T424 | reverse complement strand
GTACATCATGCATGACTTTCTCAATAATCTCGCGATTGGCCGGCTTCTCGGTCGTTTCTCGGTGCATTGTATTCTTGAATGCCACGAGAATGGCATCGTCAGCAGAAGCAACCGGCTCACCGTCTTTTAGCCAAGCATGGACCGTAATCTTAGCGTCCTTCACACCCTGCAGCACATCGTTCCACTTCATTCTGAACTGATTGAATTCTGGACTGCCTGCTGTTGCCAGGTACGGATCAAGCTTGACTGAAGACCGTACTATGCCGCCTGAGCCGCCGAATGAACTGCGAACCGCATTAGTACGTGCTGCTTGCTTGCTGGCCGCACTGTCAGCCGAAGAAGCGCTGTTCCCGCTACCTACTCCATTTTGAATCGCTTGCTCTAGTTTACGCTCCAATGCCTCAATCTGCTGACGCAAACGTCCTACTTCAGCTGATTGTCCGCCGCTTGATGCTGAAGCTGCTGTACTTGCAGAAGCCGCTCCGCCTGACGATTGCTCGTCATTTAATGTGCAAAGCTTCATAAGCGCTACTTCAAACAAGGTTTGAGGCTGCGAGGCATGCTTAAGCTCCACTTGATAACGGTTCAACGTATCAATCATAGCGAACAATCGCTCTGGAGTGAAGGCCTCGGCCATCATTTTGAAGCGTTCAGGATCAACGATCCTCTCTGTTACTGCGCCTCCCTGCGGAGCAAGCTTCATAACAAGCAAATCACGGAAATAATAAATTAAGTTTTCCATGCATTTGTCCGCACTTTTGCCAGCTTGCATCAAGCTTTCCACAAGCGGCATAACAGCTGCTACATGACGATCCTTCACAGCCTCCGCCAGCTGGTAGAAATGATCAGCGGCCATGCCGCCTGTCACATCTACTGCCGCGTCGAGAGTAATACGATCACCTGCAAAAGCAGAAACCTGCTCCAGCAAGCTGATCGCATCGCGCATTCCGCCTTCCGACAATCTTGCAATATAAGCAAGCGCATCTTCGTCGGCCTGTATGCTCTCTTCACGGCAAATCTTAAGCAAGTGCTGCGTCTGCTCTTCAAGCGATACCTGCCTGAAATCAAACCGTTGACAACGGGAGATAATCGTAGCAGGCAGCTTATGCGGTTCGGTCGTCGCCAAGATAAAGATAACATGCCCCGGCGGCTCCTCCAATGTTTTGAGCAAGGCATTAAATGCCTCGGCCGTAAGCATATGTACTTCATCTATAATATAAACTTTGAACCGCACTTCTGAAGGTGCATATCGCACTTTATCACGAATATCACGAATTTCATCAATACCGCGATTAGATGCAGCATCAATCTCAATTACATCCATAATATGTCCCGCGGTAATCCCTATGCAAGCATCACATTCATTACATGGCTCTTCAGCCGGATCACGTTCACAGTTAACCGCTTTGGCTAATATTTTCGCAGCGCTTGTCTTCCCGGTTCCTCGCGGCCCATTAAAAAGATAAGCATGAGATACACGCTGCTCACGAATAGAATTTTGCAGCGTTTGAATAATATGCTGTTGTCCAACCATGTCCTGAAACGTCTGCGGACGCCAGGCACGGTATAAAGCGATATGTGACACGCAGACCTTTCCTTTCAAGTTGCCTTTTCATTTACAATAAGCAAAAGCACCTTCGGTCCTGTGGACGCTGAAATTGCTTTGCATTGCGAAATATAAGAGTAGTATTAGAAAATAATATACTTTCTTATATTTCAAACAATTGCTACTCCCCTATTATACAACAACTGTGTAGCAAGCAAAACTTTCTTTTGCTAAGACTTTACCCTATTAAAACAAGATCTATAAACAAAAACACCTGCATTCGCTACTTCCGACAAAAACATCGAACAGCGATCACAGGTGCTACTTTTGCTATTAGCAAATCATATTAGAAATTTTTAGTACCGTGCACCTACTCCTGATAAATACGACCCAAGCGACATCCTTGCACTACAGCTCGAGCCAGGCACTCCCCCGGCACATGAACTAATTTACTTATGGCTGCTTCCTTCCGGACCTGACCAAGTTCATAAACGTCCATTGCGGAGGACCCAACTGTCAACACTGCTCGCAAGTGCCAAGACCTCACATCAGTATAACCTCAAGTAGGAATTCAACCTCGCTACAGCGGATTGCGAGTTACAGGGCACCGCTACCTCCCCATCTAGCACGGCAAAAATAAGTATAGCCGATTCCGTCCTAAAGCGCAACTCGCGGTTGAAATTGGACGAATGCCAGGGCTACCTTTTGGCTTCTACATGAACCTTGTACCGAGGCATATTGTACTGCACGACCGACTGTGCCTTTGCTCGCAGCTCTTCGACTTGAACGTCGGACAGTGCTTTATTTGCTTTTACATTCACATGAAGATCGGTACCGTTAAAATAAATTTGCGTGTGCTCGATGCCGGAAATCGGCTTCAACACCTGCTCAATGAATTTTCCATCTGCATTATAATTAAGATACTGATAACGATTCGGTAAATTGGGATTGCTGTTGGAATAACCCATGTATCCATCATGACCGTAGGTTTTCAGCCTGTTTTCTTGCTTGCTTTTTCCGTTCCCACATCCTGAGATCGTCATGGCTAACAGAAATAAGCAAGCCAGTAAGGCTGCCATTTGAAATAAACCAAATCGTTTACTCAAACCGAATGTTTGTTTATTCAATCAAAAAACCTCCCTTCTATCCAATAGGATGGCTGAGGGAGGCTCTTGTATTCTGCCAAATAAAGGCGGAACGATTTGTAGGATTAAATACCGTATTTCTTCTTGAAACGATCGACGCGGCCGCCAGCATCCAGGAACTTTTGCTTACCCGTGTAGAATGGGTGGCATTGGGAACAAACCTCTACGCGAAGACTCGGTTTAACCGAACCAGTCTCGAAGGAATTTCCACAAGCGCAAGTTGCTGTAATGATGTGGTATGTCGGATGAATAGCTTGTTTCATCTCGTTCACCTCTTTCTGCCCTGAATCGCATGCGGACTCAGAGTTAAATCGCACATCTCGGATTATAGCATGAACTTATTTGCTGTTGCAATGAATAATCAGTGATATGGTTAATATTAGCCGAATTTACTACCTAATAGGTACTTATCGACGTAATGCGGCTGGTGGAACATGTGTATAAGAGCCAATAACTACATCGGGCAGCTCTTCACGGAAAATTTCAAGCATTTGCTTCATCCCGTATATCTCACCTTGTGCCTTAGGAATAATCGCTAAGTAGCTTTCAGGATCGATATTCAGGTTGCGCATTTGAATGAGTTTTAGTCCAGTACGCTTAACGAATCCAATCATCGCTTCTATTTCTTCCTCACGGTCAGTGACCCCTGGGAAAATCAAATAGTTGATCGACGTATATACACCATTGTCAGAAGCATATTTCAAAGACTTCTCAACATTTTTTAAGTTGTAGCCGCGAGGCTTATAGTAAGCATTATAGTGATCATCAAGTGCACTGATCGTACTTACGCGCATTAGATTAAGGCCTGCATCAACAATCGCGCGCATGAAATCAGTTAATCCCGCGTTCGTATTAATGTTAATGTATCCAAGCGAGGTTTGACTGCGAACACGCTTCATAGCCTCAACGATGATTTTAGCTTGTGTTGAAGGTTCGCCTTCACAGCCTTGACCGAAGCTAATGATGGATTCCGGCTCGCGCAAATGCTCAAGCATAATTTCAACGACCTCATCAACAGTCGGCTTAAAATTCATCCGCGTCTGCGGAGCAACAAAGCCGCTATCGTCAGGTTGTTCAGAGATACATCCGAAGCAGCCTGCATTACAAGAATATGATACCGGAACAGCACCCTCCCATCTACCTAAAAACGTGTTGGAAGAGGTCAAGCACTCATAACCTAGAGCACAGTTCGATAGATGCTTATAAAGACGATTATCCGGATATTTAGCAAGAATACGCTCTACTTGAATACCAAGTTCGTCACGATCGCAATTAAGCGGATCCCATCTTTCAGGATCATCACTTTGCTCAGCCGTTACATAAAAGTTACCGTCTTTCCATACGACAGCTGTATAACCGAACAATGGCAGCTTCTCGTTCTTGTCCGCTTTCACATAGCCCGGCAAGCATAGACGAGTAAAGCCTTGCGGAAGCAAGGCGCCGACTGCTTGAGCTCCGCCTTGCAATGCCTGCATCTCACCCGTGCTCGGATTAAGACCAATGGGTCTAGTGAAAGGCAGGCTAACAAGAGTTGCTCCATTAGGAAGTGGAATTAATTCCTCCTCCATAATTTCGACAATCATATCACCGCTTCTTCCCAAAGCTATAAAGTCGGGATGGTCAAATACATTTCCGTTTTTATCCGCATATACGAGATTCATGTTGTTCTCCCTCCTGCGGTCTTACGATCCGTGCGTAGTTCTAGGCGTAGGACGCCTGCTGGTCGCTGTAGTACTGCTCTTTATACCGGACCGCTCCGGCTTCGCTTCAACTGTTGTATCAAGAGACATGAGGAACTGTTCGTTGTTCTCACTATCTTTAAGTTTCTTCAAGAAATTATCTACATAATCAGGCGTATCCGTCATTCCTCTGCGGATGGCCCAAACCTTCTCCAGCTCTTCCTTCGTAAGCAGCATTTCCTCACGTCTAGTTCCAGATCTGCGCAAATCAAGCGCAGGGAAAATACGACGCTCAGAAAGCTTACGGTCTAGATGGAGCTCCATATTACCCGTACCTTTAAATTCTTCATAAATGATGTCATCCATACGTGAGCCTGTTTCGATCAACGCAGTCGCAAGTATAGTCAAGCTTCCGCCCTCTTCCACGTTTCGAGCCGAACCAAAAAACCGTTTTGGACGGTGGAACGCTGCTGGATCAATACCGCCGCTAAGCGTACGACCAGATGGAGGAATAACCAAGTTATACGCCCTAGCAAGACGGGTGATACTATCCATCAAGATGACAACGTCCTTCTTATGCTCAACAAGACGAAGCGCTCGCTCAAGTACAAGCTCTGCTACTTTGATATGGTTCTCGGGCAGCTCATCAAATGTGGAGGCGATAACTTCACCCTTCACGGAGCGCTGCATATCAGTAACTTCCTCTGGACGCTCATCAATAAGCAGAACGAACAATTTGATATCGGGACGATTTTCGGAAATGCTGTGGGCGATTTCTTTAAGAAGCAAGGTTTTACCTGTCTTCGGAGGAGCAACAATTAGACCGCGTTGGCCAAGTCCTACAGGAGCAAGCAAATCCATCATTCGAGTGGAAAGCTTCGACTGTGTCGTCTCAAGCACTAGCTTCTTTTCTGGATAAAGAGGAGTAAGCGCAGGAAAGTGCAATCGTTCTGAAGCCGTTTCCGGATTTTCGCCGTTAACAGCATTTACTTGCAATAGACCAAAATAACGCTCATTCTCTTTCGGAGGACGGCATTTACCTGAAACAAGATCGCCGCTTCTCAAATCAAATCTGCGAATTTGTGATGCTGAAATATAAATATCTTCCTTGCTCGGCAAATAGTTAATAGGCCGTAAAAATCCGAAGCCTTCTGACAAAATATCGAGGACGCCTTCCATGAACATAAGGCCGCTCTTCTCTGCTTGCGCTCGAAGAATTGCAAAAATTAATTCCTTCTTCTTAAGTGTTCCGTAATAGGGAACTTGAAATTGCTTCGCCAATTTATAAAGGTCGGTCAATTTCATCTCTTCTAGATCTGCGATCTGAAGGTCTGTCATGTTCTCACCACTTTATTTAATTTTCATTATGATTTTGTATATCTAGTAAAATCATAGGATTGATTATCCATCATTGCCGAATTAGACGCCGTCTATTCCACAGCGTCTGCATCGTCCTATTCCTTATGAAGTGGCTTCCGTTTCACGCCATACTTCCGCACCCAGGCGGCATAAGTTTTCTACTAGATTATCATAACCTCGGTCAATATATTCGACGCCCGAAATTTCAGTAACGCCTTCTTCAACAGTCAAAGCAGCGACAACAAGTGCAGCCCCTGCGCGTAAATCAGCAGCCTTAACTTTTGCAGCACTCAGCTTGCCGCCTTCAATAACAGCTGAACGGCCCTCAACACGAATATCCGCTCCCATGCGAGTGAGCTCAGGAACATGCTTAAATCTAGTACCGTATACATAATCAGTTAAAATACTGACTCCATTCGCTTGTGTAAGCAAGGTTGTCATTGGAGATTGTAAGTCCGTAGGGAAACCAGGGTACACAAGTGCCTTTACATCAATGGACGAATAATTAGGTCCGCCAATAATTCGGATGGATTCATCCATCTCAATAACTTGAACACCCATCTCTTCAAGCTTAGCGCTCATCGCTTCCAAGTGCTTCGGAATAACATTATCAATAAGGACATCGCCGCGCGTTGCTGCAGCTGCAATCATATACGTACCGGCTTGAATTCGATCGGGAATAATGGAATGGCGGCAGCCATGCATCTGATCGACGCCTTCAATACGAATCGTCTCAGTCCCAGCACCTTTGATTTTTGCGCCCATGGCATTAAGGAGAGTAGCTACATCTATAATTTCAGGCTCTTTTGCCGCATTTTCAATAATCGTTATTCCTTTGGCCCGCGAGGCAGCTAGCATGATATTAATCGTTGCTCCAACACTTGAAACGTCAAGGTAAATCTTTGCGCCTCGTAATTGCTCAGCATGAATTCGAATAGATCCATGATCATTAGTTACCGTGGCACCAAGTGCTTCAAACCCTTTAATATGCTGATCGATTGGTCTAGGCTCAAAGTTGCAGCCCCCTGGCATTCCGATTGTCGCTTCACCAAACCTACCAAGCATTGCCCCCATCAAATAATAGGATGCGCGCAGCAATTTCACTTTGCCGTTTGGCATCGGTTTGGAGACAAGCGCGGAAGGATCAATGCGCATCATATCGCCGTCACGCTTTACGACAGCACCAAGCTCCTGCAAAATTTCACTGTATACAGCTACATCACTTATAATAGGCAAATTATCCAACACAACTTCTGATTCTGCTAAAATAGCAGCAGGTACAAGAGCCACCGCGCTGTTCTTGGCTCCGCTGATTTGAACGGTACCGCGAAGCGGCCGTCCACCGCGTATCATCAATTTCTCCATCTAATTATAGTTCCTCCCGTAGATTGGAAGAGAATAAAGGAAAAACCGCCAAAGCAAGCGAGTGTTAAACCCACTTGCCGTTATGAGGCGGTTTATTCCTTTGCTCCTGTTATTACACTTAGTTGTTACTTCCGAACAAACGGATTTTTGTTAGTAACAGCCAGCTTCTCAATTCGCACAGCTGTCATGTATTGGCGTAGTTCCAATGAATCAGCGTTAGCTATTTGTTTTCTTGAAATTGTATTTGTAAAAGCAACATGTTTCTCTCAAAGGGATACTGCAACTGAAATTAATATCATGATCAAAATCAAATCGATTGGAAGACTAGATTTTTTTTGGCCCCGGCACACGCCATTGCAGCAGTGAATTGAATGCCCATATATTTCAAGGCGCTTTCGCTGACCTTCCAAATAAACGGTGATTTTTCTTCCTTAGCAGCTTCAACAATCGTTTGTGTAATTACCCTGATGTCTGTGTTGAACTGGACTACTGTTTCTCGCTTGCTATAAGCGCCTGGCAAAATTCATTCATAGGAACTAACAAGATCGCTGTCTTCCTCGTAAATGTTATCTTTCTTCCTCCAGCTCGGTCCGACTTGTCATTCTGAGACATTATAACATAATGAGCCTTGGAATAGTAAAGCTTGTTTTGCTATTGCCAATAAATGAAAAAAACGGCATCGCCTTCAAGTAAGAGACGATGCCGTTTATTTGCTAAATCAGGAGCCTATTGCAAAACGACTTGTGGAGTTGCCGCCTCGCAGCTGCATATTAACCGCAATTCGCATCTCATCGATGTCGAAAGGTTTCGTAAAGTGCATTAATGCCCCGAGATCCGTCGCTTCTTTAATCATATCCAATTCACCATATGCGGTCATCATGATGACTTTAATGTTTCGGTCGATAGCTTTCACATGCTTTAAAATTTCCAGACCATCCATGCCGGGAATTTTCATATCCAACAGAACAAGATCTGGAGCATCGTTCTTGACGATTTCCAAAGCCAGCTTGCCATTAGACGCTTGGAACGTATTATAGCCCTCGCTGCTGAAAACTTCCATAAGCAATACGCGAATACCGTTCTGATCATCAACGATCAACACTTTCTTCTTATCCAACTCCAAATCCCCCCGCAAATGAGTTTACCCAAAAAATGGCCAACTCTTCCATAATCGTTAATATATTCGCTAAAGTGGGTATATAATCCTTCTCGTTAAGAGAAAAACTTATCTGTTGTTGTTAAAGAATCTGCCATTGATCAAAAATGCAATATATTACTCGGAATGGTTAAGCGCTGCTTGTACAAATCCGCGGAACAATGGCTGCGGACGGTTCGGTCTAGACTTGAATTCCGGGTGGAATTGAACAGCCAAGAACCAAGGATGATCAGCCATTTCCACAACCTCAACAAGACGGCCGTCTGGAGAAGTTCCAGAAATAGTAAGACCAACAGATTCAATCGCTTCACGGTACTCATTGTTAAATTCATACCGGTGACGATGACGCTCATAAACGAGCTCGTCGCCATATTCACGCTCAGCAAGCGTACCTGGCTTAAGTTTACAAGGGTACAGACCAAGACGCATCGTGCCACCCATATCTTCAACATCCTTCTGATCCGGCAGCAAGTCAATAACCGGATATGGAGTGGATGAATTAATTTCAGAGCTATTCGCACCAGCTAATCCCGCCACATTTCGAGCATATTCAATGACAGCTACCTGCATGCCAAGGCAAATACCGAAAAACGGAATTTTGTTTTCACGTGCGTATTTAATCGCTGTAATCTTGCCTTCAATACCGCGATCGCCAAAGCCGCCTGGCACAAGAATACCATTAACGCCTCTAAGCTGCTGGTGGGCGTTCTCTTCCGTAAGCTCATCTGCATGCAGCCAACGAATTTTCACTTCTGAGTCGGAAGCAATACCCGCATGCTCAAGCGACTCTACAATACTGAGGTACGCATCATGCAACGAGACATATTTACCAACAATTGCAATTTCCGTCTTCTTATGAAGCGACTTCACACGCTGAACAAGGCTTTCCCATTCGCGCATATCCGGCTGTTCTGTCTTAAGCTTCAGATGATTAACAACGATCTCGTCGAGGCCTTCCTCACGAAGCATCAATGGCACTTCATACAAAGTGGACGCATCGCGGCATTCCACGACTGCATTCGCATCGATATCGCAGAACAAGCCAATTTTACGTTTCAAATCTTCAGCAAGCGGATGCTCTGTACGGCATACGATTACGTTCGGTTGAATACCGATGCTGCGCAATTCCTTAACACTATGCTGCGTTGGTTTTGTTTTCACTTCACCTGCCGCTTTGATATAAGGAATAAGCGTTACGTGGATGTACATTACATTGTCGCGCCCGATATCGCTTTTGATTTGACGAATAGCTTCAAGGAAAGGCAAGCTTTCGATATCACCAACCGTACCGCCGATTTCTGTAATAACAACATCAGAACCCGCTTCTTTGCCCGCACGGAATACACGGTCTTTAATTTCGTTCGTAATATGCGGGATTACCTGAACAGTTCCACCCAAGTAGTCGCCGCGGCGCTCTTTGGTAATTACATTGGAATAGATTTTGCCGGACGTCACATTGTTGTTCTTCGACAAGTTAATGTCAATAAACCGTTCATAGTGACCAAGATCCAAATCTGTTTCTGCACCATCATCGGTAACGAATACTTCTCCGTGCTGATATGGACTCATCGTTCCTGGGTCGACGTTGATGTATGGATCAAACTTCTGAATCGTTACTTTGAGGCCCCTGTTCTTCAGCAATCGGCCAAGCGAGGCTGCTGTTATCCCTTTGCCCAAGGACGACACTACGCCGCCGGTTACAAAAATATATTTGGTCACTGTGATGATACCCTCCAAGCCCTATGGTTAATGTTTAGGTTTGCCCATTTACTCGATAAACATGGATGCGGATACACTCCGCCTATCCATCCAATTTGTGGGAATGCATCCTACAGACCCATCCCTCACAAACAAAAAAAGTGACACCCGTAGCAACGGGGCACTTTTCCTTTTTTGGCATATATAAAAATACAAGCAAGCATCAGCAATGCGTTATGCTCTACTTCTATTTCACCGCGAAACTTGACCTTCTCGTCAAAAGACGAAAACGAGTCGTTTGCGCTTGTATGCGTTATTTGTTAACCGAATCTTAAGCCCATGAGATAGTTTACTCTGCGCTCCTAGCAACTGTCAAGCGAAACTGAATGGATATTCCTCACTCCAGTTCAAACGACTAAGCCATCTGTATTGAGCAGAGCTCGTACCGCAGAAAAGTATAAGAAGGAGGATAAGCTGGGTGCTTAAACCGCCTTATACTTTCAGCAAACATTTACTTGTCAGACTCGTCGCCGTCTTCAAATTCCTCATCATCCGACTCATCATCATCCGCATCGAGTTCACCGTCGACTTCTTCCTCGTCCAGCTCCTCGTCGTCGATTCCAACTTCCTCATCGACTTCAGCTTCCTCTTCTGCCTCTTCGAAGTCCTCGCGGTCCTCGTCGAATACATCGTAGTCTTCTTCAGCCTCTGCGTAAGTATCCTCTTCTTCGTCCGCAAATACATCATCATCTTCGAGATCATCATCATCGTTAATGATACGCGTACGCTTCGCATTACCTACAGGATCTTCAGAACGCTCAACTGGATACCAGCGTTTCAGTCCCCACATGTTGCTGCCAACGCAAGCGAAACGTCCATCAATGTTGATTTCTGTATACACTTGGGCGATGAACTGGTTGATTCCGTCTGCGGAAAGACCGCGTATTTTAGCGATCTCCATCATTAGATCGCGATAGTAGTAAGGCGTATTAGCCGCTTTCAGCACTTCAAAGGCCAAATCGACCATAGGCATTTCCTTCATACGTTCAGGATCCAGCTTTAACGTGAAATTGCTGCTGCTCATATGGACACATCCTCTCTTGCCATTCAATTTATGTACTCGTTCTTACCTATAAAATGCAAGGATCGTGTACGTTATTCTCTTATACACCGCTCACATTTAATCGCAAAACGATCGGTAACTGCCAGAGGCTCGCACCCGTCGTTTACGCTAGTCACAGTATAGTAAAACCTATTTCCTGCAAAAAAGCAAGCGGACCACGCTGCTGCAGTATAGCTTGGACTTCTATGCAAAAAGCGAAAGGATAGTCCTTCCGCTTTGACTGTATCCATCCGGCCATGACACGAGGCAACGCACCTTGGTCGTAAGAGCCCCTGAGAACTCTTTGTTCATCGTATGTCCCCAGTCGATTTTTGACACGGTTTTCAGCCTAATTATGTGAAAAAAGGCAAGTTGCTCATGYGTTACAGAGCGCTCGTTCATACAATAGTTCAGCATGGTCCGTCGGGAGGGGAAGCCAAGTTTGGACACCGTCGCTTTTATCCGTATGTTGCAGGATACGATGGCTCGCACGGACACAACGACTGTTAAGCGTATCATTCGCTTTCAGCGTGCGAGCGACTACCGATACTTCCTACAGCAATTGCCTAAAGTCACTTCATCATCTTTACCGCAAAAAAGCATTAGACAAATGCCCAGCATTCTTGGAATAGCCTGTACATTGCCGGCCGAGGAATCATTAGAGCGATTCGCCGGGCGTGTTTGGATTGAGAAAGATTGTAAAATCAGCGTGCATTCTTCTCCACAAAAGTCGATTATTGTAGATAAGGGCATCCCCTGGGGTGTAAACCAGATTAAAGCCCCGCTGGCTTGGAGCACGACAACCGGTCACCGGGTCAAGGTCGGCGTCATCGATACAGGAGCTGACTTCAGCCATCCAGATCTCCGCCAATCACTTTCTAGGGGCATCAACCTTCTCAATCGCAGCATGCTCCCTCATGATGATAACGGTCATGGTACACATATTGCAGGTACCATCGCCGCAGCAAATCAATTACAGGGCATGATTGGCGTAGCCCCGCGGGCGTTAATCTCGCCTGTCAAAGCTTTTGACCATAATGGGAGCGCCTTCGTATCCGACATTATTCTCGGTATTGAATGGTGTATCCGCAATCGCATGAACGTCATCAACATGAGCTTCGGTATGAAGACAAAAAGCAAAGCGCTGCTTGGAGCTGTCATTAATGCTCACAATGCAGGCGTCATTATCGTTGCTTCCTCCGGCAATGACGGGAAGCGCCGTTCCGTTGATTATCCGGCACGCTACCCTCAAACGATTGCTGTTGGCGCAACGAATAAACTCCGCCGCGTTGCACCTTTCAGCAATCGAGGCTCCTATATTGACGTTTACGCGCCTGGCGACAAAATCGTATCCGCATGGCTGCGCGGCAAATACAATGAAATGAGTGGAACCTCCATGGCCACCTCGCATGTCAGCGGAGCAATCGCGCTTCTGCTCGCACATAAGCCGGGACTTACGCCTACCGAGATCAAGACAATTATTAAACGATCCGTTCAGCCCCTTAGAGGCAGTAAAGCCCGCCGAACGATCGGCGAGCTTGACGTGATGCGTATGATGCAAACCGTGGATAAGGTATGAGTCCACGGTTTATTTTTATGAAACAAAGCTTACATGCGTTCTGGAGCAGAAACACCGACCAAACGAAGCACGTTCGCAATAGCGATACGTACGGCTCCAAGCAAGGCTAAGCGCGCTTGCGATTGCTCAGCATCTTCTGTGATGACGCGCTCCGCTCTATAATAGCTGTGGAACTGGGAAGCCAGCTCGTATACATAACGAATAAGACGATGAGGCGCATATTGTGCTGCTGCCTCAGAGATCTCCTGCGGCAGCTCACCAACTTTACGAAGAAGATCGAACTCGCCCTCGGCAGTCAGCTTGCTGAAATCGATCGTGTCCGTGGATTTAAGAACAATGCCTTGTTCCTCCGCTTGTCTGAAAATACTGCAAATCCGAGCGTGCGCATATTGAACATAGAACACAGGGTTCTCATTTGAAGTAGAGATCGCCAAATCCATATCGAAATCAAGATGCGAATCCATGCTCCGCATGGAGAAGAAGTAACGAATCGCATCGATGCCCACTTCATCCATCAGATCCTGCATAGTAACTGCTTTGCCCGTACGCTTCGACATTTTCATTTTCTCGCCGTTCTGGAACAAGCTGACCATCTGTGCAATTAACACGGTCAGTTTCTTCGGATCGTTGCCTAGTGCCTCCATCGCTGCTTTCACACGCGGAATGTAGCCATGGTGATCGGCACCCCAAATGTTGATCATCTGATCGAAGCCGCGTCCGTATTTATCCATATGATAGGCGATATCCGGTGTCAAATAGGTATATGAGCCGTCATTTTTCACGAGCACGCGGTTTTTGTCGTCACCAAAAGTCATGGTAGACAGCCATGTCGCTCCTTCTTCTTCATAGACATGCCCTGTCGCCTTCAGCGTTGCAAGACCTTGCTCCACTTGTCCGCTCTCGTATAATGCTGTTTCACTGTACCAAACGTCAAAACCGACGCGGAATCTTCCGAGATCGCGTTTAATTTTATCAAGCTCCCGCTCAAGGCCAAACTGGCGGAAAAACGTAAAACGTTCTTGATCAGGCAATTCCAGCAGCTTATCGCCTTCTTGCTCGACAAGAAGTTTTGCAAAACCAATAATGTCCTCGCCATAATAACCATCCTCCGGCATTTCCGCTGCTTGACCAAGCGCTTGACGGTAACGAGCTTCGATGGATACAGCTAGGTTCTCCACCTGCTTGCCCGCATCATTAATATAATATTCGCGCGTAACATCATATCCCGCATAATCAAGTACATTGCACAATGCATCGCCAACTGCGGCACCGCGAGCATGTCCAAGATGCAGGCTGCCCGTAGGATTCGCGCTCACGAATTCTACCTGTACACTTTTGCCGGAACCATCCGAAGTACGTCCGTAGTTTTCTCCCGCTTCAAGCGCTGCAGCCACAACCGGATAGAGATAGCTGTTATCCATACGGAAGTTAATAAAGCCCGGGCCTGCAATTTCCGCTGCTTGAATAGAAGCTTGCTTCGTATCCAAATGCGCAATAATCGCCTCAGCGATTTGACGAGGATTTTTCTTCGCCAGCTTCGTCAGCTGCATCGCTGCATTTGTTGCCAAATCACCGTGCGATTTATCCTTAGGAACTTCGAGCACAAACGCTGGAAGCTCTTCCCGCGCTGCCAAACCAGCCGCTACCGCTGCATCAGCGATCGCTGCTTTGACTTGTTCATACATCTTCTCTAATACATTTGCATTCATTAATTTTGTTCCTCCTGTATATGGAGCCGGATATGAAACCGACCCGACATTTGATCACCAACGTACAATTCATACTCCCATTCAAGTGTAAAAGGCAGCTGATCGGGCAATGTGTCCATCGCTTTCATTACACCATCTTCACCCGGCGCATGAAGCCGCAGCCGCAGCGTTTCTGCTTCAAGCGATAAAGATGTCATTTGTGATTGATAGCTGCCAGCTCTCCTATGTTCAGGAACAAAAAGCTGCTCCGATTCTATAGCGCCGCGCCGCACAACTGACATTTCTTCCGGCCGGAATCGAATAAGCGTCCGTATTTCACCAGCTTCTGTATCGCCTTCCACTGCCGGCTCAATGTAGCGGATAAATATGGATTTCTCCTTGCGGAACCAATCCCCTTTGTAAGCATGAGTATGCGAGCTTCCATCCTGCACACTCTCCAATGTAATTCGCACTTTCCTGCTGTCTGCCATCATCTTGCTCCTGTTATCAGTCTAATCTTATGTAACTACTATATACAGGTAGGCTCCGAATTTCAACGCTAGAGCCCGGTTAACTTGTTGCAAACGGTACGATATCACGCCATGCCTCCACACGATCCTCGAGCGTTCGCATACGCGGAGTTGGAATCGGACTGGAGGAAGGCAGCTTGAGTAACGTGATGCTTCGAAAGCTTTCATGCCCTTTATAAAATTTCTGAAAGGTATCGTATGCCTTGCTTCCGTTAAATGCAAAGCAGCGCAGCTCTGGATATTTGGCTACAAGCTCCGGCAGCTTCTGCGGTACGATTCCACGTATGTTCACATCCAAGCTGCCTTCGCGCTCGCAAGATTCGATAACATCCCATAACGCTAAGCGATGCTCCTTTAAGAATGTGAGACGGTTGTCATATACAGGGTCTGGGTCTGACTCATTAAATAAACGATATATAATTTTCCACATAAAGTTTTGCGGGTGTCCATAAAATTGCTTATGCTCAAGCGATTTTACGCTTGGTGCTGTCCCAAGAATCAGCACGCGTGATCGCTCATCGATAACAGGCGGAAACGAATAAATGCGCATGTCGTATAGCCCCCTAATCTATTTTTAAAATCAGCAATAACGTCTTATTATAAGCCCATTCTAGCCTCGATCATACGATCGCTTTTTCTGTTTGTATTAGAAAAAGACGCTTCCCGCTAAGATTACGCGGAAAACGTCTTTTTATCAATGCGAATCGATTATTTGGCCGGAATCTTTATGCTTTGACCCGGATAGATTCTATTCGGGTTCTTTAGCTTATTGTAGCTGGCTAATTTCTGCCACGTCGTTCCGTGCTCCAAAGCTATTGCATAGAGAGTGTCCCCTGCTTTAACCGTATAAACCGAAGCTTGAGGAGTCGTTGGAACAGAAGTCGTTGGCTTCTCAGGTTTAGCTGGCTCTGTCGGCTTCGTCGGTGTTGTTGGTGTTGTCGGTTTTGTTGGTTCTACCGGCAACACTACTGACTTCGCACTTAGATTAAGCTTAAACTCTGCATAGCCATCAGCTGTATCACCCGTGTAGGAAGTCAACTTATTCGCTTCCGCTGCACTCTTTGCTTCCGGTGATGTCTTGATTGTCACGTTCACGGTGTCATTAATTGCCGCTAGCGACCAGTTGCCATCCGCTGCCGGATCAATCGTCTTGAAGGAGCGAATGTAGTCAATGACAACCTGGCGGTTCTCATCCGGGGAAGCAAGGATAATACGTTTGCCGTCCGGGTTAGCGAATTTGCTGGAAGATGCACGGTAGTTGTTCGTTGCAACAACGAACTTCTGATCCGCCTTAATTGGTTTTCCTTCAAACTGCAAATTAACGATCCGCTTTGCGCTTTCGTTCTTGAGCGCGCCGCCAGCTTCATACTTCGTCGGTTGTGCAACATCGATCTGATAGGTCACACCGTCAATGACATCGAAGTTGTACGTTGGAAAATCATAATTGATCAGCTCTTGCTTCTCTGTGCTCGCTGCATCGATCTGCTTGAATTGACCAGCTGACCACTCGAGCCATTCTTTAATCTCCGCTCCTGTGACGAGTACAGCATTCACAGTATTCGAGTACAAATACAAATCGGCAACATTCTTGATTGCAATATCGCCCGCCTGAATATTGGTATAATAGTTCGGTCCTTGGCGGCCGCCAGCCTTAAACGGTGCTCCTGCCGAAAGAACAGGAAGCCCTTCATATTCCGTTCCCTGCAGCTGCTTCTCTACATACCATTTTTGTGCATTCGTAACGATTTGAATGGATGGATCATCTTGAACAAGAGCAAACCAGCTGTTGATTGACGCTGTCGTCTTGCCGACAGGCCCTCGCACATACGCCAGCGTATGCTCATGATCCTCTTTCACCGCATCGACAACAGCTTTGTCAGCTTCTACAAGAGGTACCTTATTTACCGCATCAAAGATAGGCTTAACCGTGCTCTTGGAATCGACAACGGCCCATTTCCCATCCTTGTTCTCCAGTGTTAAATCAATAATCCCAAGATTATTTCCCCAGAAGCCCGGTTCAACCGCAGGCACTCCGTTAATCGTTCCTTTGGCGAGATCGACACCCGTTTTTCCTTCAAACGATTTGTCAGGGAATACTTTATGCGCATGTCCGAACAAAATCGCATTAATGCCAGCAACTTTGCTTAAATAAAGCACCGAATTTTCCATGAGCTCTGATTGCGGGATATCTTCAAAGCCCGAGTGCGGAATCGCAACAATGATATCCGCTCCCTTCGCTTTCATTTCCGGTACAAACTTTTCTGCCGTTTTGACAACATCCTTAACGATAACCTTGCCTTCTAGATGAGCTTTGTCCCATGTTGTAATTTGCGGAGGCACAAATCCAATCACGCCTACTTTCAGCTTATGCTTCGCGCCCTTGCTGTCTGTTACCTCTTTATCAATAATGAGATAAGGCTTAAACAAATTAACATCATTCGTCTCATCCTTGTCTCCATCTACTTTATAAATGTTTGCATTTACATAAGGAAAGTCTGCGCCCGCGAGCGAGGTGTCCAGAAACGATAAGCCATAATTGAATTCATGATTGCCTAAGTTGCCTGCATCGTAGTTAAGCAAATTCATAGCTTTGTACACCGGATGCGTCTCGCCCTGCTTCAGCTTATCAACCGTAGCGACATAATCACCTAGGGGATTTCCTTGAATCAAATCGCCATTATCAAATAATAGACTGTTCGGAGCTTCCTCCCGCGCTTTCTTGATGAGCGTTGCCGTCTTCGCGAACCCATATTCATCAGTAGGCTTGTCCGCAAAATAGTCATAGTTCATCATGTTCACGTGCAGGTCCGACGTTTCCATAATTCGCAGTTGCACTGTATTCCCTGCACCCGCATCAGCCATTGCCGTGAACGGCATAGCCCCTAGACTAACGGTAATAGCAGCAGCTAAAGCACCCTTCCACACCGATTTGTTAACCAACAAAAACGCCTCCTTCATTCTCTTTCTATTAATAAGATGCTCTGCTGCAAGCACAAGATGAAATAATGTTTTCCTACAATATATTAATTTAAATATTCTGAATTGTCATTTATTTATTTTGTTAATCTAAAGTACCCTTTTACAATAAAAAAAAGGCTTCACGCCACGCGGATAAATGACCGCTGGCAGTGAAGCCTTCACTCTATTTAATGACTATTTCAAAAAGCCTAGAAGCATCTCGCGAATAACCTTCGCCGCAACAATTTGCGTTTGCTCCGTCGGATCATAAGCTGGTGCAACCTCAACGAGATCGAAGCCCACAATGTTCACGCCGGAACGTGCAATAGCATGAACGGATTCAATAAGCTCCTTCGACGTAATGCCGCCCGCTTCCGCTGTACCAGTACCTGGTGCTGCAGATGGATCAAGCACATCGATGTCGATCGTTAAATAAACCGGACGTCCTTCGAGCTCAGGAAGCACCTTCTTAAGCGGCTCCAAAACCTCGAACGGATGGAAGTTGATGTTCTCGCGTGCATATTGCCACTCTTCGCGCGATCCTGAACGAATACCGAACTGGTAAATGTTCTGTCCACCCATAAGACCAGCTGCTTTGCGCAGCGGCGTAGAGTGAGACAATGGCTCGCCTTCATACGACTCGCGCAAATCAGCGTGAGCGTCGAAGTGAATGATCGCAAGATCAGGGTACTTTTTGTACACCTCTTGGAAGATCGGCCAAGAAACAAGATGTTCGCCGCCGAGACCAACAGGAATTTTACCGTCGTCTAGCACACCACGAACGAATTCGCCGATGATTTCCAGACTGCGCGCTGCGTTTCCGAAAGGAAGCAGCAAATCACCAGCATCGAAATATTCAATGTCCTCGAGGCTGCGATCTAGGTAAGGGCTGTATTCTTCAAGTCCAATCGACACTTCGCGAATGCGAGGAGGGCCGAAACGGGAGCCTGGACGGAAGCTAACCGTGAAATCCATCGGCATGCCGTAGATAACCGCTTTGGAAGCTTCGTAGTTGTCAGAGCTCAAAATGAAGACATTGCCTGAATATTTTTGATCTAATTTCATGAGGTATGTCCCTCTCTTTCCTGAAGCGTAGCCGCTTGTTACTTCACAAGATCTTCAACAAATTTAGGAAGCACGAATGCTGCTTTGTGAAGACGAGGCGTGTAATATTTTGTATCAATTTCTGGAATTGCTGTCTCATCAACAGCAAGAGGATCGTGTTTTTTGCTGCCCATTGTGAACGTCCACAGACCGCTTGGGTAAGTAGGAATGTTGGCGCCATATACACGAACGATCGGGAATACTTCCTTCACGTCTTTGTTTACGCTTTGGATCAGGTCCGCTTTAAACCAAGGGTTGTCCGTTTGAGCAACGAAGATACCGTCTTCTTTCAATGCTTCGTAGATGCCTTGGTAGAAGCCCTTCGTAAATAGGTTTGCCGCAGGGCCAACCGGTTCAGTGGAATCAACCATAATAACGTCATAGGTGTTTTTATGATCATGAATATGCATAAAGCCGTCGTTTACAAGCACTTCAACACGCGGGTTGTCGAGCTCGCCAGCGATGGATGGCAAGTATTTTTTGGAGTACTCGATTACTTTACCGTCGATGTCGACAAGAACTGCCTTCTTCACCTTCGGATGTTTCATTACTTCACGAATAACGCCGCCGTCTCCGCCGCCAACAACGAGCACGTACTCCGGATTCGGATGCGTGAAAAGTACAGGATGCGCAACCATTTCGTGGTAAACGAACTCATCCTTAACCRTGGTCATAACCATACCGTCGAGAACAAGCATCGTTCCAAACTCTTCCGTTTCGATCATATCAAGCTGTTGAAAATCTGTTTGTTCATTAACGTAAGTCTTAGTGATCTTCGCCGTTATGCCGAAGCTATCTGTTTGTTTTTCCGTATACCACAATTCCATGGTGTTAAATCCCTTCTTTCCTTCAATCGTTCAACCTGTATTATAGTAAAATTATTAAATCACTACAAGTACTCTAGACAATCCGTGCATTAACGTTTTTCAAAGATTTTATTAAGTATAATATCCTGATTTTCCGTACGATATGTAGATGCTGTTTCACAACAAAGGCTGTCCCACATAACATGGGACAGCCTTTATTCATCTTGAAAAGGTCATACCTGTTCTTTTGTATAATGTCCTTCTCAACCATTTGCCAGCTTCACGCAGCCTGTCGTTTCACGAATGATCAGCTCTACCGGCAAAGCCTTGCACCTCTCCTGAACAGGGTTGCCATCAATCTGATCGAGCAGCATGCGGATCGCTTCCTGCCCTTTCTCCAAAATATTTTGAGAGACGGTCGTTAGCGCAGGCGAAGTAAAGCTAGAGATGGACAAATTGTCAAAGCCGATTACCGAATAGTCCTCCGGCACCTTTTTGCCTAGTTCTCGCAGCCGTTTAAGCAAACCCATCGCACTTACATCCGAAAACGAGAAGATCGCCGTCACGTCCGCAAGCTTGATGAGCTGATCCGCAGCGCGATAGCCACCATCAAGCGATGTCGGGAGCCTGATCATTAAGGCTTGATCGTATGGAATACCCGCTTCTGCCAGCGCATCCTTATAGCCTAACCATCGCTCATGCAAAACACCGTAATATGTGATGCGCTCAAGCGGAATATCTCCAATTAAAAGTGCAATTCGTCGATGTCCTTGGTCGATTAAATAACGAATCGCGCGATAGCTTCCTTTTCTGTCCTCTAAATTAACTTGATATAGATCCTCCCGCTTCAAGTAGCTATCAATAAAGACGGCAGGCATGCCTAAGTTTACAATGCGATCAACTGCCTGCGAGCCCTCATTCGTCCCCATCACGATTAACCCATCCAATCGACGCTCCTTGGCGAATGTGAATGTTTCTGTGCTCTCATCAATACCCGATAAAATAATATGAAATTGGCGATCACGTGCCCCTTCTTCTACACCTGTAAGCAGGTCCCAATAAAATGGGTTGTCCTGCAGCCTCCCAGGCTGCATCATCGGTACGACGAGTCCAACAAGATGCGTACGCCGAGTCTTTAGATTTCTAGCAGGCAGATTTGGCGTGTAGCCAAGCTCGATAATTACCCGCTCGATATTTTCTTTCGTTGTGCCCGATACCCTTCCCTTGCCGTTAATAACATTAGATACCGTCGCAATCGATACACCAGCCACCTTGGCAACGTCTACGATGCTTACTTCATTTTTCATCCTCTTATCGCTCTCTTTCGTCTCAAAGCCCATCCGGCTCCTTGAGTTAAACGTTTTATCATAGTATAGCTTATTTGTGGAGGCACTAAAATTTGTACTCCGAAAATATAAAAAAAGAAGAAGCAAACCGGCTCAAGCGAGCCAGCCTGCTTCCCCTATATTTCATACTACCAGCCGCTGTTGCCTGCACCTCTAGTTATTACAAACTGATTATTCGGATTCGATAGGCCTCCCGATGCAGCCCCTGTGACCATTACATTGCTAAACGTCCCTGATCCTGTAACGGAATCGAACAAAATCCCATAGGTGCCGGCGCCGCTGATATTCACTTGATTAAAGCTCACGTTTGTTATCGATTGATTGTAGCTGAATTTCACAGCTTCATAGGTGCTGTCATTAATTTGAACATTATCGACAACGATTGGAGCCGAAATGCTCTGATTTTCTGCATAGATCCATAAACCGCCGAAGCTCGTGTTCCAGTTGCGCTCCCAGCCGCCTGTACGGTTCAACGTATTTCGTTTCACTTCAGTCGTGCCGCTAAACGCAACGGCATTGAACCTTGTGCTGACCACGATGCCTGCAGAAGCCGTCACCGTGTCTGCACCGATGTTATCCCATATCTTGTTGTCCTTGCCGCCGTAAAGGGCGTAAGTATTTGCAAGAACAGGAACCTGGGCGATATTATAGCGGAACATGCTGTTCTCATTCGGTGAGCCGTCCGACCACATCGCGAAGGCGTCGTCCCCTGTATTGCGTACACTGAAATGGCTGATCGTTGTATTTTTGACACCGCCGTGAAGGTTTACACCATCCGCCCATGTATTGCGAATCTTACCTCCGACTACATATAAACCGTCCGTTCCAGACTGCAGCCAGAAGCCCACCTTCGTATGCTCGATCCATACATTTTGAATAAGCGAGCCTGTTCCAAAGTTTCCTTCGAAAGCAGCGTGGTCCGCACCGTCGTTCCGATACAGCGAATCTCCCGTAATCGCAAGATCGGTAATCGTTACATTACCGCCTACGCCATAAAAGCCGCCTTTCCCGTTAGTGCCTTGCAAATTAGAGTACCACATGCCAGCGCCGCGAATATGGATACCGTTCACATTCACTCGGTCATTCATTCGGAAGGTGCCTGATGGAATCCACACGCCTGCTTTGCCTGTCGACTTCGCATTAGCAATAGCGTCGCGAATCGCTTGCGTATCATCACCTGCATCGCTCGCTACAGCTCCGAAGGAGGTAATGCTCACGAAATTAGCAGGCATTGTGTAGGCGGCATCTACTTGTTCCAAGTTAATAAGATCAATCGTATAGTAAGAAGCTGTATCGCCAGAATCCTTCTGCAGCTTCACCGTAGCCCCCGCAGGAATGTTTCCGACAAGGAAGCGGCTCTCATCATAGAAACGATGCCCTTCGCCATTCGCAGCATTGTCGTTGTATGGATAAGCGCCATACGTCCATGCATAACGTGACGTTAGGCTAAGTGTCTGTGTTTTAGTTCCGTTCACATAAAGGCTAAGTGTTCCATTCGTACCGCCGCCCCCTGCCGAATCAGGCATACTGTACCTGACGACAACAGAGTTAGCAGCTTGTGGCGCTGTCCACTGCACATAATGCCCAGTAGATGTCAGCTTTACAGCGCGTCTTCCCGACGATTCTGATTCAATAGTCAAATAAGTGCGGTTTGCTGTAAGCACCTGAGCGTTCGTCGTGCCGCTCTCCGCTTCCAGCTCTTGATAAGGTACGGTTGCTCCCCGCGCCGCCAAGCCGATTCCACCTGCTGCGGAAATGTAATCGATCGCTATTCCGCCGCTATTTCCGCTGTCATATTGATACGTAATCGTATTTAAACCTTTGCGGAGGCTCAGCGTCTCGCTTTGACTGCCCCAAGTGGTTGCTCCTCCAGTTGCTGAGAGCGTTGTTGTTTTAACAAACACGCCATTCACGTAAATATTTATCGTCTTGCTCGTCCCTGTTCCATTTGCGTAGCGAAGCTCAACGGCCGAGTTCCCCTCCGCAGTCCGGTTAACGGTGAAAATAGCTCTCGCACCGACGCTTGTAAAGTTCTGCAAATAGGTCGATGCTTTGGTTACTCCACCTGAGAAAAATTGATCCTCCGCTTGATACACAAATCCCGTGCCCGGCGTTGGTGTTGGTGTTACAGTAGGCGTAGGCGTTGGTGTCACGGTTGGTGTTGGAGCTGCTGTAGGGGTTGGTGTCGGCGTTGTTGTAAGAGCACCTACAACGAGGTTATCCAAATTGATATTTCCAGAATCCGTCGTATCAAATTGAAGCCGAACGGCATTGCTGCCTGCATTCAGAGTAACAACTTCCAGCTTGGTGCCCCATGTGTCCCAATTCGATGTAGCTGGAAGCGTAACCTGACGAAGCTTCGTTCCATTCAGATAAAGGCTTAATGTTTTATCGCTGCCTGTTCCATTTGCATATCGGAACGTCAGCTCACGGCTTCCGGCTGCGGCTGGCGTAACTGCAAATTGTAATGCCGCGCTTCCTTYGTTGCCATCTGTGAAGCCGCCGACAAATCCGGTTCCCGTATAGCCCGTATGATCGTTAGCTATAGTTGTTCCTCCCGTAAGAGTCGCCGCTTCTGCTTCAAGGGTGTTTGGCGCAGCTGGCGCTGCTTCAACATCAATTTTGTCTAAGTTTACGTTTCCTGTGTCTGTCGCGTCGAATTTGTAGCGGATCGTATTGCTGCCTGCTGCGAGCGTCAATGCTTCCGTGCTGGTCGTCCAGCTGTCCCAATTCGCGGTTGCATTCAGCGTCGTTTGCTTCATTTTGACGCCATTTACGTATAGGCTCAACGTCTTCGCACTGCCATTCCCATTCGCATACCGCACGGTTACGTTATGAACCCCAGCTGCTGCCGCGCTTACCGTAAACTGAGCAGCTGCATTTCCCTTATTGCCATCTGTAAAACCGCCAACGAAGCCAGACCCGGAATAACCCGTATGATCATTCGCATATACGGCTCCCCCTGAGAGTGAAGCCGACTCCGCCTCGTAAGAAGCTGCATAGCTGGTTTGTGCCTGCGCGAAGAATGTGAGCACCATACTCATAATAATGAGTACGGATAGACGTTTCTTAAGACTAATCGTCATTAATCATCACGATCCTTTTCATATAATAGAAGCTCATTTACCTGCGTTGATTTGAATAAGTGCGATTCTAATGTAAACGCATTCATAAATCGATATCCACTATGTCAGGCAACACCACCTTTCAATAGAACATTTTTTGATCCATTAGCAGCATAGTAAGGAAGGTTCACGGATCTTTGCATAATACCATGCCTTATTTTACGATTATGATAACCAATTAAACGTTTAACCAAATAACACTTGTCATTCGTGGTTAAACCTTTAATCAGAGATTATCATGCGTTTTCCTTATCGTCAACATCCTAATTTCTAGCCGATTATTCTTGTATTGCAGGCTGCTAATTCTTATACCACGCTACTGAATAAAGTCCGAATATCAATCTATATAATGAATACTATTTAATCCTCTTCTACAATTATTTACGATTACGCTCCTCTTCGTGAATAGGGTGTTCTTCGTTTTTCCATACTAAGGAAAAGTGAAGTTTTGCATTGAAGGGAGCCTGCTCCATGAAAAAAAATTCCAACCAGCAGGGTAAGCTGCGCCGCAGGCCTGCTTTTCCATTTATAACCGAGAGGTTCCTTCCCCAATTTCTGAAAATGAAGAAATGGTTGAGATGGGCAGCTGCCGCATTCACCCTTTTCATACTCATCTTGGCCGGTACACTTATCTTTTTACGTACGCAATCGCTGCCAGTCACCGCAATTAGCCAAACATCTCAAATGCTTGATTTGCATGGCAATGTCATCGATACGTTTCATGCAGGAGAGAACCGCCGTTCTGTACAGTTATCCGACATTTCGCATTATGTAATTGAAGCAACCTTAGCTATTGAGGATCGCCGCTTCTATGATCATCGCGGCTTCGATATGAAGGGAATGGCGCGAGCCGTTATGGTTAACGTCCAAAGCTTCTCGGCACGCCAAGGCGCAAGCACGCTTACTCAGCAGCTCGCACGTAATCTATATTTGACGCATGAGCGAACCTGGCAGCGCAAGCTGAAGGAAGCGATGTACACGGTTCAGCTTGAAATGAATTACTCCAAAGACGAAATTCTGGGCATGTATTTGAATCAAATTTATTATGGCCACGGCTCCTATGGTATTGAAGCAGCGGCGATGATGTACTTCAATAAACACGCTTCCGAGCTCACGCTTGCAGAAAGCGCGATGCTTGCCGGCATTCCGAAGGGTCCTAAGTATTATTCGCCGTACCTTAACATGAAGAATGCAAAGGACCGCCAGCTTACTATTTTGCAGGCGATGCTTGAAGGCGGCTCAATTACATCCGAGCAGGCTGATGCCGCCTATAAGGAAATGCTGAGCTTCCAGACACTTGGCTCTGGCGACCAGGAAGGGTTTGCGCCTTATTTTCGCGATTACATCAGGTATATTGCTGTCGACAAGCTGGGTATTAATGAACATTTGCTGAATGAGGGCGGAATTACCATCTATACAACGCTTGATCCGTCCGCGCAAGCAACGGCTGAAGAGGTCATTGCAAAGGGCTTTCCCGAAAACTCCGAGCAGCAAGCGGCGCTCATTGCAATAGATCCTCGCACCGGATATATCAAAGCGATGGTTGGCGGAAGAAATTATAAAAACAACCAATATAATCGAGTGTTTGCAAAGACGCGCCAACCCGGCTCCTCCTTTAAGCCTTTCTTATATTTAACCGCCTTGCAAAGCGGTTTTATGTCGCCTGTTACCCGTTATAAGAGTGAACCAACTGTATTMACTTATGATGAGGGACGGAAGACGTATGAACCACGCAACTACGGTGACAAGTATTTGAATGAGCTGATTGATATGAGACAGGCGCTGGCCAGCTCGGATAATATTTATGCGGTTAACACCATCATGACCGTCGGCGCTGATAAAGTTATTGAAACGGCAAAGAAGCTGGGAATTGAAAGTCCGATGAAGCCGGTCCCTTCACTTGCGCTTGGCACCTTTCCAGTTAGCCCATTCGAAATGGCTTCTGCATTTGGTACTTTCGCAAACGGCGGCATTCACATGGAGCCGATTGCGATTCTCCGCATTGAGGACCGAAAGGGACAGGTATTATATGAAGCAAAACAAAAATCAGTGCAAGCCATCACCCCAGCCGAAGCCTATGTTATGACCAGTTTAATGGAGAGTGTATTTGAAGAAGGCGGAACAGCTTTCCGCGTATCTTCTATTATTAAGCGGCCGATAGCAGGCAAGACGGGTACGACCCCAACAGATGCATGGCTTGTCGGGTATACGCCTGAACTAGCGACAGCAGTGTGGGTAGGTTACGATAAGGATCGCAAATTAACCGTTGCCGAGGCTTACCGCGCTGCTCCGGTTTTCGCCAAATTTACTGAGCAAGCGCTGTCTGCTATACCGCCGAAGATTTTCCCGATTCCGGAAGGCATCGTGAACGTGTATATCGATCCGACAAGCGGCAAGCTTGCAGAAAGCAGCTGTCCGCACAGACGATTAGAAACCTTCATCAGCGGAACGGAGCCGACTGATGTATGCGGCGAGCCTGCGGGTGCAGGAAATAACGACAGTGACGCCACTCAAAATGGATCTGGTACAGCAGGACGACGCTCTTGGTGGAATGACTTGAAACGCTGGTGGACAGACTAAACAAACAGCAGCCTTCCTTTAATGAGGAGGGCTTTTGTTCCTTCCAATATTGAACCAACCGTGATCTTTGCGCATTTTTGTCCAACTTATGATCAAAAAGTGAATTTTCTTTGAACAAAACCACAAAGTTGTGGTATAGTATGGATAAGAAAACACTTACAATTGATCGGGAGTGTTAAATATGACAACAAAAACCGCAACAATCAGCAACATTCAGCCTTCTAAATCAGATGTCAAGCGCCTCGTAAAGGCAATGACTGCCATCTCTTGGATCGTTTTATCTATTGGCGTTTTATTAAGCCTCATTAACTTAAGCCATTTCAGCGATAAAAATGTTGGACTTATGGTCGGCATCGGATTCCTAATCGGCAGCGTTCATATTTATGTTATTGGCACAGCGATCGGACTTGTTCATGCACGCCTTAACCAAGAGCAGTCGTCAAAGGATTTTAACGATCCTCAATAATTAAAATTAACTTCATCACTCTTAACCAATAGACAGTCACATTCGGTCAATGACCAGATGCGACTGTCTATTTGCTTTTACTGGGACAAAACAATTTTATTTGGGTAAAGTTACTATATGTAAGAACAATTCACTGTCTGAACGCTCCTAAATCTAACAGTTGTCTAAGCCGTGAACTTTCTATTACAGAATAAAGACGAATTATTGACGTAATTGTTAACCCCGCAGTTATTACCTTGTGGATCTGCTATTGTAGTCGTAAGCAGTAATTTTGAGGAGTTGAACTGATGATGAGACCGTTTCTTCGTATGCTGACACCCGCACTGATTATGCTAATGGCCGTTATGCTTTCCGGCTGCGGCGAGCAATTCATCGTGCTCGATCCGAAAGGGCCAATCGGCGAGTCTCAGAAAGATTTGATTTATTTTTCAACCATTCTGTGTGCGGTTATTATCGTGCCCGTACTTATCCTGACAGCTGTTATCGTCTGGCGGTACCGTGATAAGCCCGGCAGTAAAGCTTCCTATAAGCCTAACTGGGAGCACAGCACGAAGCTAGAGATTACCTGGTGGAGCATTCCGATTGTAGCGATCCTTGTTCTTGCTATAGTCACCGTCAAATACACGTATGCGCTCGAGCCTTCCAAACCGATTGAGTCGGCTAAGGCGCCAATTACGATTCAGGTTACTTCACTTGATTGGAAATGGTTGTTTAAATATCCAGAAGAGGATATTGCGACCGTCAACTATTTGAAGATTCCTGAAGATACGCCGATTAGATTCCAGTTAACATCGGATACGGCGATGAACTCCTTCTGGGTGCCACAACTCGGCGGACAAATTTATTCCATGTCAGGGATGGCGATGACCTTATTCCTACAGGCTGATGAGCAAGGCAGCTATTATGGCTCCGGTGCTAACTTCACAGGAAAAGATTTTGCCAAAATGACATTCAAGGTGGATGCTACGTCCGAAGAGGACTATAAAGCTTGGGTAGGCGAGGTTAAAGCATCGTCGCCTGAACTGACAATGGAAGGGTTCGAGAAGCTTACTGAACCAGGTCCTTCTAATGTGCAGTTGTTCTCCAGCTTCCCTGAAGGATTGTTCAATAAAATTGTAACGCAATATGTAAAAGGCGACGGCAGCGCTCACCAGCATCATGGTGGAGGCGCAACAGAGCCCGCCGCAGAAACGGATAAAGAATCCATTACAGCGGATACGTCTGCGACGCAAAAAGAAACGAAAAGCAAACCAGATTTAAATGCTCATATTCATGCGGGTCATTAACCCGCTTTCAAGCAAATGCTTAAGAGGCGAGTTTGTGCCACAAACTTTTAGGAGGACCCCTCATGTTAGACAAAATTAAAGATTTCGCGTCCGAATTTTTCGTCACAGGCGATCCGCTTATTTTAGGGGCTCAAGTATCCATCGGCCTGTCGGTTGTGGCGATTATATTCACGCTTACCTTTTTCAAAAAATGGCGCTGGCTTTGGACGGAATGGCTGACCAGCGTCGATCATAAGAAGATCGGTATTATGTATATCATTGCATCTATTCTTATGTTGTTCCGCGGCGGCGTTGATGCGCTGCTCATGCGTGTTCAGCTCGCAGCGCCTGAAGTGGAGTTTTTGCAGCCGGATCACTATAACCAAATCTTTACGACGCACGGCGTAATCATGATCTTGTTCATGGCGATGCCGCTTATGTTCGGTTTATTCAATATCGTCGTTCCACTGCAAATTGGTGCCCGCGACGTTGCATTCCCGTTTTTGAACTCCCTTAGCTTCTGGATGTTCTTCTTCGGTGCCATGCTGTTTAACGTATCCTTCATTATCGGCGGTTCACCTGATGCAGGATGGCTCGCTTATCCGCCGCTCTCTGAGCTGTCAGGAAGTCCGGGACTCGGACAGGACTTCTATATATGGGGTATTCAAATCTCAGGTATCGGTTCATTGGCTACAGGTATTAACTTTATCGTTACGATTCTAAAAATGCGCGCACCAGGCATGAAGCTCATGCAAATGCCGATGTTCGTATGGTCTGTTTTGTCGTCATGTGTAACTATTATTTTCGCATTCCCAATTTTGACTGTTACCTTGTTCCTATTGTTCATCGACCGTTATCTAGGCGCTCACTTCTTTACGCTCGACGGCGGGGGCAACCCGATGATGTATATCAACCTCATCTGGATGTGGGGACATCCTGAGGTATATATTGTTATCTTGCCGGCTTTTGGTATTTTCTCTGAAATCGTTTCGGCTTTCTCGAAGAAAAAATTGTTCGGTTATAAGTCAATGGTATTCGCGCTTATGTCGATCAGCTTCTTCTCCTTCTTTACATGGGCGCATCACTTCTTCACAATGGGTTCAGGCGCCAACGTCAATGCTTTCTTCGCTTTGACAACGATGATTATCGCAATACCGACCGGGGTTAAAATATTCAACTGGCTGTTTACGATGTATCGAGGCCGAATTAGGTTTACGACTCCGATGATGTGGACGGTAGCATTTATTCCCTGCTTCGTTGTCGGTGGGATGACCGGGGTGCTCTTGTCTGTCGCACCTGCTGACTTCCAGTTCCATAACAGTTACTTCCTGATCGCGCATTTCCATCAGGTGCTTATCGGCGGCGTTGTGTTCGGTTACTTCGCAGGCCTTTACTACTGGTGGCCAAAAATGTTCGGCTTCCGTTTGCATGAAGGTCTTGGCAAATGGGCATTCTGGTTCTGGAACATCGGCTTCTATGTTTGTTTCATGCCGCAATACGCACTTGGCTTAATGGGTATGACGCGTCGTTTCAACGAATATGACTTCGATATGGGCTGGCAGCCTTTGAACGTCGTCTCTACTGTTGGAGCATTCTTGATGGGTATCGCGTTTATTTTCCAAGTATGGCAAATCGCTCACAGCATCAAGTTTTTCAAGAAAGAAAAGGATGGCGATGCATGGGATGGCCGTACACTCGAATGGTCGATACCATCACCTGCGCCGCTATATAACTTTGCTCGCTTGCCACAGGTTACTAGCCAAGACGAGTGGTGGGAAGAAAAGCAGCGCATTGCGAATGGTCAGCCTGCTAAACCACTTGCGCCGCTTGAACCGATTCATATGCCGAAAAATTCAGGTATTCCATTCATTATGTCGATCTGCTGGTTTATTGCAGGCTTCGGCTTCGTATGGGATTGGCTATGGATGGCCATACCAGGTCTAGTCGGCGTAGCCGTATGTATGCTTGTTCGTTCGTTCTCTTACGATACCGATTATTACATTCCGGTGGATGAGATTGAACGCACGGAAGCAGCGTTAAGGGGGACAAAATAATGGCACATGCAGTTTCCACTCCAGCAGGAGCGCATGGCGGACACGGCGCTGGACACGGCGGCGGTCACCATGACGATCATCACGATCAAGAATCGATGAAAATGTTCGGCTTCTGGCTGTTTCTTATAACCGACGTTATTTTGTTCGGTACGTTATTTGCAACCTATGTCGTCCTCCGTCTCAACACTGACGGCGGACCGACAGGTGCCGAATTGCTTGAGATGAACGGTATTATCATTTCGACCTTCATTCTACTGACAAGCAGCTTTACAAGCGGTATAGCCGTTCTTGAAATGAACAAAGGCAACAAGCGCGGCCTTATTCTTTGGCTCGCTATTACAGCAGTTCTCGGCGCTTCATTTATCTATCTTGAAGTAAATGAGTTCATGCATTTGGTGCACGAAGGCGCTAATATCGGAACAAGTGCTTACTGGTCAGCCTTCTTCGTTCTCGTCGGCACACACGGACTTCACGTTTCGCTTGGCTTAGTCTGGATGATTGCACTAATTCTTCAGATTAGACGCCGCGGCATTACACCCGTTACGAAGCGCAAAGTCGGCATCATCAGCTTGTACTGGCATTTCCTGGACGTCGTATGGATTTTCGTATTCTCAATCGTTTATTTGATGGGGGTGATGTAGGATGGAAAACCATAACACACATTCGCAGGACGCACACGGGTCCCACGGCGGATCGATGAAGTCTTATGTGATCGGCTTCCTATTCTCCATCATTCTGACAATCATTCCGCTTGTCGTAGTAATGAATGACCTGCTCAGCAAAAAAGCTGCAACGCTGCTCATCCTTGTGACGGCAGTTCTGCAATTTGCTGTTCAGCTTATCTTCTTTATGCACATACGGGATGAGGAGAAACCTCGCTTCAACCTGATGGCGCTTATATTCGGCCTCGTTATTTTGCTGACGATCGTCGCAGGTTCTGTATGGATTATGACTTACAATGCCGTTGCCGTCGCTTCATAATCGGCAATATGAATAAATATAAAGCTGTGCTAAAGTCTCTCTGACTTTGGCGCAGCTTTTTTTCGTTTGTTATTTAATGTTTATAGTCAAACTCTCCCTATCTAGGGCTGCTTCATCCGTGCCATAATCATCTTATATGAATACCGAAACGAAAGATGAGGTGGGACGCCATGTCCATTACACTACGCCCCTTGCAGCTGCCAGAGGACTACGAGCAGCTTGCACAATTGCTTAATCAAGTGTGGTCAGAACCGACGACTGCTGAGAACCTGCATGATGCAGATAAGAAGCTTTATGAGATTGGACATACATGGATGGATGAGAACGGACTGCTTGCCGGATACGATCGCGAGCGGCAGGTTGCAGTAAATGAGCAAGGCGATATTGTCGGCTACGCCTGGACGTGGCGGGCGCCTTGGACAGAGCCTGGCTACTTATGCAATACGCTTGTCGTATCAGAGTCTTATCGCAAGCAGGGAATCGGCCAATTGCTGTTAGCTCACATTGGAAAATGGGCTTTGAAAATCGGCGCTTCTACGCTCATTACTGAAGTATGGGACGATAATGAGGATGCGATTCAGTTTGCAAAGCGACATGCTTTTGTAATTGAACGCCATGCCTTCCAGTCCGTCCTTACACTTGGTGAACATGATGGAGCGCAACAACCGCAATTTCCAAGCATGCCAGACCTTGGGGCGCTACGCTTCCTAACGCTTGCCGATGAACCCGGTGAAGAAAGCGAACAGAAGCTGTATGAGATCTATAAAGAAACACTGGTAGACATTCCCGGTTATCTTGGTGAAGTCCCTGATTTCGTCGAATGGCGCAAATGGTATTTGAAAGTAGACGGCTATGCGCCTGAGCAAGTGATTATCGCTGCTGACGGCGACCGCTTCGTAGGGGTTACTAATGTCCTGCTTAATCCACAAACAAACGGGATGTATCATGAATATACCGGCGTAAGCAGAGCTTATCGCGGCAGGAAGATTGCTTTTGCTTTAAAGCTCAAAGCAATTGAGCTTGCTCAGCAGCATCAAGCCGCATACATCCGTACAGATAATGACTCAACAAATGCACCTATTCTCAGCATTAATCGCAAGTTAGGTTATATACCTCTTCGCGGCTCTTATCGTGTCCTAGCTCCTCTTCAAGAGGTGTTGAGTAAGTTGCCCATCGAAGTACAGCAATGAACGAGATCTCCTCATATCCCCTCTCTAAAAAAAAGCAGCTTGAAGCGAGAACATCCCGCTTCAAGCTGCTTTTCCAATTCCGCTACTAACGCCCCTGTTCCACAACCTCTACATCCTTCGGTACAATTAATGTCAGCTCCGGGCTGACCGTGTCTGAGATGAGGCCGCCGTCCCGGTGATCGACGGAACCAATCATGACATACATCGTTGAGCCAACAACATCGGTTTTCAGCATTTTATTGTCCAATCGCTCATACTTCTCGGATGACCAATAACGAATTTGGCCAAACAGCTTAAGCTCACGTGTTTCCGTAAGCTCAAGCGTCACGCCATCCAAGGTGTGCACAACAATCTTCTTAATATCAGCAGGCACCCCTATTTTCTTCGTTTCCACGAATGCCGATCGCTGCGTCATCTGTAGCCCTCGCTGCAGCTCATCGAACAAGCCCGTTGACATGAGCAGTGCAAGCCCGAGACTGGCTGTTCCAACCATTCCTACAAAAAAGACACTCATCCAGTCATAACGAACGATAGTACGCGCACTGCTAGAAAACTTCAAGTAAAGCAGCAGCTCCGCTCCGAGCATAATGAAAACGACGGGCGCGACCCACACGAGCACCTCGTAAGCCTCCATGTCCTGCCATAGAGAGACAGCTAACGCTGTCCCCACGAGAATCAGTGTCACGCCCATCGATAATGAGCCGACGCGCCAAGTGCGAACGCCTGATGGTTGATTGACAGACGGTTCAGCCATATTTACCGTGTTGGTGTTCAATGCGAATCCTCCTCGTACTTTCTTGGCATCGGCTTATGAAGCTCTGGCGGTTTACCTTTGCTCATTACCGGAGATGCCTTGCTTCCGAAAGCTAGACGCATGCCTACAATAATCATAATAAATGCGACAACCGCCGTTGGTATCATATATTTAATTTGCATGTATTGGGAATAAAGCTCCCTTGAGAAATGAGAAGTAACCTCTACAGCTACACGATCGAGCAAGTAATAAACGCCGAATCCCAGCAGCCCAAAACCAAACCAGCGCTGATAAGGGACAAGCTGCGTCAATACCGGTTCATCGGTAAGCTCCTGACGCTCATAACGAGACGTCTGCTGCAGCGCATCGARGAAAGCAAAGCACCAGAACAGCGGAAGCAGGAAAAAAAACAGCGACAAGCGCAAATTGTCCATAATATAGACGGCGAGAAGAAAACCACCCATTAGCTGCAGGCCGCGTTTTTGCAAACCTAGATACAGATGTCCTGCACCTGGAAAAATAGCTAATGCGATAGCCAGCACTTTGCTTTTACGCCCAGAGGCGATATACGATTCCACGTCCTCAAATATAGCACGGTCCGCCACATGCTCCCCGCGCTGCTTGGCATGCAGCTGGCTAATTGCGTCAAACATGCTGTATATCCAAATAACAGGAAGCGCCAAAAGAAACACGAGCAGCTCTGCCCTGTGCGTTATCGTGCCTAAGAAGACGATAATCGCAAACCAGCCAATGAAGGAAATGAGGAAGGTAATACCCCGCTGCATAAGCCCCATATTCATATGCCCTAGACCCGGAATCAGAGAGAACATGATCGTCCGCGACTTCTCGCGCTGGCGCTCTTGCTCCAAAGGAACAAAGCCTGGCGAGAAATGATCAGCAGGATGCGCGAATGGATGCTGGTTTGCCCCGCCTGACGGCAATCCCTTGCCTAGCAGCAGGAAGATGACCATATCAATCATATTGATGATTCCCGCCATCGCCGCTATAAAAAACAAAAAGATATAAACTGTATCCTCCATATACCCGCCCATTAATCCAAATAGCATACACAATCCTATCGAACCAAAGAAAGCTCCCCCGTACAAAACCGCACGTACTGGGCGACCTGCATAGGCATGTCCTACGCCAGGTAAAAAAGAAAGAAAGAACGCCGCTAACGGGCTTTTATTCATCATTTATTCATTCCCTTCTGTCTTCTTTTTTTCATTTATCTAAATCGAGAAGCTTTTAAGCCATCGAGCCACGATCCGGTTTGATCAACCATTCTGTCTGACCAAGATTCGGAATGTCCACCTGCCGCCGCTGGTGGATTCGGCCTTATATCCTGCTGTTTATTCTCATTCATATCAAGCTGAGCCAGCTTCTGTGAGAAGGAGGCAAAAGTCCCGCTGGCAAGCAGCAGCAGCGTAATCGAAGCAGCTATGGTGTAATGCGTTACCGGATGCTGAAGCCATGTCCGCAGACGGCGAGGCTTCTCTTGTATAGTACTCGTCACAACATGTGGCCCGACTTCTCTATGATCATGTTCCTGCTCCATCATCAATTGCTCCACGACACGCTTTTCTATTTGCTCCATGTTAGGCATCGGCGTGGTTAAATCAGAATCTGCCCGCTGCATCTCGCCCTCAGCTGTTTCAATCGCAATGACGAACAGCTGCAAACAGAAGTCGCAAGCAGCCAAATGCTGCTCAACCGGTATACGCTCAGCCTCAACCAGTCTGTCGTTTACGTAACGGGACATTTGATCAGAAGAGATATGCTCAATCATCATTCGAAGTCCTCCTTCCGAAAATGGCGCTTCATCCAGCCTCTTGCACGGTACAGCCTGGACTCTACGCTTTTGCGTTCTAGTCCAGTTTCGGCTGCGATTTGTTCATATGACTTGTCTTCCATATAATAAGCGGTTATGACTTCACGATAGTTTTCCGGCATTTCATCAACTCGCTCTCGTATCTGCTGCCTATCCGCCTGTTCGATGGCTAATGTTTCTGCAGCAGGAGCAGACACAAGTTCTTCATGTACTTTTTCAGACATCGCTTCGCTATCCATTAGCTCCTCTGGCTTTCGTGCACGGCTGCGTTTGAAATCGATCGCTCGATTGACGGCAATACGGGTAATCCATGTTTTGAGCCCATCCAATCGACAATCCGGAAGGGAGCGATAAATTTGCAGCAGCACTTCCTGTGTAATATCCTCCGCATCATGCGGTGAACGAAGCACTGCGAAGACTGTTCTATATATATAAGGACCATATGCCTGTACAAAAGGACCAAAATGCTCGGGCCCGCCCTTCTGTACCTCTCTGATCCAATCCTCGTCTTGAATGTCGCTCCCCTCCTTCCCAATCTAATAGACGCCAGCTTGTCCCGCATACCCTGCACTTGCTGCCAAAAAAATTTTTTAAATGCTTTAACAGCCTCTATCAACGCGGAAAACCTCATCATTCGATAGGACTAGCCTACGAACGATGAGGTTCTCATCCATAATTCACAATAAACTCAATCTGCTGCTAATAACGCCAGCTGTTATACGTTCAAAGCTTGCTTAAGCTCATCTGGGGAGCGATCCCACCACTCAAGATTATGCTCCACAAGCAGCTTGCGAAGCGCCGATTTATCGACATCGCCAAGCTCGGACAAGTTATAGCGGCGTTTGAGTGATTGATCCAGCTTGTTCACGTGATCCGGGAGAAGCTTCCACCCGCGACGCGCCTCGGAATCAATCAGCATCTCGCATGCCGTAGCGCCCGCGTAATAGGAGCCTTCTTCATTGCGGTCAACCGCTACCCATACGATCCAGCATTGACGACCGTTCGGAGTATCCTCTTTGTTAGGCGTAAACTTAATGCCACGCTCTACTTTACTCTTTGCATGCATAGCGCCAACATCAATATAAGCAACGCCATCATCAATAATAACACAGGATACCGCGCTCAAATCGATCGTTCCTGCCCCAAAACCTTTATGTTGTTTGCTGCTCACTACGTTGAGCGACAGTGATTTCTTTTCTTTCTTAACCGGCTCCGCCGGTTGTCCTTGTTCTTCCGTCATGCGTATTCACACCTTCCCCGATACAATAATTCCATTTTAGCTAATAATCATCGAAAAGCAAACATATACATGCTGTAGATGCTTGTCAACGGGAGGGAAACGTTCAATGACTCCACGCTATTTCAAACGAATTTTACTCGTAATACTCGCAGTCGCGCTGCTCGGCATATCGATGCAGCATGACTTCGGGACTGCTTGGCAATCCCAATATACTTATGCTTTCGCCCCCGCCGCTAACGCCAAGCAAGCACTAGCGCCTGCTCAAAAGTCGGTCAAGCCGCCTGCCGTGCAGGAGCCGAATACGGTCATCACACCTAAACCGCAAGAGCTGAGCAAACGTGTCGTTGAGTACCATATCAACGTGCATTTAACGAATGATGCAAAGCAGCTGAACGGTGAGCAAACCGTAACTTGGACTAACCCTGGCAAAAAAACAGTGTCCGAGCTCTATTTCCATCTGTACCCGAACGCCTTTCAATCGGGCAAAACCACGTTTATGAAAGAATCCGGCGGCAAGCTGCGCCAGGACAAAGCAACAACCAATAGCCAAGGCTATATGAACCTGCTTACGCTAGAAACGCTGAACGGTGAGAGCCTTCTGCCACGTCTTCAATATGTACAACCTGACGATGGCAATGCCAATGATTTTACTTTGGCCAAAATCCGCTTGCCGGAGCCTATCGCTCCCGGCACCTCCGTAACGCTGCGAATGAGCTACGAGGTGAAGCTCCCAGAGGTATTCGCAAGAATGGGCTATTCCGGCAACTTCGTGATGGCTGGGCAGTGGTTTCCAAAGCTCGCTGTATATGAGACAGCCGGCATGCGCGGACGTACAGCTGAGGGCTGGAATGTCCATCAGTATCATGGCAATTCTGAGTTCTACAGCGACTTCGGCATATACAGCGTTCGGATTAATGTGCCTGAGAACTACACCGTCGCTGCAACGGGCTTCCAAACAAAGCCTATCGAGATCAAGGAAGCAACAAAGATTTACCAGTTTTATGCTGATGATATTCATGATTTTGCTTGGTCGGCCTCACCGGACTTCGTTTATGAAGAGACTGCTTATTCAGATACCGGCATTCCCGGTGTACGCATTAAGCTGTATCTTGATCCTGCGCATGCTGACCTTAAGGATCGCTACATGCATGCAGCCAAGTCCGCACTCTCAAGCTACGCCAAGTGGTATGGTGAATATCCTTACAGTACGCTGTCGATCGTCGTTCCGCCCAAAGGAGCGAACGGAGCTGGCGGCATGGAGTATCCAACACTCATTACCGCTTTCGCTGCAGAAAATGATAACCCAGGCTACGATCTTGAACGTACGGTCGTTCATGAGATTGGCCATCAATATTGGTACGGAATGGTCGCCTCTAATGAATTCGAGGAGGCATGGCTGGACGAGGGGTTTACGTCCTATGCCGAGGATAAAGTAATGGAGACGGCATATGGCTTGGAGCCGAATTTGCGCATGGAAGCGAGCTATATGACCAACCCTGCACCGCTCAAGCAGCAATCTTGGTCATACGCCAGCCACTCGCAATATGCCGAGAATGTATATCTGAGGGCAAAGCTGGTGCTCATTGGTATCGAGAATCAGGTCGGCTCCAGAACGATGCAAAAAATATTGCGAACCTATTTCCAAAAGTATAAGTTCAAGCATCCATCGACAGCAGACTTCCAGCGTGTTGTCGAACAGGTAACAAAAACGAAATGGAATGATTATTTCAGCCAATATGTCTACGGCAACAAAATGGCCGACTTTTCGATCGAATCGATTCATGTACGCCCAGTCACCCAAGATGGTGCTGAGATGTATGAATCTGTTGTACTCGTTAAGAAAAACGGCGGCAGCAATGGAGAGATTAAAGTGTTGATGAAGTTTACTGACGGCACCAAAATAACAAAGCTTTGGGATACTCAGGAATCCCATATGCAATATAAACAGCTGCATTCCGCTCCGCTTGAATGGGCAGTCGTTGACCCAAACAACAGCAATGTGCTTGATAATAAGCTCATTAACAACTACATGCAGGCTCAGCTGCCAGAGGATAAACGCACAAGATGGAGCCTCGGCGTTGTCCAACTAATTGAAGGACTGCTCGGGTCGCTGAGCTGGTAAGTAATTGCGTTCAAGGAGCGATAAACGATGAAAATACATTTGAAGCAAGGCTGGCGGTTAGCGGTAAAACATTTTTACATTGTTGTTTTATTATTTCTTTATCAGCTGATCTGGGGGTTCTTCCTTTACCGCTTCATTGATTCGGTCGTAGCTCCGCTGCTGCGTCGATATCCAAGCTCCGCTCCTTCAGAAGCAGCCGTTCAGCTATTCATGACCGAAGCACAATTCCAGCTGTTCAAGACCGATCTCATTAATCCTTACGTCTGGACGCTGGGCGGTCTCCTTGTTGCCCGAATGCTGATCACTCCCTTATTCAATGCCGGTCTATTCTATTCGTTAAATCAGTCCAGATCGAATAGAGGGACACGATTTCTAGAAGGTATTCGCAAAGCTTGGAAGCCTGTAGTTCTGCTTTACTGGATCGAGGTTATTTTATCTGTGGCTCCTGCTTGGTATGTGCTGCCGCGCTCACTGGATGCGCTTCTAGAGAGCGGCTCTATTCCAGAGCTGCTGCAAACGGTGCTGCCTAGCGCCCTTCTATGGCTCCTATGGGGCACAGTACTRCATCTGCTGTTTCTAGCCATGCAATTCAGCGCTGCATCAGGAGGAAGCATATTCCGTTCCTTATGGCACGCTCTCCGAAATTTCCTCACCTATGCAGCTGTGTCGCTCATCATGTGGGGGATTGGAGCGGCTGCTGGGCTTGTGGTGACAAGTCTCTCCATGCTGTGGGCCGGGCTGATTGCACTCATTCTGCATCAAGGCTATTATCTCATTCAAACACTGATGAAGGTTTGGACGATTGCCGCGCAATATGACTTTTTGGAAACGAAAAGAATGTAGCAAACCAAAAAAGCCTTCAGCGTCCTCTAGATGCTGAAGCAAAAATAAACCTTCATTCCACGCTTTGCTGTGGTGTGGAGGTTTTTTTTACAACTAACCGCAACTAAATGATGGCAGTTCTGTATAAATAACTGAAAGAAAATCAAAAATGGGGGATATTCACAAATGATGCGTAAAAAACTAGTTATTATATCCATGGTATTGCTCTTATCGGGCGGTTCATTGGTTGCAGCAGACAAACTATTTCAAAAGGTAACGCTCCTTTATAATAATAAGCAATCCACTGACGATGCTGTCGTTGTGGATGATAAGGTTTATATTAGCATTCGTTCTTTAAGTGACAGCCTTCAAGCCTTCGTCCAATGGAAGAGCAATGATAAGAAGCTCATTATTCAGAAGCCCAATGTGCATATGTTTCTAATGAACGAGAAGCGAGCTATGTTCGGACAGGTTGATAAAGGCAGTGTTCAGAAATTTTTAGTGCAAGCACAAATCGATAATTTGAATATGGCGATTTCAGAGTTCAAAGTGACCATCGTTGATCCTAATGATAAGGAAACGACAATCGACAGCCGCAGCCAGGATGATGATGATTTTAAAGAGTTCGTCGAAAAAGACACCTTTTGGTTCAGCTCCAAGCTCGTTTCCTACGATTTCAAAAATGCCGGAAAATACAAGGTACAGTTTTGGATGCAGCAAAAAAACAACGATCCACAGCTCATTTCTGAAAAAATCGTTACTGCAAAATAAATCTTTTTTTCGATTGCCCAAAGGGGGCTGTTCTCATGAACAGCCTCCTTTGTCTATTTCTGCCGCTCTATCTGGAGCAGCAGCTAGGCTGTCTGAATCTACGCTTATTCACGAGTGATATAGATGAGATTTTTCTAATTTATGAGGAGCAAAATGGTGAAATACCGCCGTTTACGGCACTTTAAGCTAGTCCTTGCGATATAGCGCCTAAAGGACAAAACGGTATATTTTACACAACATCCACATAATTAATGAAATTGACTCCATGTATTTAGTTAGAAAGCACTACTATGGCGTGTTTATATTACAGAAAGAACGGTTTAACGAAGCAAATTGTCAAAAGGTTACATGAGAATTATTAGAAATTGCCACTAAAGGCAGGAGATCATTGAAAATAATCGAATATTTCTCAAAGCAATAAAAAAACTGCCTAATTCCCTATTGGGATACGGGGGAACCACTTTGGGTGAATTGATTCCGACGTTTGAGTTTTTTTCAAACGCCCGAGGAATCATAGGGAGCCTTCAACCGAACCCCACAGCTAACCTCGTCGGCATTGGAAGGAGTTTCACAATTGAAGAAGATTACCACATTAATCCTGGGTCTCGTTCTCGTGCTCGCTTTTCAAGCGGGAAGCGCTTTCGCTGACTCAAAATTGAACGGAATTGTTAATGATCTTATTGGCACTCCGTACAAAAGCGGCGGAACGTCGTCGAAAGGCTTTGATTGCTCCGGCTTCACGAGCTATGTGTTCGAGAAAATGGGCATTGAGCTTTCACGTACTTCTGGTTCGCAAGCAAAAGAAGGTACAAAGGTCGCTAAGGCTGACCTCATTGCGGGAGATCTTGTGTTCTTCGACACAGTTGGCGGCAATAATAGCGCCGTATCCCATGTTGGCATTTACATTGGAGATGGAAAGTTTGTACATTCATCCTCGAGCAGAGGCGTTGTAACTGACAAACTTAACTCCGAGTACTATGAGGGACGATATGTAACTGCTCGTCGTATCATGGATGCTGATTCATACCAAGCCAACGTTGACGTAAAATAGAGCAACCTAATCCCTCTTCTTGAGGGTTGAACGGGTAGACTCATCTAGCAAAGCCGCAGTTTTTTGTCCTCTGACGACAAATGACTTGCGGCTTTGCTGTTTCATTCCAGCTGGAATGCGGCCGTTCAATGTTGCGCTTATGGAAGGAGCTATCACTGATGTATTTGTTTATTCACCGCAAGGATTTGCGTATTGCAGATTTGCGCGCTTTTGATTATTTGAAGAAAAAAGAGAAACAAGGCATTCATTTGCTAATCATAGATCCCGTTATTACAGGAGATGGCCGTTTAACTAGTCATAGCGGCCGGAATTTCATGGCGCAAGCCGCCTCGCTTCTGCACAGCTATTCTAATGCAGGAAAGGAACTGCATGTGCTTTATGGTAATCCTGCTGCGATCACCGAAGCACTGCTGCATGCGCATCCTATTGATGAGGTTATTGTTCACACAGACTATACGCCTTACTCACGGCAGCGAGATGAGCAGCTTGGGCTAACCACACGCAGCCTTGGCCGCCGATGGATGTCTATTGCCGATTCACCTCTTGCTGATCTAGATGCTTTCCCGGCATTTGCTCGAAAAATGGAGCCATACAAGGTTTTCACACCCTTTTATCGCAAGTGGAGCAGCTTTATGCTGGAGTGCTATAGCCCAATGAGTGAAACGACGATTCATGAGCTTGCTACCTTAAGCGAAATTAATGCCAAGGTTGCGCAGTCCTTCGCTCTGCCCGAATCCGTTTCATGCGCCCTAGGCGGCACAAACGTGCAAGGATCGTCCAAAGGATTATCCAAGCTGGAACGGTTCGTACGAGAACGCCTTGCCTCTTATTCGGAGAGCAGGGACGCTTATGCCGATGATCATACAAGCCAGCTTGCACGTTTCCTTAATACGGGCGCCATCTCCGCCCGCCAAGCCTACGAAATGACCCAAGGGCTTCCGGGGTCTGAATCATGGATACGGCAGCTGGCATGGCGTGATTTTTATTTATATCAAGCGATGTATCATGATGATTTCTTTCGTTACGAGCAGCTCGCTGATATATCCAAGCTCTCAGATGCTCATCTAGAAGCATGGGCTGCAGCTGCCACCGGCATTCCAATCATTGATGCGGCCATGACGCAGCTCAATCGTACAGGTGAGCTGCCCAACCGCTTGCGAATGGTAACAGCTATGTTTTTAACTAAAAATCTGCTATGTCCCTTCACGCTTGGCGAACAATATTTCCGCCTTCACTTAAGCGATTATGACAACACGCTTAATCGCGGCGGTTGGCTGTGGTGCTCTTCACTCGGGTATGACGCAGCGCCTTACTTCCGCATCATGAATCCCGCAACTCAGTCACAGACGCATGATCCTAGCGGCAGCTATATTAGGCGCTGGCTGCCTCATTTGAATCATCTGACAGACAAAGAGATTCATCAGCCGCAAAGCGGTGCCATCGTCGACTTGAAAGCATCACGCGCGCGCGCCATAGAGGTATACAAAACCATTCTTAAATAGCTGAAAGCATTTAGAATAACACGTTTAATAATAAATAAACCTCCACACCCGCTTTGAAACAGCGAATGTGGAGGTTTTTTTATAATTTGCAGTTCAGCTAAGCCTTGGATCGTATGCTGTGAACTTGTTTTCTTCCGAGTAGGAGCATCGCCGCTAACAGAAGCAGCATCAGTATAACTAAGCTGCTTATATACCATAACGTAGATTGCACATTGTACTGATCCATTATCCAGCCAGTCAAACGAGGAAAAATCGCTCCTCCAAGCCCGCCGAATGCTACAAGCAAACTCGTTGTCCTCTCCGTCATACCCGGAATGAGCTCATTGGCATAAACAAGAGCGATACCGAATATACCCGAGAAGAACAATCCGCTAAGTGCGACAAAGGCAAGCATCCAGCTAAGCTGACCCATAACAGCCATTAAAACAAAAACGACCGAGGCGCCCGCTGTAGCAATAAGCAAGTAACGCGAATAACCCATTCGGTCAGCCAGCAGTCCCGCAAATAGACGCCCTAGCACCATCGTTCCCCAGAACAAGCTGAGCACCGCTGCCGCACTGGAATCTCCTACACCTGATCGAACGATGAGAATAGAAGGCAGATAGTTGGAGAAGCTCATTTCCATTCCTACATAAATCATAAAAAATAAAGCCGATAACAAGAGAAATGGAAGTGCTTTGCGCGGATAGCCAAAAAAGACAGATCCGCGAGTGGTTTGCGATCCTTCCAACTCATTCGAATGGCCTTCCTTCACTTCCGGTGTTCGAGCAACTATACCAAGCTCATCATCCAGCTCTCCAAAGGACATCGTCAGCCAGAGAACAAAGGTGATGCCTGACATCGCTGCCAGAATCGGAAAGGAAACCTGCCAAATGCTATGCTGAATCAGATAAGCCGCTGCAATTGGAATCAACAATGCGCCAACGCCAAAAAAGGTTTCCAATCGGCTCATCGCCGATGCCTTGCCGTTTTTCGCCATATCAATAATCATTGCGCCGACGACCGCTTCCGTCATCCCAAAGCCAAGACCCGCAAGCGGAGCAATCGCGAGCATCCAGCCCCATGGCAGCAGCAAACTGTATGCCGCCTCACTGAGCGTCAGTACGCCCATCGCAATCAGTACTGCGCCTCTTTTTCCAACTCTCGAAGTAATAGATGGCGCTAACAGAACACCCACCAGGAACCCGAGGAATTGATTCATAATCCATTGCCCGCCATCTTTATAGGTTAAACCATAATGAGCAATGAGCTGTTCCAAGATAGATCCGCCCACAACATGGGCAACGCCGATGACTAAATATGACAAGCAGCCTAGCCAGATCAACTTCTTCATTTTGATGCTTCTCCTTATTTACGCGCGATCAACGCACGCCTATCTGTTATAATAAACCTATTTCATTCGACATTCGCTCTATTCAGCTACTTTTTTTCAAGCGGAGGTAAAAACAAATGACAAGCCATCAAAGCTCTATTCATTATAATCGAGATGAAGGCGATATGACCATATGCCCGCTCGAAACCGGCCATGCACAGCAACTATGCGGCTGGCGCTACGAGGCTCCATTTGATGTTTATAATTGGCCGACTTGGGAGCAAATGAAAAAAGACGAAATCGAATTTGGCGATCCCGTCCTTCGTGCTGCCCAATATATGGCTGTCCTAGACGCTCAGTCTGCGCTCATTGGGTTTGCGCAGTTTTTTCCTTTAACAGGCGTAACGCGGCTCGGGCTCGGATTGCGGCCTGATCTTTGCGGTAAAGGCCTCGGCCTTGCCTTCACACGTCTCATTGTCGCAGAGGCAATAAGGCGCACCCCTCAAAACGAAATTGATTTGGAGGTGCTTACTTGGAATACTCGTGCGATGCGCGTTTATGAACAAGCCGGCTTCCATATTACAGACACCTATGCGCGTTCTACTCCTACTGGCTTTGCCGAATGCCATTGTATGGTTTATGAGCCAGCAGCCGCACGTTAACGACGCTGGGCTCCGCGCTCAGAATCCCTCAAATCCATAAGTAAAATAAGACCAGGCGCTGCTAGAACAGATACGGTTCTAATCCATGCGTGAGAATCGAGATCAGTATAGGCGCGCGAAACGATTGCACGTCGATGCTCATTGAGCTGGACGAGATTAGGAACAAAATAGGGACGCCAACACCAGTTGGCACCGCGGTATTGCTCCTCTCGCCTCCAAGCCTTGTCCGCATCGCGATAATAGTTGGATGAGAGCTGAATACCGCTCTCATTGCACAAATAAACCCGAATGCAATGGTCGTAAAGCTCGGGAAGCAGCCCCTCTATCCATTCATCCTCATGATCCAGGTAACGCGTCTCCTGAACAAGCGCAACCCACTGCTCTGCCAGCTTCTCCGATTGCCGCTGCCAATAGCGTTCAGTTCCAACGAAATGCAGCAGATGCTGATCAAGCTCCGCTTCAATTAGAGATGCAAAACAAGCAGGCTCACGAAACTCCGGCTCTGCCCTTGCAAACATATAGCCTTGGACGTAACGGGCGCCTGCCTGAATTGCGCGGGCCAAATCCTCCCTTGTCTCCACTCCCTCGACGAGCAGCGAAGCTCCAATTTGCTCTGCTAAATCAGAGAAGGATCGCAGCACACCGAAATAGCCGTCATGAGTCGCGCTTTTCTTAATCATATGAATATCGATTTTGAGCAGGTTGGGCTGAATGTGAGCAATCCGATCCGTATTGCTAAAACCACTGCCTACATCATCGATTGCAATCAAACAGCCCCTTGCCCGGTATATGTCGACAACAGAACGAAGCCTATCCATGGAACCTTGGAAGCTTTCCTCCGTTATCTCGATGACAATTCGTTTAGGGTCAATTCCGTACTTATCAAGCAGCGACAACGTGTAGAGCTCGCCGATCTCCTCATACCGATAAATCCAAGACGGCTTCAAATTAATGAATAACATGGGCTGTTCTTCTTCCATTGAAGCCAGCTTCGAGAATGCCTGCTCCCGCAGTACCCGGTCCACTATAATGTGGTCCTCTTCTGGAATTTGTTCATTGCAGAAGAAAGGTCCAAGACTCCGCACGGAATCACCCTTTACAGCTCGAGCAAGCACCTCGTAACCCATAATGCGTCTTGTATCCATCGCTATAATGGGCTGATAAAATGCTGCTAATGTTTCACCATCTAATTCAAGCGCTTTCGGCAACAGCAACGATGATGAGCACTCATTCATGTCGTTCTCCTCTATGTTAGATCAATGTCAAATTATATGTCATATTGTATTGAATAACATTGTAATAGAGTCGACATTAAATGTAAAGATCCGACAAGAGCACTACTTATATGAAGTTTTATGCCGAATGCTTATATCAATCTAATGATTTGGGTCACCTTATCGTCCTGTGAAACCTCTATGATGTGATGTTTGCTATTATACGTAATGACACCGCTGCCTACCTCAATGACCGGATTCTCTCCTAGCCCAAAGAAAACATCATCCGCCAAAGCCTCCATCACTTCATGCCGATCGCTTACAGGCAGCTGAGCCCATTCATCTGGTTCCATTTCAAAAAAAGTATAGCTATTCTCAATTTCAGCCACAGCTGCTGTAAAATCCTTCAATATATCTGAATATTCTCTTGCATGTCTTACGCCCATTTGCGTGTACCACCTTTGCTATCGTCATTTTTTGTACATATCTCTCTACTATTCTACCGCATTTTATCATTTTTTAACGCATTCGCCTTAAATCATTCCATATACTCTAACTTCAGAATACCCATTTGTCGATAATATAAGAAGTAGAGAAATGTCGAAAATGTATTGGACGGGGTGTATGATGAAAAATTCAACAATTATTGGTTTGGTGCTAGGATTAGTCGCTGTACTTGGAGGCATGGTTTTAAAGGGAGCACACCTGTCCTCTCTTGCAAATCCAGCTGCTTTTATGATTATTATTTTGGGAACTATAGCCTCCGTCATGATCGCCTTCCCGATGTCCGAGCTATCCAAAGTCGGTAAACTATTCAAAATGGTGTTCACTGAGCAAAAGCTGCCTATGCGTGATGAGCTGATTCAGCGCTTCATGGAATGGGCTTCCATTACACGTCGCGAGGGTTTGCTCGCTCTTGAAGCAAAAGTTGACGAGATTGAAGATACATTTCTTCGTAACGGCATGCGTATGATTATTGACGGAAATGACCAAGATTTTGTACGCGATGTTTTACTTGAGGATATTGCCGCAACAGAAGACCGCCACAAAGCGGGAGCACTTATTTTTACGCAAGCAGGTACATATGCCCCTACACTTGGGGTACTCGGTGCAGTTGTAGGCCTCGTTGCCGCACTTGCTGATATGAGCGATATGGGAAAACTCGCACATGCCATCGCAGGAGCTTTTATCGCAACACTTCTTGGTATCTTTACAGGTTATGTATTATGGCATCCTATTGCTAATAAACTGAAGCGCATGTCTAAGAAAGAAATTCAAATCCGTCTTATGATGGTGGAAGGCCTTCTTTCTATTCAATCCGGCGTATCAACGATCGCTATTAATCAGAAGCTGTCTGTTTTCCTTACACCTACAGAAAGATTGAAGATGAGGGAAAAGGAGGAAGGCGCCGTTGAGCAGAAAGCATAGACATGAAGAACACGAGGAGCATGTGGATGAATCATGGCTCATTCCTTACGCCGATTTGCTCACCCTGCTGCTAGCACTTTTTATCGTGTTGTACTCCATGAACTCCGTCGACGTAAAGAAGTTTGAAGAAATGTCGAAAGCATTTAGTTTAGCACTCAGCACTGGCAGCGGTATTCTAACCGAAACGTCCGCTGTGAAAAGCGGCGAGGATGACGGGAAGAAGCAAAAAGAAGAAGGCGGCAAGCTTCCCGACAAGGATGTAAACAAAAATCAATCAGATGAAGAGAAAGCTCGCGAGGAGCTTATTAAGCAGGAGCAGAAGGATCTCGAGGATCTGAAGAAAAAAGTAGATGCCTATATTAAGAAAAACGGCCTGACATCTGATCTTGAGACGAAGTTAAATCTCTCACAGCTGATGATTACGATTAGCGACAACGCATTATTTGCACCGGCACAAGCAACTGTTAAGCCTGAATCGAAGGAGCTTGCCGTTGCGATCAGCAAAATGCTGCAGCAGTACCCTGATTATGAGGTCATCGTTTCCGGTCATACCGATACAACGCCGATCTCGACTAACCAATTTAAATCAAACTGGGATTTGAGCTCTATGAGGGCGATTCGTTTCTTGGACGTTTTGCTCGAAAATAAACAACTGAAACCCGAGCGCTTTAGCGCTATCGGCTACGGTGAATATCGTCCTGTTGCCGACAACGAGACGGTTGCAGGCAAATCCAAAAACCGTCGTGTAGAGGTTTCGATCATCCATACGTACACTGATGTCACGAATGCCCAGCAGTTAAATGTAAAAAAACCATAATTAAAAACCTGAATCAACTCGCCCTAAGCGTGTGATTCAGGTTTTTTTGTCGTTATACGAATGAATGTTTCCTGCTTAGACCGGCTCATAACTTAATGTCTCGAACAAAGTCGCCTTCTCGGCTTCGCTCAAATCACGCCATTTGCCAACATGAAGACCGCCGAGCTGGATGTTCATAATACGCTGCCGCTGCAGTCTCCGAACATGATAACCGAATGCTTCGCACATTCTACGAATTTGACGATTGCGGCCTTCCGTTAAAATAATGCGGAATACGCGGTCCGTCACTCTTGTTACAACACATGGCAATGTCATGCTGCCTAGTATATGAACTCCGCTTGCCATTCCTTTTAAGAACGCTTCTGTCATCGGTTTATCTACAGTAACCAAATATTCTTTCTCATGCTTGCCCTCCGAGCGTAGAATCGGATTGACGATATCACCGTCATTCGTGAGGAGAATTAATCCCTCCGAATCCTTGTCCAGCCTCCCGATCGGGAAGATACGCTCCTCATGACCAACAAAATCAACAATATTGCCTCTAATATGAAGCTCGGTTGTACAGGTAATGCCTACCGGCTTATTAAGCGCAATATAAACATGATTTTTTTGCTCGCCGATTTTGCGGCCATCAACACGTACATCGTCACCTATTTCAGCTTGGCTGCCGAGCTGTGCCTTTTCTCCATTGATCGTAACACGTCCGCTGTCTACGAGCTTATCCGCCTCACGTCTGGAGCAATAACCTGTTTCACTAATAAACTTATTGATTCTCAAAGCTGCTTCACCCCGTTGTATGTAATGCCAAGTCGGCAATTTTGTCCGATGAATAATACTGAATCATCGATGACTTGCTTGCTGCCTTCATTTGTCCAGCTTGTCCCGCCGCTCTTCTCATTGCCAAAGCTACATCCTCACCCTTAATCGGCCGATACTTGCGCAGCGGACCAACCATCGCAAATTGCAGCCCTTTCGAAACGACAGCTCCAAACGCTTCACCAGGTCGAGCCTGCGGTCTTTCGCCAAGCAGAAGCGAGGGTTGAAACACTTGAACTAGCGGAATGCTCAGCTTAGCAATCGCATCCTGCAGTTCACCTTTCACTCTGCTGTAAAATATTTTTGAGCTGGAGGAAGCCCCCATAGCCGTCACGATAGAAAATAAAGAAGCATTCGTGCGTTCTGCAAACCGGGCAAGCGTGAGCGGATATTCATAATCTACTTTGCGAAAGGCTTCTTGCGTCTTCGCAACCTTGATCGTCGTACCAAGCGTGCAAAATATGACGTCTGCATGTACCTGCTCCAGCGTTTTATCCAAATCATCAAAGGCGGTGACGATCATATTCAGTTTGGAGAGCTCATTCGCGCTGCCCAAAGTTTTCGTCTCTAGCGGCCGCCTTACAATAACGGTTACCATCGTCACCAGCGAATCACGAAGCAGCTGACGGAGCAAAGCTGCTCCGATCAAACCAGTAGCTCCTACAAGTAAGGCGCTGTAGCCTGAAGCATCATGAAGCACGTTCCCTTTTTGCCATGAACCATCTACAGAAGATTCCTGCTTCAACGAGAATCCCTCCTCTTACATTTCCGTTAGAAGCCCGATCTGTGCTTATGCTTCCAGTATACCGCTCTCCCGTGTTTCTTTCAAAGCTGGCAGCAGCAAATGTATCGTTGTTCCGACATTAACCTGGCTTTTAATATCCATCGTTCCGCGGTGGCTGTTAATAATACGCTGACTAACCATAATGCCGAGCCCTGTGCCCGTTTCCTTCGCTGTAAAAAAGGGATCTCCAATTTTCGGTATCATATCGTCCGGGATGCCCATTCCTTCATCCGTTATCGTGATCGAAATGTATTCCCGTTTATGATTAATATGAATATGGATTCGTCCACCATTTGGCATCGCTTCAATCGCATTTTTCAGCAAATTAATAAACACTTGCTTCAATTGATTTTCTTCACATGAAATTAAGCAAGAATCATCGGTTAGAGTAACACAAAACTCGATATTATGAAGAAGTGCTTCACTGTTCATTAACGCAATAACATCTTGCAGTACATCCCGTATGTCCTTGGTGACAAACCTCGTCGCTTGCGGCTTCGCAAGAATGAGAAACTCGCCAACAATGAGATTGATCCGGTCAAGCTCCGATAACATAAGCGTTACGTGGGAAAGTGCCAGCTTCTTGCTCTCCTGCTGGAGCTGCAGGAAACCGCGCAGCGTCGTCAGCGGGTTGCGAATTTCATGGGCTACGCCTGCTGCTAGCTGCCCTACTGTCGTCAGCTTCTCCGACCTGCGCAGCAGCTCTTCCATTTTGTTACGGCTCCTCATGTCTCTTGAAATGCTGGCAAAGGCACGAATCGTTCCGTCCGAATCACGAATTGGCGATATGGTTACACTTACAGGTATCAGCTCTCCAAGCTTTGTCATTCGTATCGTTTCCTGAGCTGGCAGTACTTTGCCCGACAAGATCTGGTTTAACATATCCCTCATCTCTGCATGATGAGAGTCGGGAAGAATAGGATTTATGAGACCAATTGCTTCTTCTTCCTCATAACCAAAGAGCAGCTCGAAAGCACGGTTTACTTGAATAACCTTACCATCCAAATCAATAAGATGAATCGCATCGCTCGTGTGATTAATAAATGACTCCAAATGCTCCTTCATCCGGCGGTTTTCCTCAAACGCTCTGCGCAGCTTGTTCATATATATACTTAGATTTTGCGACATCGCATTGACCTTAAGAGCCAGCAAGCCGAATTCATCCTTACGTTTAATTCGAATCGGCTGTTGAAACCTTGCAGATGAAACCTCGTTAACCTTCCATAATATATCTTTTAAGGGTCTAATCATTACTCCTACCAGCCAATAGCTAATAAAGAGGACGAGCACCATCGATATGCCCGTATAAATGAATGAATCATTTCGCTTCTCCGCGATAAGCTCATTAATTCCCTTTCTGTCATAAACGACACTTATAATGTAATTACCCATCTGCTTCGTGTAATAATAACTTCTAAAATAACATTTTCCGTTGATCTCCATCTTTCGAAGCTCAAAACCTGTTTTCTTCACATCGGTTATAATAGATTGATCGCTATTTGAATCCAAATACGTGTAAGTACCGTAACGCACAGCCAACGTATCTTGCTCAAATACTGTAATTTCATTTATATTTGGATTTAATGTTTTTACGATATCAAAGATATGCCCAGGGCCTGAGCGATCCTTCTCCGGAAAGATATAGCCTGAACCTGACTTCTTCTCGTAAGAGGAAAATGTGTTCGCCACATGCATGGAAGTATCGTGCATCGCTCGTTTTGCTTGCTCACGCATGCTTTGAATCATCGAATACTCACTAAGCATGTGTTGGAATATAAAAAACGTCAAAACGATAAGCGTGATCAAGACTGAAAATTTCATCTTTATTGACAATGAATGACACATCCTTTTACACAAAAACGTTTTTATTAACAACTTATACACAATATCCACAATTACTGTGCACAGCTCTGAATAAATTGTGAGTATTTATGTGTATATCATGATAGTTATCCACAATGTTATCCACGACATGTTAACAACGGAATATTTGTTCGTTGTATAATGAATAAATAGTAAAGGAGTTATTGTATATGACAAGAGAGCAAGAAGATCAGAAATGGATGCTGGAAGCTATTGAAGAAGCCAAAAAAGCCGAGCAAATTGGAGAGGTTCCTATCGGGGCTGTTATCGTCAGAAACAATGAAATCATCGGAAGAGGCTACAATTTGCGTGAGACGAGGTTTGATCCAACCGCTCATGCCGAAATGGTAGCTATTCGTGACGCCTGCGATCGCATCGGCGCATGGAGATTATTAGATTGTACATTGTATGTCACGTTGGAGCCTTGTCCAATGTGCGCCGGCGCCATTGTTCAATCTCGGGTTAAACGTGTCGTTTATGGAACAACCGACCCGAAGGCTGGATGTGCTGGGACGCTCATGAATTTACTGCAAGAGCCCCGTTTCAACCATGAAACGGAGCTCACTAGTGGTATTTTACAGCCTGAATGCTCAAACCTGTTGACTCAATTTTTCCGACGGCTTCGAGAGAGATAATATTCTCTACATATCGTCGCGGCGTATCGTAATATGTGTTAGCTCGTTTCTTTGTATATGCTGTAACGCAACAATTAGTTGATCGGCCTCTTCGCTAATCGCTAGAACATCCGGATCTGTCAGACTGCCGCGCGCTTCGGCTATTTCATGAAGCTTTAGCCGCAACGACTGCAATTGTTTAAGCAAGTGTTTTTTGTCCATAGCTCGCTTCGGGGCACGCTCCTTATCTAGCACTCGTGTGGTAATGCTTCTATTATACTCGTAGAGCAATAAGGAGTTTGTAAAAACTTGTCGACGAACGTAGACAATTTTCGGGCATTATTCGACAAAATGAAGCTATTTTATCCAATTTCTAGTTCTTTTTAACTAGTAAAATCGATCAATATATGGAAAAAGTTACTTGCGTTAAATATAGAATAGTAAAATATACATATATATGAATAATTGAAAAATGTTAATAAAATCACAAATATGCTAATAACGCTCATCAAGTGCTTTAATGTTAAAAATTCCGATAAATGGTTTCAGCGATTTACGGGTAATGGTGTCGAATGCCAGAAAAAACGGCTGTTAAAGAAGCTGTTTTAAGCGGCAGCATGCACCTCGGATTTGGTTCAAATCCTCCACATCTTTGTAGCTATTATGAGGATAAATCCATTTGTATTATAAGAAAGTATGAAGTAAAATTATTTAAAACATTAGTCGTAATACAGGGAAATGAACATAAATTAGGATGTCGGGATGTGCCTTTGTGAATAATAAAGCAGTAATTTTGGGTTGTAATTATTATATAGGTTTAAGCACCATTCGTTGCCTAGGCATTAACGGTGTACATACGGTTGCCGTAGATTATTCGACTAAAGATACCTATGGCGCCGATTCAAAATATACTTCTGAGAGACTAATCTCTCCTCATTATAAAGAAGACACGGCAGCGTTCATTCGTTTCTTGAAGGAATATGCCCTCAAGCAAAGCGCTCCTCCTGTCCTTATTCCATGCCACGATTCTTATCTTGAGGTTATCGATGAGCATTTGGAAGAGCTTAGAGAACACTATCTCATACCACAAGACATTCCGGGCATATACTCGGATATGATGAATAAAGAGGTGCTGCAGCGCCTTTCTCTAGAAAATGGTGTAGCTGTTCCCGAAACGGTCCGTGTAGACGAAGATCGTTTTTTTGAGAAGATCGACGAAATCATTAAATATCCTTGTATCGTCAAACCAACAGATTCTCCATCCTTCGTTGCCAAGTTTAGACGCAAGCTCTTTAAGGTACATAGCCGCGCTGAGCTCGAACAAGCGCTGGCCAAAGCGAAGGAAGCGAGCTTGGAAGTCATCGTACAGCGTATCATCCCAGGTTTCGACGATCATATGTATACGTTCGACGCGTATTTAAACCAAGATTCAAAGGTCACTCACTGGGTCACTTGTCAAAAATTCCGCCAATATCCGATTAACTTCGGCGCATCGGTGTATACAGGGCAGAGATACGTACAAGAGCTGTTCGATATCGGAGCTCCTTTTCTAGAGAAGATGAAATGGAAAGGCTTCGCGGAAATTGAATTCAAAAAAGACGCCGAAACTGGCCGTTTTTATTTAATCGAAGTCAATTGCCGGATTACCAACCTGAACAACCTGCTGTACCGAGTTGGGGTAAATATTCCATGGATTACTTACCAAGAGTTAACTGGCGGCAACCTTGTGCCTCCCAAAGCCGTCAAAGAGAATACGAACCGTGTTTTCTGGTACGGATATGAGGACATGCTTGCTGTTCGCGATTACATCAAGACGGGTCAATTGACTTGGAAGCAAGTATTCGTATCCTTGTTTAAACCGAAAGCTTATGCGATCTGGGATTGGAAGGACCCGAAACCAGCCTTTTCCTATGCGGCTATCATCGGTGGCAAGCTTACGAAAAAGCTTCTAAGAAGATAGCCTGCAAAAATAGTAATAGGTAATAGAATGGAGCTGATCGTATGTTATTGACCTCCTTACTGAAAGATCTGGATTACACGCTCGTGAAAGGCGATTTGCATATTGAAGTAAGCTCCATTGCCTTTGATTCGAGGGAAGCTTCAGCCAATGGCGTATTTGTCGCGATAACGGGCTTTTCGGTTGATGGACACCATTTCATCGAAAAAGCAATCGCACTTGGTGCGACCGTCGTTATTGTCGAGAAGGATGTTCATGTGCCAGCAGGAATAACGGTGCTGCAAGTTAACGACACGCGTGAGGCGCTCGCCCTGGTATCTGCAAACTTCTATCATCGCCCGACTGAGCAAATGAATCTTCTCGGCATCACTGGAACAAACGGGAAGACATCGACCACATATTTTCTAAAATCTATATTCGAGCAAACGGGGACAGCCCTCGGAATTATCGGCACGATCGGCACAGTTATCGGCGACAAGCTGATTCAAAATAAAAATACGACGCCGGAATCGCTGTATTTGCAACGAATCTTCGCCGATATGATCGAATCACATATGAAGCATTGCGTCATGGAGGTTTCTTCGCATGCGCTCAATTTGAAACGCGTTGCTCATTCCAGCTTCAAAACTGGCATTTTCACAAATCTAACGCCGGATCATTTGGAGCTTCACCATACGATGGAGGAATATTTCGAAGCGAAGGCTTTGCTGTTCGACATGACGACGGACTTTAACATTATTAATGCAGATGATAAATTTGGCCGTATTCTCATTGACCGCTTGCAGCATAAAGGTCCAAAGCTGGTTACTTATGGCATTGAGCAGGAAGCTGACATTTACGCGACGGATATTACTTATTATGCCGACTATACGACTTATAATGTAAATACGCCAAAGGGCAGCATCGCAATTAAAGTAAACCTGCCTGGGACGATCTACGTATATAATAGTCTAGCCGCTATTGCAACGGCTTATTGCAATCAATTTACTCTACAGCAAATCGCAGACGGCATTTTGGCTGTTGAGGGTATTAAAGGCCGGCTGGAAGTTGTCTATCAAGATGAGGATACGAAGATCATCGTCGATTTTGCTCATACCGAGGACAGCCTAGAGAAGGCATTAAAAACAATCAGGCCTTTTACCAAAGGCAAAATCATTCTCGTGTTCGGCGTTTACGCATCTGATGGGGAATCAGGCACAGAGAAACGTAGAGCGATGGCTAAGGTAGCCGCTACATTTGCTGATTTTTCCGTAATCACCTCTGATAATCCCAAGGAGCAGGATAATAACCTGATTATTAGGGAAATTATTGAAGGAGTCGAAGCTTATAACGGAGCTTATGAGGCCGTTATCGACAGGAGAGACGCTATTGCTTTTGCCATTGATATCAGCAGAAAAGACGATGTCATTCTCATAGCCGGCAAAGGTCATGAAACGTCGCAAATTATTGGGAAAACGGAAATCCCATTTAATGAATCGGAAATCGTCAGGGAAATCAAATTAAAAACGATGTGACTGCGCTTAAAACAATATAGTTAATGAAAGGTATTCCACATGTGCGGTTTTGTAGGTTTTGCAGATAGTCGTCCCGACGTTGATCAAGTAGCCATTATTAAAGACATGATGGATATGATCGTTCATAGAGGTCCCGATAGTGGCGGTATCTATTCAGATGAGGAAGTAACTTTAGGGTTTAGACGCCTCAAAATTATAGATATGTCTGAAGAAGCCAGCCAACCGATTTACAACGAGGATAAAAGCTGTGTTCTTGTATTTAATGGAGAAATCTACAATTATCAAGAGCTGCGCGAAGAGTTGATTCAGTGCGGGCATACCTTTGTTAGCCATACGGACAGCGAGGTTATCATTCATGCTTATGAAGAGTATGGAACCTTGCTGCTCCAGAAGCTAAGAGGCATGTTTGCTTTTGCGATATGGGATACGAATACGGAAACGATGTTTCTCGCCAGGGATTTCTTTGGCATAAAGCCGTTGTATTATACACAAAACACAACGGATAATTCCTTCCTATTCAGCTCTGAAATCAAAGCTTTCTTAAAGCAGCCTGCCTTTCGCAAAGAGTTGAACAAGGATGCGCTCAAGCCTTACCTGACCTTTCAATACTCCGTGCTTGATGAAACGTTTTTTAAAGGCGTGTACAAGCTGAAGCCTGGTCACTATATGCTTTACAAACAAGGCAAGCTAGAAGTGAAGCCTTATTGGGACGTTAACTTTGCAGAAGAACCGAACAGTCTGTCCCATTACGTAAACCAAATTAAAAGCACAGTAAAAGAATCAGTCGCCTATCACCAAATTAGCGATGTGCCGGTCGGGTCTTTTTTGTCCGGAGGCATTGATTCCAGTTATATTACCGCTTTGCTAAAACCAAACAAAACATTTTCCGTCGGCTTTGAGGATTATGAAGGCAACTTTAATGAGACGAACCTCGCAGAGGATTTGTCAGAAATTTTAAACATCGAAAACTATAAACGACTGGTTTCAGCGGATGAGTGCTTCAAGATGCTGCCAACGATTCAGTATCATATGGACGAACCGCAGTCCAACCCATCCTCCGTGCCCCTCTATTTCCTAGCAGAGCTTGCGAGCAAGCATGTGACCGTGGTGCTCTCTGGAGAAGGCGCAGACGAAATTTTTGGCGGTTATGATTGGTACGATACGACACCAGCGATGAAAAAATACAAGAAGCTTCCGTTTGCAATCAGGCGGCCGTTATCATTATTAAGCGGCAAGCTGTCCAAAAACAGAATCACCTCCTTTGTCGTAAAAGGCGGACAGCGGGTTGAGGAACGTTTTATCGGTCAAGCGCAGGTGTTTGAAGAAGCTGATGCCTTAGCCGTATTGAAGGACGAATATAAGCAAGGACCATCCGTACAAAGCATTACGAAGACTGTATATGATCAAGTGCGGGGCAAAGATGATATAACCAAAATGCAATATCTCGATCTGAAGCTTTGGCTTCCGGGAGATATTCTTCTTAAGGCAGACAAAATGAGCCTCGCCCATTCCATTGAGCTGAGAGTTCCATTTTTAGACAAAGTGGTTATGGATCTGGCTTCCAAGCTGCCTACTGATCTTCGTGTACATCCAAGCAATACGAAGTATGCACTGCGTACAGCTGCGAAGGAAGTACTTCCCGATGAATGGGCGAATCGACCAAAGGTTGGTTTTCCTGTACCTATTAGGCACTGGCTAAGACAAGAGAAATATTATAAGCTCGTTAAGGACATGTTTCTCTCGGACCGAGCGAAGCTGTTCTTTCATACCGATGAGCTGATGAAATATCTGGATTCGCATTATTCAGGCAAGCAGAACTACGCTAGATACATTTGGACAGTGTATGTGTTCCTTATATGGCATAAGACGTTCTTCGAGCAAGCGTAACAGGCATGGGGCAGCCACCGGCTGCCTGCTCGTTACACACTGTCGCATAACTATTACGGCTATAAAGTGAAGGAGCCACCAACATGAAGAGAATGATCAAGCTCCTGGTGTTATTGGGTATTATATTTTTTATTTATACATTGTTTACGAAAGAAGATGCAAAACCTGTATTCAATGAGAAAGTCGATTCTACACAAACGACTGCCCCTACTCCAGAAATAGAGCAAGGAACAATTACAATAATAAGCAAAGACGAAGCAACGCAGCAGCCGATTAAAGATGCTGTATATACAATAACCGCTGCTAATAGCGGATCGGTTATCGGCACCATGACAACAGACGAAATGGGTAAAGCAACATCTATTTTGCTCGATTACGGTACCAGCTATAAGATAAAACAACAGAAGGTCGGCAGGCCTTATCAGCTGTCGGAGGAAGAGCATCAAATAGCGGTTAAAGGCCCTGCACAAGAGCTGACAACCACCAACAAAACGTTTGAATATGTGAAGGATTATGAGCGGGCAGCTGATGGCTCCATAACTATTAAGAAGGTTTATATCGATGTCGATACCATCATGCAGAAGCCTGAGCTGCCTAACGGCTGTGAAATTACTTCATTAACCGCGGTACTCAATTATTACGGATATGACGTTACCAAAACAGAAATGTCGGATAATTATTTGCCGAAGCAAGCTTTTATCACCAAAAACAATAAATTGTATGGGCCTGATCCCTATAAATCATACGCTGGCGAACCTAGGTCGTTAAAGGGCGGATTTTTCAGTTTTGCTCCTCCTATCGTGGAGGCGGCTAACTTGTATTTTGATGTCGCAGGGCGCAGCAACAGTACTTCAGATATTAGCGGCAGCACGCGAGAGGAAATTATCGAGCAGCTTAATAATGGGATCCCTGTCGTAACTTGGATTACGCTTGATCTCACGCCGCCAAAAATGAATTACGCTTGGTATTTCAGTGATACTGGTGAATATTATTCAGCYCCTATTAATTTGCACGTGGTTGTCCTAAATGGATATGAAGATGGTAAAGTACATGTAATGAATCCGTTAAAAGGACAAGTTACTTACGATGCAGACACTTTTTTTAACAGCTATGACGCAATGGGAAGCCATGCTATGATCGTTGAATAACTAAATCATTTCAATTAAACACTTCATCAAAAGTAGGTTGAGGCAATGGAAGCTAAAAGCTTAGGCATCATAGGCGGGATGGGCCCAAAAGCAACATCCGTATTTTTCGATATGATTATCGAGCAAACGGCAGCAGACCGTGATCAAGAGCATATTGATATCGTCATTCTCAATCATGCCACTTTGCCAGATCGAACAGGTGTCATATTAGAAAACAAAGGCGAGTTGTTTCTCAAAGCGGTTGCTAAAGATTTCAAAATCCTTGAGGCAGCAGGCGTATCTAATATTGCGATTCCTTGCAATACGTCGCATTATTTCTATAATGATATGCAGCAAATGACAAGCATAAATATAATCAACATGGTGGATGAGACGCTGAAAAAGATCCATGACACCTTTGGAGAACACTGTAAGATTGGTATTTTAGCTACAAATGGAACGGTTAGCAGCGGCGTGTATCGTCATGGCTGCAATCAGTATAATATGCACCTTCACGAGCCTGAAGAAGTCATTCAGGAGCATGTGATGGACATTATATACAACAAGGTCAAACGCAATTTGCCTGTTGAGCCTTCCGAGTTTGAAGGCATCATTAACCACTTGCTCGTGCAGGATGAGTGCCACTGTGTGATCATCGCATGCACTGAATTATCCTGCATACCGATCCAAAAAGACGTCGCAGCCTTTTGTGTAGATGCAATGACGGTGCTTGTACAAAGATCTATTGAGCTGTCGGGCAAACAAACCATCGCGAAATAAGAACATCACAAAAAATCCGGAGATCATTCTCCGGATTTTTTTTGTGCTTTGGGCTTGTACTATTTTAGATTAAAGAAGATTGAGTTCTACATTAATGTTGCCTCTAGTGGCTCTAGAATACGGACATACCTGATGAGCGGCTTCGACCAATTCCTTCGCTACGTCTGCTTCAACGCCCTCAAGCGCAATATCCAGCTTCACAGCCAGCTCATATCCGCCATCTGCATCCTTGCCAAGCGTAACATGAGCGGTTACTTCGGTTTTCTCCACTTTAATTTTCTTCATCCGGCATACAACGTTAAGAGCACTCTCGAAGCAAGCTGCGTAACCTCCTGCAAACAATTGCTCCGGGTTCGTTGCGCCACCCACTCCTCCAAGCTCTTTAGGGGCTCTCACATCTACATTCAAAATATTATCGCTTGAAACAAGCTTGCCATCTCTTCCACCTGTTGCCGTTACCGTAGCTGTATATAAGTTTTGCATCATTAATTCCTCCATTTTAGTTTTTATTTTAGTACGTTACTTTGCAAGCTCTAGACCTTGAAGCTCCTCATGAAAAAGCACCTTATCGACAATGGCCTTTTATTTAACCTCCGTTACTTGAAATAACATCTTGTTTTCTTATTGCCAAAGAGAGCCTTCTCTATTCTCCTCATGCAATTTGGTGCAGTGAAGATTTTGTATTTTATACAATATAATTTTATAAAATATAATATACACTCGCTCATAGGCGATGTCAATAGTGCGAAGTGAAATATGCTGAACTAACAAAAAAAGATTTCCTCCCAAACTGAAGGGAAGAAATCTTGTTGTTTAATTATATTCAGTTTAAATAGGAATCCTCATTCGATCTTAGAAATTCGCTCTGTTACCCATTAAGTTGAGGGTTCTAGACTAATCTCGATTGTTTTCTTTCCTAACCGTTTGTTCAAATAATCACGATTTGCCAAAATGCGCTCATCTGTCGGCCTAAATTGTGCTGCTTTCTCATTATGATCGTATGCGGCTTCGTAATCACCTATGCCATCGTAACAAACGCATAGCTGAAGCTGCGGCAGCCATGTAGAACAAGCTAAATTCTCAAAGCCCCAGTTCTGCTCCGGCTTCTCTGTGCTCAGCGCCAATTTATACCAATAAATTGCCAGCTTATACTCTTGACGCTGTAAGAAATAATAACCGAGGCGGCAACAAAATTCCGGACGAGGCTTGTCGTAATGGAAAGAGCGGAAGATCGAATCGACCACATTGCGTACTTCATTAAGCTCGCTGTAACAATCCGCAAGCCTGCCGCAGGAAGCAATGTTATCCTCAATCCATCCTTTGCCCGTCGCAAGAAATTTTTCGTAGTATCTTATAGCAGCCTCATATTTCCCATGGTCCTTAAGTTCATTGGCATAATAGAATAAATCGCGCGGAGAAAAGATTTCCCCTTTAGCCAGTCGTTTCTCATAAATGTTCAAATTGCGATCACTGTCATGATGTATACTGCTATGGGTTACGGCGATATCGCTGCTCAATATATCCCCATAAACTTCAAGGTATTCATGCACCGGACCAATCCATTTGAAAGCACGCGATTTTTTTACAATTCGGTTTCGTCTTAGTTTTGAAGTTACATTACCGAATTCATCAAACGCCAAGTGGTATTCCATAGAAATGGAGTCGACGGCAGGATCTACATTTTGTTTTAGCTCCAGCAGTTTCTGCTGATCGATTTCCTTCAAAATATCATCTGCATCCAGCCACATAATATGGGATTTGGTTGCTAAAGAAAAAGCATAGTTGCGAGCTGCCGCAAAATCATCGATCCATGTAAAATGTTCGATGCGATTGGTAAACTCGCTCGCAACCTGCTTCGTTAAATCCGTAGAACCCGTATCCACAATAATAATCTCATCAGCGATATCCTTCATGGAAGCTAGACATCGACCGAGCGTTTTCTCTTCATTTTTGACAATGAGGCACAAGCTGATGGAAATCAACAAAACCACACTCCCGCGAGTCGATTAGATTGATACATCATATTCTCATGCCATTGTCCTGTTACTTCTGCTTTATTAACTAACCCGAATGATGGTCAAAGCCGCACCCGCTCCGCCGCCTAACAGCGTTGCTGCTCCTAATAATCCAAACATTTGAAGCGTTATGGTACTGCCTGCTGTCAAAGTAACAATAACATCATTATTAAAGCTTGATACGCTTAGAACTGGAGCAATCGTAGAAGGAAGATTCGCTGCACCATTAATTAGAAGACGAGTACTGAGAAGTAAGGCAGCCGTGATGTTGATCTGATAAGTGATATAATATCTGCCTGCATTAACAACTGTAAAGGTATCATTAGCTCCGTTTACGGTAATATTTGGGCTTAGGTTTTGTGAGCTCGGGAGTGGTACATTCGTTCCTCCGAGCACAACAGCGATAAGTGCACCCGTCGTATTGCCAGCATAACTCGAATCAGCCGTTGGTTCAGCACCTGTTACACCTGTGGCTCCCGTAGTTCCAGTTGCTCCTGTTGCTCCTGTTGCTCCTGTGGCACCGGTAGCTCCTGTTACGCCATTCGTTCCAGTGGCACCCGTTGCTCCTGTTGCTCCTGTCGCACCTGTTACACCGTCGGCTCCTGTTGCTCCTGTGGAGCCCGTTACACCCGTTGCTCCTGCCACTCCTGTCGCACCAGTTACACCGTCGGCTCCTGTTGCTCCTGTGGAGCCTGTTGCACCCGTTGCTCCTGCTACTCCTGTTGCTCCTGTGGAGCCTGTTACACCCGTTGCTCCTGCCACTCCTGTCGCTCCAGTTACACCGTCGGCTCCTGTTGCTCCTGTGGAGCCCGTTACACCCGTTGCTCCTGCTACTCCTGTCGCGCCTGTTGCCCCAGCCGTTCCTGTCGCTCCAGTTACACCGTCGGCTCCTGTTACTCCTGTAGAGCCCGTTACACCCGTTGCTCCTGCTGTTCCTGTCGCGCCTGTTACCCCAGCCGTTCCTGTCACACCAGTTACACCGTCGGCTCCTGTTGCTCCTGTGGAGCCCGTTACACCCGTTGCTCCTGCTGTTCCTGTCGCGCCTGTTGCCCCAGCCGTTCCTGTCGCACCTGTTACACCGTCGGCTCCTGTTGCTCCTGTGGAGCCCGTTACACCCGTTCCTCCTGCTACTCCTGTCGCGCCTGTTGCCCCAGCCGTTCCTGTCGCTCCAGTTACACCGTCGGCTCCTATTGCTCCTGTAGAGCCCGTTACACCCGTTGCTCCTGCTACTCCTGTCGCACCTGTTGCCCCAGCCGTTCCTGTCGCTCCAGTTACACCGTCGGCTCCTGTTGCTCCTGTGGAGCCCGTTACACCCGTTGCTCCTGCTACTCCTGTCGCGCCTGTTGCCCCAGTCGTTCCTGTCGCTCCAGTTACACCGTCGGCTCCTGTTGCTCCTGTAGAGCCCGTTACACCCGTTGCTCCTGCTACTCCTGTCGCRCCTGTTGCYCCAGCAGTTCCTGTCRCACCTGTTACACCGTCGGCTCCTGTTGCTCCTGTGGAGCCCGTTACACCCGTTGCTCCTGCTACTCCTGTCGCGCCTGTTGCTCCTGCCACTCCTGTCACACCTGTTACACCGT
>NZ_JBFTPZ010000043.1:0-67939 GCF_056398745.1 Paenibacillus sp. 01T424 | reverse complement strand
GCATGTTATCCGATTGCTTTGAATGTCCCAAGAGTGCGCTATTTGATCTCGAACAAATTCGTAAGCATTTTTTATAAAATCGACTTCGTTAGAAGATCTAGAAAATAATCCATCTGATAAATTGTTGATTGTCGGGTGACTGAAATCGATGTCTTCTGTTTCCTCCAAATAATCTTCTATATTATCCGACTCACACGTTATGTTCATAGCATAATGCCTCCAGTTATTAGTTTATTCTTAGGAATTATTATGCATTTAAATGAATTAATATACAACAACTAATTTCGTTCAACCGTTGTTGACCTAGTAGTTTTTATGACTGAATAATGAAATGCAATATGGTACAATAGAACGGATTATTATTGAGAAAATGCAATTATATACGGTAGAATATAGAAGTAAAGTGCTTTAAGAATTAACATAATTTAGTGGTTATAAAAATATTAGAAAACAGGCAGGAGTAGAAACGATGAAATGCCCTCATTGCAACAATGAATTAATTGAAGTCCCTTTATGTTACGGAATTGAAGCACCAGACTATTTTTACAAGGTGCCAGAAGAGCAAAGAACAGAGTTAATTAGAGATTTTTGCGTAATTGATGAACAATTTTTTTATATTAGGGGACACATTGAAATACCAATTATTGATAGTAATGAAAAATTTATATGGAGTGTTTGGGTTTCACTTAGTGGCGAAAATTTTTTGAAATCCAATGAATTATTGAATGTACAAGGAAGAGAAAACGAACAACCATATTTTGGCTGGTTGTCGACGGAACTTTCAATATATCCAATATCTACACTGTCGTTGAAAACAATGGTACATACACAAGAAGTTGGCGCCGTTCCGTTAATAGAACTAGAACAGACTGATCATCCACTTGCAGTTGAACAAAGAGAAGGAATTACAATGGAGAGAGTAATAGAGATTGCTCATTTAACAAATCACCACATGAATGATTGAATAGCCAATGAAAACTGACTTTTATGAACATCTATTTTCAATTGCAATGAGTGAATCGCAAATTTACGCAACAAAAAAACCACTTCGTTATCATGAATTAAGTGTCATGATATCAAAGTGGTTTAAATTTACAAAACGGGGTCTCGTATTGACCTCTAGATTAAACATCGTCTAAAATAGTCTATAAACCCAATAAGGATGCGGTCGAGAGGACTCGAACCTCCACGGCTGTTACACCACTAGAACCTGAATCTAGCGCGTCTGCCAATTCCGCCACGACCGCAAAACATGTTTTAACAAAAAATATCGTATCATGAGTAAGCTGGAATAGTCAACAATATTTTATAAAAATGGGGGAAAATGCTGTGGAGCAATTAGAGCAAAAAATCATGCAAGAAGGAATCGTCCTTAATGACAATGTATTGAAGGTGGATTCATTCTTAAACCATCAAGTAGATCCGCAGCTTATGCTTGCCATAGGTAAAACGTTCACTTCCCTATTCGAAGCGCAAGGAATTACGAAGGTACTTACACTGGAGTCTTCAGGCATCGCACCTGCGGTTATGGCCGCTCTGCAAATGAACGTGCCGTTAATATTTGCGCGTAAACGCAAGTCGCTGACACTTAAGGATGATCTCTATACCGAGAAAATCTATTCCTTTACGAAGCAAGAGGAAAGTGAAGTTACTGTTTCACGCAAGTTTTTGGCAGCTGAAGATCGTGTCCTCATTATAGATGACTTCCTAGCAAACGGCGATGCAGCACTTGGTTTGGCTCGAATCGTTGAGCAAGCGGGTGCATCGGTAGCCGGAATTGGCATCGTGATCGAGAAGGCGTTCCAGCCAGGACGTGAAAAGCTGATCGAGCATGGTTATCTTGTACATTCATTGGCAAGAGTGGCATCATTAGCAGGCGGAAAAGTAACATTTGCACCACATCCAGTCGCTCACGCTTAAACAACAAGTTGTATATAACTAAATTGTTCACAGAAATTTAAGTTCGAATAAATTATAAATAGGAATCAATGACAAGAGAGGCCTAAATCAGGTCTCTTTTTTTATATTTATAAGTTAGGTTTATGCTTCTGATATTATGCTGCATTCGCATATTTTCCAGCATTTTCACAAACAATAACAGCAAACGGTGAAAGGTGCGTGCAGCAATGAGCAGACAGCATAAATTAATTGAGGAAAGAGAAATACAGAAATTTCGTAAATTGAGATGGTCATCGGTTGCTAAGGCAGCTGCGGCAGTCATGCTGCTGAGTGCACTTTCAGCTGCTATGAGTCCGCTCAGCTATAATCATGTTTCTGCTCAAAGTTCAGCTAAAGGGATAAGTGCGGCTGCGCAGGTGGATGAACGGAAGCCAGTGGCAATCGTAATTGACGATTTTGGCAATAACATGAGCGGAACTGAGGAAATGATGAAGCTTCCAGTCAAAATTACAGCGGCGATTATGCCTTTTATGCCAACGACTAAGAAGGATGCAGAGGAAGCGTATAGGCTTGGCCATGATGTCATTGTTCATATGCCGATGGAACCGAACAAAGGGCTAAAAAGCTGGTTAGGCCCTGGAGCGCTCACAACTGATTTAAGCGATGCAGAGGTGCGTAAACGGGTAGAGGATGCCATTGACGATGTGCCTCATGCCATTGGGATGAATAATCATATGGGCTCAAAGGTGACAGCAGATGAGCGAATGATGCGAATTGTGCTAAGCGTGTGCAAGGAGCGGGGGCTCTTTTTTCTAGATAGCCGGACCACCTTCAAAACGGTTGTTCCCAAATTAGCCAAAGAGCTGGGCGTGCCGACTGTCTCCAATGATGTTTTTCTTGATGACGTTTATACCGTTCAGCATATATCCAAACAAATCGGCGTGCTTCGCAAGCATTTGGAGTCACATGACAGCTGCATCACGATCGGACATGTTGGAGCACCTGGGAAATATACATCCTCGGTTCTCCATCAGTCCATACCTGCGATGCAGCCTACCGTGAGATTCGTGAAGCTGACTGCGCTTATTGGCGGAGAATCAATGAACGATCCACTTGTATTGCCTAATCCCTGAAGCAATCGCTTCAGCAACTTCTTGCTGACGCTGCGGATCTGTCAGCATCGTACGATCATGCTCGCTGCTAATAAAGCCCATTTCTACGATAACAGCAGGGTCCTGCACCCTTCTAAGTAAATAAAACGGTTTTCCTTCCCTTGGGAGGAAAGCCGTATTTTGTTGTCGATTAAGCGCATCTTGTATGCAAAATGCAAGCAACGAGCTTTCACCGCTGCTCTGATGCAGCACTAGAGGGCCTTTCTGCATACTTTTCTTAGACCAATTGACATGCAAACTAATGAGCAGTTCACTTTCAATTTCATCGGTTAATTGCCGGCGCTGCGATAAATCTTTACGATGTCTCGAACGTGTATTATGCCAACGATTATCGTCACTGAGTGCATAGTCGCCGGTTCGATTGAGTATAGCCGGTATGTTTTGGCTTCGCAAAATAAAATACAGCTTACGCGCAACAGCTAAATTAATGTCCTTTTCTAAAATATCAGCTGATGAGGCTCCCCCGTCAATTCCGCCATGTCCAGCATCGATGATGACGACAGTTGACGGAAGCGCCCAGTCCTGATTGTAGCCTACCGGCAAAAGAGGCCATGCAAAAGCGCTGGATGAGCTGCTGGAAGCAGCCAGCCATACTACAACAAAGGTTAGTGCCATTTTACGAAACATGCTGATTGTTCCTCCAGATTTCTTTGACATACGGTTAGCGTGGCTGTTTGGAGGGAAACTCATGCATGTTTAGATTGGATGGTTAAGGGGCAAACTTAAATTATTAATTCATACGGTATTGAAAGGACTGATTAGCATGGCAAAAGGCGATGAATACGTAAAATTTATGACCGAAAAATTTATAAATTATATGGAGACACCAAGAGAAGAACGGAAACAAACCAACGTATTAGCCAAATCTCGGAGAGAGCCTTGGCTGACGCGTTGGTTCGGATGGGGACCAGTGAGTGTAATGTTATGGTGGCGCGGACGCGCTGAGCGTCATCGGTAAAAGTGACCAAGCTCGATTAAAAGCTGAAGGGGAATATAGCGGCGATCAGAACCATCCTCGCTTGCTTCAAGCGCGACATAGATTTGACCGTTATCCCATTTGTTATATCCGACGACAGACCAGACATATAACATCTGGCCATCAAACAGCTCAGCGGTAAAGCGGAGCTGTTCTTTGTTGTTTATTTTGGCAAAGAGAGGTGTGTAGGAATTGGAGCTCAATGTGATGGGTTTATTCGTTAGCCAGGGAAGCTTATCGAATGGATTAAATGACGGCAGTGAGACTTGTTTAATAAGGACTGCTTTCTGAGTGTTAAGTAATGGAGCCGCTTTATCAAGCTTAGTTGCGGCAGCATTTGTCCAATCTTCCTTCTTGGCAGGGAGCGATTCACCGCTGACAGCATCTGCATAATACGTTTCTTTCTCTGTCGTTATTTTCCATGCGGCAAGGAGAGGATGAACATATATTCGATCAATTTGGGTTGCAGGCTTTAGAAGCTCGAGCTGCTTAATCGCTCGTGTAAGTGTGCTTTCATCGAATAATGGATGACTGTTTGTTCCGTATTCGCCTAGTTGATATCCACCTGACTCCACCGCATTAATGACAAGATAACCGACAGTATTTTTATTTTGCATGACAAGCACAAGCCAGCTATGCGTTCCAGGGCCAATAGGAGAAACAATAAGTGTCGACTTCTTCCATGAGGCAAAAGAAGGCTGTACAGCCAGTTCTTCAACCCAGCGCTGCGCTTGCTGCTGAACAGGCTCATAAACGGTTGTAGGATTAGAAACGGCCGCAGCTGCTTGTGGCTGCAATCCGCCTGCATACAATACAATAGCGGTCAAAACACATGCCGCTGTAAGCTTGATGAATTTTTTTGGCATAATTAATCACCTCCATATCATTGTATAGGACAAGCTTTAAGAAGGCTGTTGCAACCTGTCGCGTAAGGGCGGCCTTGTGACCGCCTTTTTTTGACGTATTGCTGCGGATAACGTCAGATCTATGTCAATCGATACCCTCGAGATGAAAGATGCCGCAGTTAATGGCGGACGCAGTCACTCTAGGCTCATATTGCCATCTGATTTCGGATTGACGCTGAGCGAATTGCTCCTCAATCGCTGGTTTGTTTTCTTCGATTGCATTATTAACAAGCGGCTCGTAGTATCCGTTAATTCGATCAAGCTCTTCCTTCAACCTTGCTGATGCACTCTCAGCCCAGCTGTAATCATAGCTGCGAAGCTTGCGCTCCAGCGTTTGCTCTATGATGCTAAGCGCTTTATTGAAGGAGAGGCCATTTTTGGTGATGTGAATATTTGCAGGCAGGCGAGGCGTAAGCTTGTGCGTAAGCAAGCGATCGTAGAAATGCTCCACACATTGGCCAGTCGCGAGCGAGACACCGTAGCTATGAATTTCTTCGCGCTTGCGATCACAAGCGAACTCTACCCGCATATTGACAGACAGCCATGCGGTGTAAGGGGTCGAGGTAAAGGGATTGTTCGAGCGTTTGTCTGGCTCCTGAAACAAATGGACGAAGCTGCCCTTAGCTTTTGCAGCATCAAATATTTGCTCGAGCTTGCGTGCGCCAAAAAACAAGTCTTCACGCGGAATGCGAACGGGTGCCGCTAAGCTGCCGTGAATGAAGCCTAGCGAACGCCCAAGAGCGGCATTCGCTGCTGTATCTTGCGCGTTCAGCGCAGCATCCTGTTCGGTATTCACGACTTCAATTTTTTTGAGCTCCTCGGCAGCGTCATATTTATTCTTGTCCGTTACAAACAAGAATGTCATCGTCTCTGGTTCTGCGTCGACACGATCGACGAAGCTCCAGTAGTAGGGACGATTCGTAAGTTCACGGTCGGCGTGAGGAGAGAGCTTCACGGTGAAATGGCTTGGTGACTTTTCTAAAATTGAGCATTCGGTAGCTTCTAAATAGCGGTTTACAAATTTGTGCACCTGTTTTTCGTTCAAGGCTGCACCTCCACGGTTTGTCCAAGCGTATCCAAATTCACTAGCAGGTCGGGACTTGTCGGCAGCGGGTTTTCGCCTGTCAGCACCTCTTCACGAATGCGGCTGAGGGAGGAGCCCAAATGATTAATTTTTTGTTTTAAATCCGTATCGTTGCCCGATTCTAGCAGCATTCGAGCAAGTCGCTGCTCCAGCGAGCCATCCCCTTTTTCAAAGCGCTCCAAAATATGATCAAGCTCGCCAATAACAAGCTCGAACAGGTTTATTTTTTCATGCAATAGGTTGACGATATGCTCTTCAATGGTACCGATTGTGCACAGATTGTAGATTTTTACGTCTTCCGTTTGCCCAAGGCGATGCACCCGTCCAATGCGTTGTTCGACTCTCATTGGATTCCAAGGCAGATCGAAATTAATCATGTGGTGGCAAAATTGCAGGTTTATCCCTTCGCCGCCAGCTTCCGTTGCGATGAGGATTTGCGCGCGCCCGCGGAATAAATCCATCATCCAATCCTTTTTCCCGCGGTTCATACCGCCGCGATAAGGGACGGCAATCATATTTTGAGCACGGAAAAACTGCAGCAAATATTCCTGAGTAGCTCTGTATTCAGTGAAAATGATAACCTTGTCATCCATTTCTTTGACAAGCTCCATCGCTTTTTCTGCTTTGGTATTGGCTTTGATATTACGAATTTTCTCTACGAGCTCCCATATTTTTGGACGCATAGGGGAGTCCTCGGACGTTTTCTTAAATAGATTAACAAGCGTTAGAAAAACCGCATCGCGGCTGCTGCATACTTCACGCTGAAGCGTAACGAGTGAAAGCATGCTCGATAAATCGCCGCCGCTTTCTTCATACCGTTCCTTGACGAAGCCCGTCACCGCGTCGTACAGCGCTTTCTCTTCTTCTGAGAGAGTAAGCGGTATATTTTTGACAAAACGTTTCGTGAAATGAATGCCGCCGTCCCCGCGCCGATTCCGAATCATGACGCCAGAGAGTGCTTCCTGCAGCTGATCTTCATTTTTCGGAAGCCGCTTGTCGACAACAAAGTTTGCTGCAAATTCACTTTGACCGCCGAGCTGACCAGGCTTGAGCAGCGTAATGAGATTGAACAGCTCATCCATATCGTTTTGGATAGGGGTAGCCGTAAGGAGCAAGCAATATTTTTTTCGTAAAAGATTAGCAAACTGATAGTTCGTCGTTTTCTTGTTTTTCAGCTTATGTGCTTCATCGATGATGATGATGTCATAATCTGTTCCAAGCACAATCTCGCGATGCGGATCACGCTTTGCGGTATCGATAGAAGCGACAACTACATCATATCCCCATGTATGCTCTTTCTTCTGGGCTACGGCAGAGATGCCGAATTTCTGATTAAGCTCACGCACCCATTGAAGCACAAGGGAAGCGGGGACAAGAATGAGAATACGCTTAGCTAAACCGCGCACAATATATTCTTTGAGCACGAGTCCTGCTTCAATCGTTTTGCCAAGGCCAACCTCATCGGCCAAAATCGCACGGCCGCCCATCTCATGCACCACTTTGCGCGCTGTGCTGATTTGATGTGCCATAGGCTCGAAGGCTGGAAGAGATCGCAAGCATAACAATTCTTCGAAGCTTTCAATTCGTTTCGCTTGCTCGGCCTCCATAGCGAGCTGATATAACGTCCAATCATCCCATGGGCCGCCTTTTGTTAAACGGTTTTGCAGTTCTTCAAACCAAGAGCGGTCATGCTGCAGCTCAACTAAAGGATGAAGCTTGCGAGAAGTAAAGGCGGCAGTGCCTGCTTCACCTGAGGCAGCCTGCGGCGTCGTCTGAAATGTCATCTAGTACAGCTCCTTCCGCAGTAAAAGGGATAAGTTGTTATTAGTATTGCCTTTTCATCTAATATTAATAAGATGCTGCTTAAAAAAGAGGATGGACTAGCAATATAACGAGAGTGGGCATGTAAGCGGACAGGTTTGCTAAATTTCGCCACAAACGAGCATGTGAATCAATATGTAGTATAGTATAATGGTTTTATGACACAATATATTGTGCTAAAAGCATATCTGATCTTACCTATGCCTTCAGCACGTTAGTATGAGGGAGGAAGCAGCTGCGATGGAGATGTCTGGTGGAAATCGGCTTGAGGGCCTTAGTGAAAAAATCTTTTTGGATCGATATGCGTGGAAAAATGCAGATACGAGTAAAACGGCGATCGGCGATATCGTGCTTGTTCTAACGAAGGATGATCCGAAATTCCCTGTCAAGGAAGTCGGAGAAGTTATCGGCCGTGATGGCAGCAAGGTTACCGTAAAGCTTAGAAACGGCGAGCATGTGGAGTCTACAACAGAGAAACTTACGCTTACGATTGAGAAAACGCCTGAGGAAATGTGGGATCGTCTTGCAGATGCGATGGCATCCGTTGAAGATGGATCAGAGAAACAAAAGGAATGGCGAGACAAATTCAGATATTTATTAGATGATTGGAAGCTGGTTCCGGGCGGGAGAATTGCAGCGGGGGCTGGTGCTAGTGAAGAGCTGACGCTATTTAATTGTTATGTCATTCCCTCACCAAAGGATAGCCGCGGAGGCATCATGACAACACTCACGGAGATGACTGAAATTATGGCGCGCGGCGGCGGCGTTGGGATGAATTTATCTTCGCTGCGACCTCGAAGAGCGATAGTTGCAGGCGTGAACGGTTCATCGAGCGGTGCTGTATCATGGGGCGGGCTGTTCAGCTATGCAACGGGACTCATTGAGCAGGGCGGCAGCCGCCGCGGCGCCTTGATGCTTATGATCAATGATTGGCACCCGGACGTATTAGAGTTTATAACGGTCAAACAAACGATGGGTCAAGTGACCAATGCCAATCTGTCGGTATGTATCAGCAACGCGTTTATGCGGGCTGTAAAGGAAGATTTGGAATGGGAGCTCGTATTTCCAGATACCAAAGATATAGAGTATAACGAGCTATGGACCGGCGATCTGGATGCATGGCGCAAGCTAGGCAAAAAGGTTATCCCCTACAAAACGGTGCGCGCTCGTGAAATATGGCAAGCGATTATTGAATCCGCATGGAAGTCAGCCGAGCCAGGCGTTGTCTTTATGGAGTATTATAATCAAATGTCGAACAGCYGGTATTTCAATCCCATTATAAGTACGAACCCTTGCGGTGAACAAGGCTTGCCGGGCTGGGGCGTCTGTAACTTGTCAGCTATAAACCTATCGAAGTTTTATGATGAAGAGAAGCATGACGTTGCTTGGGATGAACTTGCTAAAGTTACACGCTGGTCTGTAAGATTCCTTGATAATGTCATCGACAAAACACCCTATCATTTTGAAGAAAATGAGCGCAATCAGAAGCTTGAGCGGCGTATCGGGCTCGGAACGATGGGACTAGCTGAGCTTATGATTAAGCTGCGCATCCGATATGGCAGCGCAGAGTCATTGGTTTTCCTAGATAAGCTGTATGGATTTATGGCTAGGGAGTCTTATTTGGCGTCTTCGGAAATCGCTGCCGAGAAAGGTTCGTTCCAAGCGTTTGAAGCTGATAAATATGTTCAGAGCGGATTTATGAAGCAATTGATAGCCGAATTTCCGGAGATTGGCGACAATGTGGCCCTGAACGGCATGCGTAATGTGACGGTCATTACACAAGCACCAACAGGAAGCACGGGAACAATGGTCGGAACGTCTACGGGAATCGAGCCTTATTTTGCATTCGAATACTATCGTCAGAGTCGTCTTGGTTTTGATAAACAAGATGTTCCGATTRCAGCGTCTTGGAAGGCGTCTCATCCGGGGGAGGAGCTTCCTGATTATTTTGTAACCTCGATGAGTTTGTCGGCAGAGGATCATATTCGGGTACAGGCGGCTATACAGCGCTGGGTAGACAGCTCTATTTCCAAAACAGCGAATTGCCCGGCAGATTTCACAGTGGAAGAAACAGGAAGATTGTATGAGCTTGCTTTTGAGCTCGGCTGCAAGGGTGTGACGATTTACCGAGATGGCAGTCGTGATGTTCAAGTTCTCTCAACGTCTTCAAAAGAAGAGAAAACAGAAGCATCATTTGATGCGGATTTGGTGGAAGCCGTTGTCCCTGCAGCCGTGCAACCTGAGCAGGAGCTGGATAAGCAGTATAAACGCAGACCGCAGGTGCTGCGGGGTGCGACCTATAAGGTGAACACACCATTTGGCATGGCTTATATTACGATAAATGATCTGAATGGCACACCAGCAGAAATTTTCTTGAACGTAGGCAAGGCAGGTTCGGATGTGTTTGCGATGGCTGAAGCATTAGGGCGTGTATGTTCGTTATTTCTGCGTTATGGCGATCATGGAAACAAGGTGAAGCTGCTCGTCAAGCATTTGAAAGGGATTGGCGGATCGGGGGCGATCGGATTCGGAGTCAACCGAGTGGAGTCCATTGCGGATGCCGTTGCAAAATCGCTTGAGATTCATATGGAGAATGGGACGGAGCAGGAGACGGCAGCGAAAATAGTGCAAAGAGAAGAAGCAGCAGCGTCTGCGGATTATACGGCGATCTCCAAAGCTGCTGTAGACACTACTTCCGTAGATTTGTGCCCCTCTTGCGGCTCGGCAGCGCTTATTAATATAGAAGGCTGCAAGCAGTGTACGCAGTGCGGTTTTAGCAAGTGTAATTGATAGGGTATAGAAATGAATTAGGCAAGCAAAAAAAGAGAACCTCATGGTTCTCTTTTTTATTTTGTGTAGTCTTTCCAATAATGCAAAAGAGTTAGGCTGGCTCTGGAAAGATATGATGACGCTCCAGCAGTGTCCACAATTGTTCGACGATATGGCTTAAAAGTCATATCGTCCCCGTATTGGCGATGAACGCAATTAGCATAACAAGCGATAATCAATTCAAAAAAATGGCGAAGAACAAAAAGCTGCTCATGCAAATGATTAATCGATGGGTCCCCTTATGAAATCGCAGCGTTAATGAATAAGTTTACCATTTTAAAACAAAAATCTAATGTTTTGACTCCACAGTTGGATGAGATTGCTCAGCAATTCAATGCCAAGTTTGTAGAAATAGCGAAACAAAACTAGCTTGATTTTCAAACAAAAAAGACCATTCTCTTCATATATGTGAAGGGTTTGGTCTTTGCAGGTTCATTATTCCCGTTCTTTTCTTTTCGAATAATTTTGTATCGCATCGTTCAATAGGGCATAGTTGAAATCCGGCCAGCTTTTATCCGTAAACCATAATTCAGCATACGCTGCCTGCCATAGTAGGAAGTTGCTCAGCCTCTTTTCACCGCTTGTCCGAATGATTAAATCAACCGGCGGATAATCGGAGGTAGCGATCGTTTTCTCAAATTGTTCATCGAAAGTGAGCGGGTCTGCTCCGCTTGCGATGAGCTTTTTTGCAGCTTGCAGGATTTCAGTTCTCCCCCCGTAATTAAGAGCCATATTTAGAAGCATGCCAGTGTTGTTCTTCGTTATTTCACAGGTTCGTTGAATGACATCCACCGTATGAGCGGGAAACGAGCTAATGTCGCCGATATAAGTTACTTTTACATTTTTTTTGTTTAGTTCTTCGATCGTTTGATTCTGAAAATATTTGATAGGCAGCTCCAATAAATAATCAACCTCGGCTTTGGGCCTTCTCCAGTTCTCCGTTGAAAATGCATATAAGGTCAAGCAGCTAAGCTTTAGCGAAATCGATCTTTTTATGATTTTCTGCATCGTTTTCATCCCGTAAAAGTGTCCAACGTTTCGTGGCAGCCCTTTGCGAGTTGCCCATCTCCCGTTGCCGTCCATAATGATCGCGATATGTTTTGGAAAATATTTGTAACGATCCTGCTTGAAAAATAAATGTGACCACAGCATGACTTTCCTCCTCAAGCAAGTTAACATTCTATTTTTATCTAGATACGACCCACAATATCAAGGTTGCTGCCGGTACGAGCAATAATTGTGCCAGTACGGTGCCCATCACACGGGACAACATAAGCAGACCGAATACTTTAGTTAACGCAGCGCTTTTTTTCTCTCCCTTTAGCACTTTATCCGTCAATAAGCCGATTTCAGGATCAATAAGAAGTGCCAGCAGTATCGTTGCTACCCCATTAATTAGCCCTGATGATTGAGATGCGGAAATCGCATGCTCGGTCGTCATAGAAGAAGCGAGTAAAGCAGCAAGCACGCCAATGGTATAGACCGCGGTTACGATAATGTTGAGTAAAAACAATCGTTTCGGTATACCGCCAATTCTTAATCGCGCCAGCATTCCCAGCTTTGGCAGACGGATGTGTGAACGCGAGTTTTTAAGTTTCTCTATAGATACTGTCGTTTTCAGCAAGCCTGGGATAGAGCCTGCTACCTCCAAATGGGCAATGACTCGTCTAGCCAGCATGACCGCGGTTGGAAATGCTAGCATCGCTGCAATTGTTCCTAGAGATGCGCTTAAGATTATGATTCGAAATTGCTCAATCAGTGAATACTCCATGGAAGTTTTAGCAGAATCGATGAGCTTTCCCATAAGGGGTGCTTGCACCATGTTGGCTGTTCGCGATACGAGCAGGATAATGCCAGTTAGTGATATAGCGACTGCTATTTTTCCCATACGTACGCCAGCTAATCGAAGAGAATATGTAATCGTTTCTGCAAAATGAATAATAAACGTAAAGCTGCTAACTAGAATAATCTGCTCAAGCATGGCAGCACCTCTTTCCCTTATGGAGGTAAGATTCTACTATCATTAAATAGGAAATACCGAAATTAAAAAATAGAAAGTAAATAAGCAAGTTTTTCTTATTTTATGTTCGAAGGAGCATTCTCATCTCTCATCTAGCAAAATATTAGTTGTGAAAATGGTAAACGCAGACTCTATCGGCTTGTAAGCAATGCTTGCAAAAAGAGAGCGCTTTATTGACAAAATACATATAATCGAATAAGATTCACCTATCTGAAAGGTAAAAAGGATGATAGAAATGATTCAGAAAGTTAAGAAGCAAAATGTCCATGAGTTGGTCTCAGAAGAGATTCAAAAATACATCGAGGTTAAAGGCTTGCAGGAGGGAGACAAGCTTCCATCAGCTGAAGAACTGACAAAATTATTAGGTGTAGGACGTTCCTCTTTGCGCGAAGCACTGAGGTATCTTGAAGCTATCGATATTGTTAAAGTGGTGAATGGAAAAGGTATATTTGTTAATGATTCTGAGTCCTATCGCTATAGCGGAAAGGTGAAAATTGAGAATGAGAAGAAGTTTCTTCTTCATATTCTTGACGTGCGCAGAGCTTTGGAAGGAAAGGCTGTAGAGCTTGCTGCTATACGGATTAGCAACGAAAAAATCGAGAAGATGAGACAATGTTTAGAAGAGTATGATGTGTGCAAAAACAGAGGTCTGGATACATCGGCAATTGACTATAAGTTTCACCAGCATATTTATGATGCTGCCGCTAATCCGCTGCTTCACAGCGTCTATGAATCTATCTCTGAATTAATCAAACGTTTCTTTGCTGGCCCGTTCGGCGTTAAGGAATTATTTGATAATACTTATCCGTTCCATCGTACGTTATTTGACGGTATTGCCAAACATGATGTACAGCATGCATTAGCTGAATTTAACAAAATGATGGATATTATCGAGGAAACGATACGTCATTATTAATTAAAATTTGTTATTGACAAGATGAAAGTGCTTACATTATATTTAACCTATCATACAGGTAGATAGTATGACACTATGTCTCTAGGGGGATTCATATGTTTGGTAAACCAATGAAAACATGGATGTTATCCGCTTTGACGGCTGTAATGGTTTTTACTCTCACTACAGCTTGCAGTTCTTCAAATGATGGGAAAAAGCCTGACAGCGGAAGTAAAGAGAAAGTAATTACGCTTCGCATGATTGAAAGCTTGACCAGCCCGAGTCGTACAGCATTGATTAAAGCAAGCATCGACAAATTCATGGCCCAGAACACGAACATCAAGGTTGAATTGATTTCTCCACCGTTTGATCAGGCTGATAACAAAATCAGAACGATGTTGGCCGCCAAACAACCGCTAGACGTTTTGGAAGTACGCGATCTTAACGTTGCGGAATTCGTAAATAACAACTACGTAGAGCCATTGAACGATTACACAGGCTCATGGAGCGACTTTGGCACTGTAACGGCTGTTGCTAAATCCGTTGCTTCCGTCAAGGATAAGCTCTACTTCATACCAAACGGATTGTATCAGCGCCAATTGTTTTATCGTGCAGATTGGTTGAAGGAAGCGGGAATCAATGCTCCGGTTACCTACGAAGAGTTAGTTAATGCATCTGTTAAGCTGACGGACGCTGCGAAAAACCGTTACGGCTTCTCATTCCGTGGCGGTCCTGGTGCCAACGGTGTTCCGGATACATTGATTCAAGCGTACGACGCAGACAAGATCAATGTTGATGATGCGATGTTCCTGAAAGATGGCGGAACAATCTACTCTTCTCCAGAAGCCAAAACGGCACTAGATCTATATGTGAAGCTGTACAAAGAAGGATCACCTCCGGATTCCATTAACTGGGGCTTCCAAGAGCAGGTACAGGCATTTACTTCTGGTGTAACTGCATTCCTTTTGCAAGATCCAGACGTTATTCAAGTATTGAGCGAGAACATGCAAGAAGGAACTTGGGCAACGGCTCCAATGCCTACTGGTCCTTCAGGCAAAGCGATGATTTCTGCAGGTGGAGCAGGCTGGGGTATCACTTCCCACTCAGAGAACAAGGAAGCTGCTTGGAAATTAATTACGTTCCTATCCTCTCCTGAGGAGAATACACAGCTATCCAAAAGTCATGGTACTGTACCGATCCACTCTTCGGCTACAGAGGATGAGTTTTTCCAAAAAGGACCTTACAAAACTTTGCTTGATATGACGAACAAACCAGATACGTTCATCAATTTCAAACCGCCATTCGAATATCCAGCTAATGGACAATGGGGTACCGTCGCTATGGAAAGTGGTCAGGCGATGCTGCTAGGTCAAACTTCAGTTGAGGATACGTTAACGAAGTGGAATGAATATTGGGCGAAAGCGAAAGCGGACATGAAAAAATAATCTGAAAAATAGTGATGGGTGGCTCAGCAGCCGCCCATCGCATTTTCTAAGTCAAGGGCGGTGATTGCATTGAGAAAGCAGCGAACGTATATTTTGCTCAGCTTGCTACCAGCTTTGGTGTTGCTGCTCATATTTACGTTTTATCCATTCCTGCAAGGGGTAGTCATGGCGTTTCAGAACTACGTTCTGTTCGATCTGACAAACGTTCGATTCATCGGATTCCAGAACTTTGTAACCGCATTCCAAGATGCTAAGTTTCTGAAAGCAATGACGAATAGCGCATACTGGGTGTTTTTCTCCTTAACGTTTCAATTTTTGATTGGCCTCTCACTTGCACTGATTTTGCGTAAACCGTTTAAAGGCAGAGGGGTATATCAAGGGTTTATCTTTTACTCTTGGGCTTTGTCTGGTTTCTTAATCGGCTTGATTTGGAAATGGATGTTCAACTCCCAAATGGGCGTTATTAATGATCTTTTAATGCGCATCGGCCTTATTGATACTAGAATCGGTTTTCTCTCTGATCCAGATTGGGCAATGTCATCGGTCATTATCGCCAATGTATGGTACGGCATCGCGTTTTTTGCAATCATGCTGCTTGCGGCTCTTCAATCGGTGCCAGCTGATTTGTATGAGGCAGCGGATATGGATGGAGCGGGGAGCATTCGCAAGTTTGTTAATGTCACCTTTCCTTTTATTCTTCCTACGATTATCGCAACGACTTTGCTCAGAGCGATATGGATATTCAATGATCCAACGATTATTTACGGTTTGACTAACGGCGGTCCTGCGGGAACAACCCATATTTTATCCTCATTAATGCTGGATAAAATTATTTACGGCGGGGACTACGGGATGGCATCGGCAATTGGTGTTACGATGATCGGCATTCTAATCTTGTACACGATTTTCTATTTGTTTGTGACCAAGTCAGAAAAGGTGGGTGATTTTTAAGATGAAGCCACGCATACTGACAGGTCTGAAGGTGCTGTATCTAGCGTTGCATTTTGTAATCATGGTATTTCCTTTATACTGGATCGTCATTACTTCACTTAAGCCTCAAAAGGATATATTCTCTTTCCCGCTTCAATATTGGCCAAAGCAATTCACGCTGGATAACTACATCCAGATTTTTAAAATATCGAAATTCCATATTTACATCTTCAACAGCTTATTGGTAGCCGTCCTTGCTGCCGCGATCGTTATTTTTATTGCGACTCTAAGCGCATATGTCATGGCCCGCTTTCAGTTTAGAGGGCATAAACAGATTATGATGGCGTTTTTCGTTACGCAAATGCTTCCGGGATTTATTGCACTAGCTCCATTGTACTTATTGATGGCGGACTTGGATTTGATTAATTCAAGGATGTCATTAATTATCTGCTACACGGTTATGCTTATTCCATTCTCAACTATTATGCTTCGAGGCTTTTTCCAACGCGTTCCGAGCAGCTTAGAGGAGGCAGCCATGATTGATGGTTGTTCGCGTCTGACGGCGTTGTTAAGAGTGATCATTCCGGTTATGTTGCCGGGCATTGCTTCAACCTTCATCTTTGCATTTGTACAAAACTGGAATGAGCTGTTTATGGCTRTCATGTTTATCGATGACGAGGCATTGAAGACGTTGCCGGTAGCTATGAACTCCTTCGTTATGAAATTTGATGTCGATTGGGGTGCAATGTCGGCTGGAACGGTACTCTCGGTCATTCCTACCGTCGTATTGTTCGCTTTTGCCCAGCGTTTCATCGTAGAGGGATTAACACAGGGAGCAGAAAAAGGATAATAAATTCATGGAATGGATAGAGGGAAACGACATGATGGAGAGAAAAGAAATGGATAATCAACTGCATACAAAAGTCTCTCACGATCAGGTAGATAAACAACATTACGGTGCGGTAACCATACCGATCTATCAAAATAGCTTATTTACTTTCGAGAATCATGAAACCTTCGATCATGCGATGCAGGATGTATTAGCTGCCAACGTATATTCCCGCGGCAACAATCCAACGGTAAAATATTTGGAAAGCAAAATCGCCGAATTGGAGGGCGGTGAGCAGTCGCGCTGCTTCGCATCGGGCATGGCTGCAATTGCAGGAACGCTGCATGCGCTGCTTCGTTCAGGCGATCATGTCATCTGTGTTGATCAGGCTTACGGGCCAACACGAGAGTTTCTAAACGAAATGACAGAGAGATATCAGGTTGAAGTCACTTATGTAGATGGCAGTTTGCTCTCCGATTTCGAGGATGCAGTACAGCCAAATACAAAAATTATATACGTGGAGAGCCCTACATCAGGCCTTTTTCAGCTGCAGGATCTTGAAGGAATAGCTGAGCTGGCGAAAAAAACAGGGATCATTACAATGATAGATGGCAGCTGGGCAACACCTTGCTTCCAAAGGCCGTTGACTATGGGCATCGATCTCGTGCTGCATTCGATGACTAAGTTTTTTTCAGGACATAGTGATTGTCTGGGCGGAGTTGTAACTGGAAGTGCTGCGCTAATTAGTAAAATTGAGAACAAAGGGTATATGCTGCTAGGAGGAATCATGACCGCTCATACAGCGTCGTTAATGATTCGTGGTTTACGTACGCTTCCGCTTCGTATGGAGCGCCATCAGAAGAGCGGCATGATCATCGCGGAGTATTTGGAGAAACACCCTATGGTCAATCGTGTGAACCATCCAGGTCTTCGTTCACATCCTCAGCATGAATTGGCACAGAAGCAACTGGACGGATACAGTAGCTTGTTTTCTTTCGAAAGCAAGCTTCCCGTTGCTGTCATGAAGCAGTGGGCTGATGCGCTGCATTATTTCCGAATTGCAGTCAGCTGGGGCGGTTATGAGAGTCTCGTTACGGTCAATACAACGCCTGAGCGTAGAAACCCGGACGGAACAAACCCATCAGTAGCCAGATTGTACATCGGAATGGAAGATCCGTATACGCTAATCGATGATATGGAGAGAGCGTGGAAGCTAGTAAAAGCTTACTAGGGCAAATAGTGACTCATCGGGAATGATAGCTGCTATTTCACCGTAGTTGCTATAGCGAGCAGCAGTATTATTTTTTGAAGTGCAGGTTGTCGGGGGACGCTTGGCGGATTGCTAGCTTGGGAGCTTTAGAATCCTCGTTCCTTGCGGAGCTTATCGAGCGTATTTGGAGCAACTTGCGGATATTGGGATAGGAAACGAAGGCTGCTGAGAACCATTGAAGGATACGATTGCTTTAGTGGATTGAACTTTCTCGACCTGGTGCTCGAGCACTTTTTTAACGATTTTCGGACATCCTTTGAAAATTATGCTAATATCATGCCAACATCTTCAAGGCCACTTCTTCGGAAGTGGTCTTTTTGTATTAGTAGAGCGTAGCAAGGGGGAGCAGTCTCGAGTTTTCGAGTTTTTGAGGTTTTGAGCAGTGCTAACGGACATCAGTTCCGCTAAATTACGGTTTAAGGGTGTTTTGAGATTTTAACGGACATGAGGTCCGTTATTTGCGATAAAACCCCCGAAATTACACAGATTCATAGCGAATAGCGGAACCTATGTCCATAAAACTCGCAAAATGGGCTAATATTCACAAATAGCGGAACCTATGTCCGTAAGACGAGCAAAATGAGGCGAAGTGTTCAAAGAGCGGAATCCATTTCCGAATGACGAGCTAAATGAATTGAAGTGTTCGAAAAGCGGGAACTATATCCGAAAGTTGAGCAATATGAGCTGAAGTGTTCAAATAGTGCGATGAAAATAAAGTTTTAGAAGGGAGTCGTGGATTTAATACGGTTTTTGAATGGATGAATCATCAGCTTTTGAAAAATAATTTTAGACTGATGCTATAAAAGAAACAGCGGCGGACCAAGACTAGAGAAACAAAGTTTTCGACTGCCGCTGTAGTCATTCAACTAATGTGTCCCATTAGCGTAATTCCCATAAGCCCTTTGATATTACGGCTCGAACCCCGTTGTTGCACAGATTCGTTGAAGTTCCTCGATTGGAAATGGCGTTGTTCTGCTCTCTGAAACGAGATTCATATAGAAATCATTCATCACCATGGCTATTGGAGCATACCTCCTGATAATCGCCGCTGCTGAATCCATTACCTCTCTCGGCATCTCGCCCTCAGCATATCGGCGTATGAATTCTATAATTTCTATATGATTCGCCGCACCGCCTAAAATTCTTGCAATCCAGTTTACTAGCTCTGTTACCACAAAATACCCATCATGAGCCTTGTTCAATTTGAGAAACTCGGATTCGCTGTCGGACAGTTCAAACCGAAAAGATGTTGCAAGACCGAAATCCGCAATATAAATACGGTATCCGTCGGTTAAAATGTTCCTAAAGTGAACATCGAAATGTAATAACCCATTCGCAATCATAAATGAGACAGCAGATCGCAGGTTGAGATCCACCATGGCAAACGCTGAGGTAGTTGTATCCTCACCAATATTGACCTGTTCGATAAGCCAGTCATGAAGGTTATAGGGGATGTACTCACAAAATAGTACAACACTGTCCACGGATTGCTCAATGGCCTCGAGACGACATTGCACTGCCTCAGATCCCCAAAACTCAACCATACGGGAAACATCAATTGGCGAAGATCGCTTTAAACCAGGTAACAACCGCCAGTGATACATTAATGGAAAGCTCTCACACTGTTTCGCTAGCACCCAATTGGTGGACATGGCATGGGCGGCTACCTCACGCCACACGCCACTACCTGATGAACCTAAGCCATAGTGGAAAAACGAAGGAAGCTCGAACACGTTTCTAGTGGACATGATATTCTCTTTGCGTCTTTCTAGTTCCGTAATCGGTATAATTTTTACGAATATGGATGTGTCTTCAAGTTGCAACAGCGCCGTCGCACCACCTATGCCCGTACCAAGAACCTTAGCATCTTCCACTCGTTCTCGAAGCTGTTCATCGCTGAGCAACGATAAGGCAGTAGACACGTCTGCATAACGGGTAAGTCGAGTTTCGTGAGATACATAGAGTTCTTCTTGGGAAGTTTTCATAGATAGATCACTATCCTTTCTTTTCCTTCTTACACCATAAATTCCCGGCCACTAACCAATTATCCTGCATAACACGTTCCCATCGTAGCCGAAAATGCGTCTCCGGCACCAAGCCGTTTATAATCCGCTCGATCCGCAGTTCAATATTGGAAAGTTGCGCAAATCTCCCAGTTAGTCTAACACTATCGCCAGTCTACAACTATATTTTCCGAGTCTAATACTATATTTTTCGGTCTAATGGTTTATTTTCTTTTAACACAAAGAGCGGAATCTTTATCCTAAAGACGAGCAACATGAGAAGAAGTGTTCAGAGTATGGAATCTATGTCTGAATGCCGAACAAAATGAGGAGAGGTGTTCAATGTGCGGATCCTGTCTCTGTAAGCCAAGTAACATACGCGAATTGTTTATAGAACGGAATATTGTCGAAGATCGGCACCAATCTCTGTAAGACGAGCAATGTGAGATGAAGAGTTCAAAGAGTGGAAATGTGTCTGTAAGACAAATAACATACAGCGAAGTGTTTATCGTGCGGGATTTTGCATCGGAAGAACTTGAATAGAAGCGGCAATTTCGAGGTTGCAAGGTTTTGAGCAGTGCTATCGGACATGAGATCCGCTAAATAACAATTAAAGGGGGTTTTGAGATTTTAACGGACATGAGATCCGTTATTTGCGATAAAACCCCCGAAATTACACAGATTCATAGCGAATAGCGGAACCTATGTCCGTAAAACTCGCAAAATGGGCTAATATTCACAAATAGCGGAACCTATGTCCGTATGATAAGCGAAAATAGGTTAAATGATCGAAGATTATGATCAATGTCCATACGACGAGCATAATGAGCTAATATTCACAAATAGTGGAGCCTATGTCCGTAAAATAAGTAAAATGAGCAGATGCTAGCCTTTACGTCTTACATTCATCTGTCCAATCTTGGTAGGCAACCTTGCTCCAAGGCTAGTATTAGCCCTCGTAAACAACGATGAATGGACCTACCGTTGTAGAATCCGAAAAGGCTTGTAATACTCCATTGACAAGGACACCTATCACGCCGATCCCACTGACTCCACCAATTTCAGCGTTCCTATTGATTCCGCCGACCTGAGTGATCCTTCTTATCTCACCGACACCTCCGACCTCATCGATCCAATGCCCCCAGCAATCTTAGCATTCCTATTGATTCTGCAGCGATCCACTGACCCCACCGATCTCACCGAATCCATCTATCTCGCCGATCGCACGGACTCCATCGATTTCATTGATTCCACCAGCCGATTATATTGATCTTGATCTACGAATAGCTACTGACTAGGACTACACTGTAGCCTCTTCCGGTACAATCACCTGAATATGACGAGGCATACTGCTTATTTGGATGGGTAAGGAGGGCCCTTCTTCACCATCAACGTTAGTCCTTACTGATTCAGGCGAGCTTATACTTACATTTTTGGCTGTAAAATAAACCACGTCTTTATGATTTTTGAAATTGCCGAACAGCAATGACAGGCTGGCTGTAATTGTATTGAATATAGTCAAATCCTTGATAATAAAACAGTGAAGCAGACCATCGTCAACAGCCGCGTCGGGTGCCAACCTCTCAAATCCGCCTACTGAATTGGTTAACGCAGCGAGAAAGAGTGGAGATTCTCCTTCCCATGTTTCTCCATCATATTGAATGCAAAGAGGATGAGTCGGCTGGTTCATAAGCTCTTTGATCCCTTCTTTTACGTAGGCTAAAGCGCCGAGCCGGGATTTATCGTCTGACGTAACGGAAGAGAGTGATTCAGCAAATGAGCCTACAGCAACGGTGTTGACGAACAATTGGTCATTTAATTGGCCCAAATCTGCTATTTTTACACGGGAAGAAGAGAGGGTCTGAATCGCTTTGTCGGGAAGAAGCGGTATTTGTAATGCGCGAGCAAAATCATTAACTGTTCCAAGAGGGACTACTCCAAGCCTCGGAAGATGTTCTTGATTGATAAGACCATTAATCGTTTCGTGAAGCGTGCCATCCCCTCCGATTGAAACGACCAAATCATAACTGTCCTCACACGCAGAAATACAAAACAGGGTTGCGTCCTGTTCTTTTGCCGTCTCCTTGACCGTAACCTCGTACCTTTGATCAGTCAAAAGGTCTTCCACGTTTCTGACATAGTTGAGTGCCTCTTCTTTACCAGAAGTGGGATTAATAATGATCATCGCTTTTTTCATAAATAGTATCCTCTCTATGGACATTTCTATTGAGTTCGTTCCTTAACACTTACTATTACCCCTCAAGGTTCGTCGTTAATCTGAAAGACTAGGAGAAAACGATGTAAACTTAATGGTTTGAATCCTTCAATAATTAACCTCCACCAACAGCTGTCAGTTAGCTACAGGAATGATTTGACAGTCAGAGGTTACTGTTGTAAACTCTAATCAGAGTCTACATATGTAACCTTTAGGAGTGGGATGATGAGCAGCTTAGTTTCAAAGATAACGGATTCAGAGCTTGAGGTTATGCGTGTATTATGGGAAGCCGGGACCGAGCTGCCTATATCTGAAATTAGAAAATGTCTTGAAAAATCAAGCAGCTGGGAAAGCTCTACAATAAAAACATTGCTTCGGAGATTGTGCGAGAAGGGTGTAGTCATTGCAACCAAGAAGGAAGTGTTCTATTACAAGCCACAAGTGAGCGAGCAAGAATATAACGAGCATGCGACACAAACGTTAATTGATCGTTTATATTCTGGAAGTGCAAAAAGTCTAGTTGCAACGCTATTAGGAGGCAATAAGCTAAATGAAGCAGACATTAAGGAGCTGCGTACCTTATTTAAGGTAGGTGACTGAATTGAATGACATCATGAAACTTATATTGTCGCTTTCGATATCAGGAAGCATCCTCTTCTTTTTATTGTTTTTAATGAAGCCAATAATCAAGTATAAATTTTCGAAGACGCTTCAGTATTACATCTGGATCGTGGTTCTCCTAAGATTGACGATTCCGTTTTCGTTTGATGGGAGTATCATGAATGATGTTTTTAACAAAAATCCATTTCTAACAGGTCCCATTTTACAAGGTGGGGAAGCTGCAAACTTTGATATAGAGATCGACCCAACTCATGCGATCACCCTACCTCAAGCTAATGATGCTCAAGCAGTAGAAAGTATCAGAGCTGATAATTCAGAAATTTTTGTGATTACAATAATTAAGCAATATGCCATTTACGTTTGGTTAATTGGGACAATACTATCACTCTTTATAAAATTAAGAGGCTATACTCGATTTCTAAAGTATATGAAAACAGCAAGCAAACCTGCATATGATTGGGAAAATAGGATGCTTGGCATGATGTTGAATGGACGGTATAAAGCGAAGCTTGTACGCAACTCCTACATCACCACTCCTATGCTTATAGGAATGATTAGGCCAATAATCATCTTACCGGATACCCACTTCACTGAGGTTCAGCTCAAAAATATTTTGATTCACGAAATCACACATCTGAAACGGTTTGATATTGTTGTAAAATGGTTTTCCATGCTCGTTACTTCTCTGCATTGGTTTAACCCCGTAGTTTATTTTGTAGAAAAAGAGATTAACCGTCTTTGTGAGCTGTCTTGCGATGAAGTGGTTATTCGTAAATTCACCTCATCAGAGAAGCAGGAATACGGTGAAACCTTAATTGCGGTAGCCTCAAATGAACAATACCCCGTTGGAGGATTACAGGCTACTTTTAGCGATGAGAAGACGATTTTAAGAGAAAGGCTGGTGGCTATTATGCGACCTAGCAAAAGATCGACATTCATAATATTATCCTCATTCGTATTAGCTGCAGTCGTCATTTTTAGTGCAATTGCACTTGGGGCTAGTGTGGGAGCAAGCAATTCCAATGTAAGAAGCAGCATCAGTCCAGTTGAACCACCCGCAATTGTCATCTCACATGAGAGAAATACTGATCCCATCGAAAATTATACAATTCTAAAATCAAGTTGGAATGGGGTTAAGTATGATCGAATGTCCTTTTACCAAGCAGCTTGGCATAGTGAGCCTACTCTTCTAACAGGTCTGCGTCGTTTAAAGCCAGGTGAGAAATTGAAAGTCGATTTTGGAGAAAATACACCAGATAAAGTTACAGTGAAAATGGCTTTTTTGACTGAAAGCTTTGAGCAATCGTTATTGCCGATTGAAGAAGTTGCCGTAAACCATGTTAATGGAAAGTATGCATTCATTAATCCACCAACAGCTGTGAGCGACATTCCGACAACTGGCCGAGTTTATAGCATCACAGCCACTTGGGGGCAAAATAGCTGCGAATATGTTTTTGCTTCGGATGGAAAGTTTGATTACGAGCAGTTTCCCGAATAAATAGATGGTTTATTACGATTAAGAGTCGCCCAAGCAGCATGCGGGCGGCTCTTTTTTTTGTGAAAACTAGCGAGGTTCACTCTGCGTTCACAAGCTTATGATATGCTCTCACAAGCAAGTCGAGAGTAGGTTGTCAAAAAAAATACGCAGAATGTTGGAGGCTTATCATGTTATCGATTATGAAGAAAATAGGTTACAAAATAATGTTAGTCACTTTACTGGTTGCTGTTGCGGGAGTGAGCTTATTCGGAGCACAAGCGCCGGTATCGGCAGCGCAGTCCACACCCGTAAAGTCTGAGGGAGAAGCCAACTCTCTAAACGATGTCGCTGGGCTAACGGCGTTCATTGATGGTATTATGAAAGTGCATATGGACAATTTCAAGTTTCCAGGTGCGGTTATTTCAATCGTCAAGGATGGGGAAATCCTGCTCGCTAAGGGGTATGGTTACTCTAACCTCGAGAAGAACCAGCTGGCGAACCCAGAGACAGATCTATTTCGAATCGCTTCAACAACGAAGCTGTTTACTTGGACCGCTGTGATGCAGCTTGTTGAGCAAGGCAAGATCGATCTGGACACAGACGTCAATAACTATTTGAAAACGGTGAAAATACCGAAAACCTATTCAGAGCCGATTACGATGCGTCATCTAATGACCCATACCGCTGGCTTTGAAGAAGGCGGAGTCGGCTATCAAATTACTACAGATCCTAAAAAGCTGCCGGTATCGATTTCGGAAACGCTTGCCAAGCATATGCCAGCACGAGTAAGACCTCCGGGCGAGATGTCGTCTTATTCCAACTATGGCGCCGCGCTAGCAGGATTAATCGTCGAGGAAGTTAGCGGGACAGCGTACAATGATTATATACRGAAATATATTTTTGATCCGCTCGATATGAAATACGCTACGGTTCAAGAGCCTATTCCTGCTGCATTAGAAGCTTTTTCTGTACCGGGTTATGCTAAGGAAAACGGCGTATTCGAAGCTCAGCCGCCAACATTTGAGGGGGGATTTCGGCCCGCGGGATCAGCTGCAGTATCTGCAATTGACATGGCTCATTTCATGATTGCTCATCTTCAAAATGGACGTTATGGTGAAAAGCAACTTTTGAAGCCAGAAACTGCCCTATTGATGCATGCACCAGCTTTCCAGTTTCATAAGGATTTACCAGCAATGGATCTTGGTTTCTATGAGCTGTACATGAACGGGCGGAAGGTTATTTCCCACGGTGGAGCAGATATGCAGTTTAATACGGAGCTATATCTTGTTCCAGATAAACAGATTGGCATTTTTGTTTCCTACAATGGCGGTGACGGCGCATTAGCTGCGGATGGGCTCGCAAAAGCCTTTTTAGACCGCTATTTCCCAGTCGAGGAAGCCAGCCTGCCTCCAGTATCCGCTGTACTTAATGATGCTGTACAAAAATATGCGGGCTCCTATCAATTTACTCGTCGCAATCATACCGATATTGATAAGTTTTACAGTTTTATGTCCAAGATCAGTGTAGCAGCTTCCGGTAATCGTTTATTCATTGGGAGTGGTGCCGAACAGCAAGTATTTGAACCTATTGGACCTGATGTATTTCAACAAGTAGGCGGAGAGGGACGGATTGGATTCCGCACCGACGAATCAGGAAAAGTCACGCATTTGCTTCTTGATTTCTTACCTGCGATGCCGCTTGAACGCGCGTCGCTGCTGGATCAAACATCGTTCTGGTTTCCATTGCTTGGCATCTCAGTCTTTCTATTTATTACGGTGATACTGGGCTTCCTAAATCGCAGACGTGAAATCAGCGCGATGCCGAAAGAGCAGAAGTGGGCACATCGGCTGTCTGCAGCCACCGCCGTCTGGGCACTATCAACCGTTGTTGCGACGCTTGTTATCGTGATGAATATGGATTTGCTCACTCGACTTAGCCGCATTACACAGTCGTTGAATCTTTATTTGTTTATGCCTATTCTACTCGTTGGATTTACTTTGGCAATGATCGTTTTGAGTGTGCTTGCTTGGAAAAACAAATATTGGACGGTACTAAAACGCGTGCATTACTCTCTTATTATGCTATCGGCAGTAGCACTCAGTTTGTTTTTCTATCATTGGAACTTGCTTGGATGGCATTTTGGTTGAAACAGCAATCCACCCATATGGGAAGTGCATGTTAAAGAGGGGAGACGTACATCTTAATGGCCAAAATTCTGATCGCGGATGACGATGCACATATTCGCGAATTGATGTCTTTATTTTTGAAAAACGAAGGTTTCGAAATTTTAGAGGCAAAAGACGGTGCGGAGGCGCAAGAAATTTGGGAAAACAATCAAATTGATATGGTTATCCTCGATATTATGATGCCTCACGTAGACGGATGGGAATTATGCAGGGAGATTAGACGCATTGATTCCAATATTCCTCTCCTGATGGTCACAGCCAAGGGAGAGTCTGTGCAAAAAGTGAAGGGATTTCAGCTTGGAACGGACGATTATTTAACGAAGCCGTTTGACCCAATGGAGCTTGTGATGAGAGTAAAAGCGCTGCTGAAGCGTTATATGATCGTGTCTTCACAAACGATACAGCTTGGCGGTGTTACCCTCAATCGCCGCAACTATCAAGTGATTCGAGGAGATGAAACGCTAACTCTTCCATTGAAGGAGTTTGAGCTGCTGTTTAAAATGGCGAACCATCCTGGGCAAATTTTTACGAGGGAACAGCTGATCACTCAGATCTGGGGTAAAAATTATGAAGGTGACGACCGAACCGTCGATGTTCATATTAAACGGCTAAGGGAAAGATTTGCTGGCGATGCACAACATTTTCAGATTGAAACAGCCCGTAGTCTGGGGTATCGGCTTGTCATTACATGATTAATACGTTATATGTCCGCATCATTTGCACGTTTCTGGCCGTCATCATATTCAGCTTGTTGACTTCATTTTTTATAGGCTTTTTTATATTCAAGAAAGAAATAAACCATGTCGGTCAGAACGACATGCTTGCAGCAGGAGAGGAAATGATTACTCTCTATGAACAAACAAAGCCGGATGATCTGAGTGTTTTCCTAACAAGAATGGTAAAGGTGTCCGCTTATCCAATCCACATGTATGATGCATCCGGAAATGTTACGATCTATGCATTAAACAATACGAGTAATGTGAAAATTGCGCCGGAAGCTGTTCAGCAGGTGCTTCGAGGGCAATATTATCGCTCACCTGGTAAGGAAGGTCAAACATTCGTTGGTATTCCTTTTCCCATCGATGGGAAGATACAGGCCATGTTTATGCAGTTTTCAGCGCAAAATGAAAATATTATAAATCGAATGATGCTGATCATACTGCTTCTTGGCTTATTTATTGGGAGCCTATGCATTCTCATTGCGGCTCGTTATTTGGTGAAACCGATTCAAGCGATGACACAAGCGACCAAGAGGCTTGCCAAGGGAGATTTCGATGTGGAAATCAAACTGAAAAGCGCGGATGAAATAGGAGTCTTAAGCCATAGCTTTAATGAAATGGCTAGTGAACTGAAACAGCTGGAGCAGATGCGGCAGGATTTTGTATCGAATGTATCACACGAAATTCAAACTCCGCTAACGTCAATATCGGGTTTTGCAATGGCGATGAAGAATAACAGCTTGGTAGCAGAAAATAATCGTAATTATTATTTGGATATTATTATTATGGAGAGCGGGCGGCTATCGAGGCTTAGCGATAATTTGCTGAGGCTTGCCTCGCTTGATTCCGATCAGCATCCATTCGAGCCGATGACGTATAATCTCGACGAGCAAATTAGGCAAATCGTCGTTACTTGCGAGCCTCAATGGTCGGCCAAAGACATTCGTATCGAATTAGAATGGGCGAACACGATCAAGATTACAGCAGATCAGGATCAGTTGAACCAAGTATGGATGAATTTACTCGGCAACAGCATCAAATTCACACCTGAAGGTGGACTTATCGAAATTTCTATAACTCAATCCGGTACCGAAGTGCTATTCACAATAACCGATTCAGGTATTGGCATTGCGGCGGATAAGCTTGAACATGTGTTTGAGCGGTTTTACAAGTCGGACCAATCACGCAACCGCAATATTAGCGGTAATGGTTTGGGGCTTGCGATCGCCAAAAAAATTGTTACTCTTCATTATGGAACGATCGAAATGAAAAGTAGGCTAGGCGAAGGTACGACAGTAATGGTATGTTTACCCATTCAATAATAATAATTGGAGTGATCGGTCAAATGACCGATCATTTTTTTTTTTTTAGCATAATGTAGAACCCAATTTGAAACTAAAAAACGATTTTTCAAAAAAAAGTAAAAACAATATGTGACCAATCTACGTTCTTAATTGTGTTAATGGGTAAAGGAGGTCATATTACAATGCCAAGCAGTTCGCTCCGGCCGGGCGTGGATTTTGGGGAAACCTATCTTTTATACGGCAAAATGCTTTACCGAATCGCAATGATTCACCTCGGAAACAAAGAGGACGCAGAAGAAGCCATGCAGGAAACATTTGCGAAATTGTTGTATAAATCACCTGAATTCAATGATCAGAATCATAAAAAGGCATGGCTCATAAGAGTCATCACGAATCAGTGCAAAAATATGTTAGGCAGCTTATGGCGAAGACGTGTAGTGAAGATGGAAGAAATGAATGATTTTTTTGAATCGGAAACGGATCGTACCGTTATGGATCATGTCATGGCATTGCCGTTTAAATTCAAAGCGGTTATTCACCTTTATTATTATGAGGATTACTCGGTCAACCAAATTTCAGACATTTTGCAAATTAGTGAGTCTGCAGTAAAGATGCGTTTGCAACGGGGAAGGCAGCGGTTAAAGCTGGAATTGGAAGGAGAACGATAATATGAATCACAAGGCGTACAAGCATGTTATGGATCAAATAGAGCCGGAGGCAGATTTACAGAATAGAATTGCTCAACAGCTGCTTCGTCAGAAACCAGCTAGTCCATTTCGAATCAAACGATTTCAATATATTGTGGGTAGTTTACTGTTGGTCGTTATCCTTGGATGGATAAGTGCAGATAGGTGGATGAGTGATAATAAACTTCTTATTGATATAACGGAGCCCATTGTACAAAGAGATCCAGTTGAACCTATAAACGACCCGAATGCAATTACGATTCCGAAAATAAAGCTTCCAGATCAATCAAATGCCATGGCTGATATGATCGGTCTAATCGTCTATAAAGGCAATATTTATACACAAACGCAAACTCGCATCTCTGCGGAAAATGCGAAGGAGCTGCGCGGCGAAAAGCTTGGACGTACAAAATCTGGTATTGACGAGTGGAGCAAGCAAACAGATTATGTTGAACTAGCTTCAACGATTGGCGTTGCTGACATTTATTCCGTGAACGGATATGATAGTGATTTTAGAATTATGTCCTACCAAGAGCATGAGGGACAGATCTATGCTGAATTGTATGAACATCTAAATGGCATTACGATTGCGAATGGCGAAGATTTAATAGGAAAAACGAAAGTAAAGGATCATATGGAATCAGTAAGATGGCAGGATTATAATAGCTGGAATTATAGCAAGCCGCAATTTAATAAGTTCCCAATTGATCAAACGCTTCATGTGTTCATGACAGCATTATATGATGCTAAACCTATTGATGGGGATAAGCTCTACAAGGAAGGCATATACAACGAAGGTGCACAAAATCAGAAGGTTTTGTTCTTTAAGCTGGAGGATCAGACGGAAGTGCAGATGTGGTTGTTTAAAGGAAACTATGTGAAATATTCAAATGCACCTGTCTTTTTTCAGTTAGAGCCGGCAGCTTTCTCAGCGCTATGGGATCGTTTGCAATAAGGCAGCAAGTTTTTTGGTAATAAAATATCGACAATAAAGGTTGACCTTTCGTTGTTGCCGTACTATAATTCCGTATACTATTAATAGCGTAAGAGCGATAAGCAGGAAACAAAAATTTGTTTTCAATTAGGGTGATACCGTGTGAATAGCCTCGTCCCTATCGTTAAAGATAGAGATGTGGCTTTTTTTGTCTTTTACATTATTAAAAAAAGACATAATAAAAATAGACTGGATTGATTTGTATGCAAACATCAGCGCAATGGACATCGAAGATTGGTTTTATTTTATCCGCGGCAGGCTCTGCTATTGGAGTAGGCGCAATATGGAAGCTCCCCTATGTTACGGGGATAAGCGGGGGAGGGGCATTTTTTCTACTATTTATTTTATTCACTTTTTTTATGGGTTTCCCATTGTTATTAGCAGAGTTTGTAATCGGGAGAAGCACACAAAAAGAAGCCATTAGTGCTTATCGCAGCTTAGCTCCTCATAGCAATTGGCATTGGATCGGAAAGCTCGGGGTATTTACCTGCTTTCTTTTATTGTCTTTTTATAGCGTTATTGGCGGTTGGATTGTTATTTATTTTGCAAAAGGTTTGTTTGGTGGAATCATTAGTGAAGGCGCAAATTATGGAGCGGTCTTTAACGATACCATTGCTAATCCTATTTTAGTTATTGCGGCACAATTTGTATTTTTGGCTTTGACAGTTGTTGTAGTGGCAAAAGGGATTCAAAATGGGATTGAAAAGGTTAGCAAAATTTTGATGCCAGCTTTATTTGTACTCTTTATCGTACTCATCATTCGCTCACTTACACTGGATAACGCGATGGAAGGTGTGAAGTTTTTTCTAGCACCTGATTTCTCAAGGATCACATCCCAAAGTATATTGTTTGCGATGGGTCAAGCTTTTTTCTCCTTAAGTGTCGGAGTATCCGTAATGGTTACATACAGCTCTTATTTGTCAAAAAAGGAAAGCTTGATTCAACCGGCTATTTCTATCGTAACCATGAATTTGCTGATTGCATTATTAGCGGGATTGGCCATCTTTCCGGCTGTATTTTCACTAGGTTTAGAACCAGCGGAAGGACCTGGCTTGTTGTTTGTTGTCTTGCCCGCGGTATTTGATCAAATTATTTTTGGGGAAGTTTTTTTATTAGGCTTTTTAGCGTTATTTTTATTTGCAACATTAACGTCGGCCTTCTCGATGCTAGAAATCATTGTAGCTTCTATGGTTAAAGGCAAAGAGGAGAAGAGAACAAAATATGCCTATATGCTTGGTGCATTCATATTTGCGGTAGGCATTCCGTCTGCGTTATCTTATAGTGCTTTTGCCGACATTTTAATCTTTTCGAAAAATCTATTTGATTCAGCTGATTATTTAGTTAGTAATATCTTGATGCCGCTCGGCGTGTTTTTGATTTCGATTTTTGTACCGCTTAAAATGAAGAAAAGCACGCTGCGAGAGGAGTTATTGCAGCATTCTCGTTTTGGCGCTACTGCTTTTATTATTTGGTTTTTTATTATCAGGTTTATTATTCCTCTAGTCATTATCATCGTATTTCTTGATATTACTGGGGTGCTTAATAAAATAACTTCATTATTGTAGTATCCAACATTATGAGCAAAAGAAAGGGATACCCATAACCGGGTATCCCTTTTTATTTTATTTCCTTGCAGTAATCATAAATCGTTCTGAATTTGTTCTGATTCCTTGTTCGGTTTGGTTGTTTTTAATAAATTGTTGAAGGATTTGAAAATCTGTCTCGGATTGTCCGAAGTTCGGGATAATTGGCGTGTGTTTCAATAGAAAAATAAAGTCTTCAGCCGTCTCAAAATAATCGGTTGCGTTGTATTCAAATGACTGAATGTCTGTGAAGCCTGCATCAGCTAACTCTGCAATATATTGATTTTTCAAGACACCTTTTTTTGTACCAAATGACTGTCCTCTTCCGAATGCCTCTTTAAGGTTGAGCTTATCGTGCTCACTAACCTGTTGGGTAAAAAATACACCATCGTTCACCAATACTTTTGCGATTTCTTTGGCAGAAAAAGCGGAATGTCTGCAAGAGACTACATTGAAAAAGTGGTCAGGAAAATCGAGCTTCTCCGCATCCATTTGTAAAAAGCGTATATTTGATTTATTTGATTGTTTTACGTTATTTAATGCGGTCTCAATCATGCCTGTGGAAAGATCAATGCCAATTAGAAGCAAAGCTGAATCCGCTAATGATAATAATGCTTCTCCGCCGCCAGTGCCGATATCAAGCAAAAGATCAGACTTCTTGCACGACTGGATGACTTCATCATAAAAATCCCATGCGACTCCTTCTGAGACAGATTTCACTTTGCTGAAATCCCAACCGTTGATTTTCCCGACTTGATCATAAAATTGTTTGTATTCTACTGCATTCATATTTCTTCCACCTTCCAATGAGGATAATAAAAAACGAATGGATTGCTGCCGATATCCGTTCAAAATTTAGTTTCATGTGGTCAGAAGGACAGACGATCCCCTCTGCAGCTGGTACGCGTTTTATCCAGCCCGGAAACTAATTACTTCGAACCATTCGGAAAGACATTCCATTCACCTCGATTGAAAGATTGTTCTCATTATATGGCTAAGTGAGCTTATCAATCAAGCCATCGTGCAAAATGTACCGATCCCATATGGATGGAGGAATCAATGAAACTAAAATAATACAGACGGCCCCTTCATATACATAAATACATGAGGGGGGATTAGAAAATGTGGATGCTCATTCTAATGCTAGTCGGATGTCTCTCTGGTTTTTTTCTGTTCAGAAAAAATACTATGACCGTCACTAATCAGACAGATCAGAGCGTGCGGAAACTGTCCATTATTATTCCAGCTAGAAATGAAGAATGTAATTTACCACATTTGCTTGAATCCCTTAAGTCGCAAACGCTTCAACCCTTTGAAATTATTGTGGTAGATGATTATTCCGATGATCGAACCAAAGAAATTGCTGAAGGCTATGGGGTGAATGTTATTTCAAATAGCAGCCTCCCTAAAGGCTGGACAGGTAAGAACTGGGCGGTATGGAATGGATATTTGCATGCCTCTGGTGATATGTTTGTATTTTTAGATGCGGATATAAGACTGGCGCCTAACGCCTTGGCTTCATTAATAAAGGCTAGGGAGCGATCGAAGGGTGTGATTTCAGTTGTTCCTTTTCATCACACCGAGAAGCTATATGAGAAGCTTGCTTTGATTATGAATGTGCTTGGGATATTTGCGTTTACATCGGTCTTTGAAAAGAAAAACCGGATGAAAGGGCTCTATGGCTCCTGCATTGTTGCTTTAAGGGAGGATTACGAAAAAATCAATGGCCACGAAAGCGTAAAAGCTGAAGTGCTGGACGATTTGTTTCTAGGCTCCAAATTTATGGCAGCAGGGGTACCAGTCACTAATTTTATCGGATATGGCTTGGTTTCTTTCCGCATGTATCCGCAAGGCATTCAAAGCGAAATTGAAGGATTTAGCAAAGGGGCGGTATTAAGCACTTCGACGCTTAGTCCGTGGACGATTATCCCGATAGCTATTTGGGTGGTAGGACTGCTTCTATCGGAAACGGTGTTTATATTTGCGAATACTTCATGGGCTTTGCCTCTCTTAATCGGTTATTTTGTCTATATGTTTCAATTATTTTACTTCACGAAGTATGTAGGCGCTTTTGGGATCGTTATTCCGCTGCTCCATGTTTTTGCTTCGTTATTTTTTATCATTGTTATGCTTTATTCCATGTATCAGGTGCTTATTCTAGGGCATGTAAGCTGGAAAGGCAGGCACATCCGGGTAGGGGGCAAGAGGGACCTATGATCATATTATGGATTGCGGGTTCATTTCTATCGGGATCTCTTATGTTTTCGTATTGGCTTGGTCTAATTCGCAAGAAAAACATAAAAACGGTTGGCGACGGCAACCCTGGTGCTTTGAATCTTTGGAAGTCATCTGGATATAAATTCGGTGTGGCCGGTATTTTATTGGATTTTTTGAAAGGGTACTTGCCCGTGCTTTTTATAATGGGCAGCAGCTATAATCATGGTTATCTAATCGTTCCGCTTGCCATCGCGCCTGTAGCAGGGCATGCCTTTTCTCCTTTCCTGAAAGGGAAGGGCGGCAAAGCTATTGCTGTCTCATTCGGTATATGGAGTGCGCTCACGGGGTTCGAGGTTTCTTTGGCTTATGCCATAATTCTAGCGCTGATGGCCGGTGTGAGCCGTATGATATATAAAAAAAAGCCTAAATCCACCGAGGTGGATGGCTTGCAGGTTGTGGTTGGCATGCTGCTTCTTTCCGTTTATTTGTATATAAGGATGTTTTCAGCTGCCATACTCCTCGTATGGCTTGGAAATTTTGCAATTCTTGTTTATAAGCACAGAGTTGAAATAGGGAAGTCGTGGAAAAAAGGATATGACAAAGGTGTCTAAAATGATAAAGAGATTGTCTCTTAAGGTGATGCCTTTCGAGACAATCTCTTTAATTATCTTCCCGCCAAACAAGCCTTCATCAGGAGTTGTATTTATACTACGAACGGGAATTTTCACGCATAGCGCCCAATACGATGTGATAACCATCAGGGTCTTTGATATAAGCGTTTTTAAATTCGTGATTGCCGTGAGCATCAGTAAACGGTTCGACCGCAATATGTCCGCCTAGTCTACGCACTTCCTCAATAAGTGAGTCCAAGTCATCCCAGCTCACATGAATAAATGTGTCCCATCCATAGTCGGGGCCTTCCCATTCTGTAGGATAATCTGGACGTTTTTGTGCGCGTGCGTTAGGCCGGACATCTTCAGCGGAAGCCGCCTGCTGCAGAATGACGGTCATTCCGTCTCTTTCCGCATGCCCCCAGTTATCGATATGGCAGCCGAGCACATCACGGTAGTATTCCTGGGACTTCTTTAAGTCCGAGACCAGCCGAACTTGAATGGTGTGACCGAATATTGCTTTTTGACCTGTAAGTGTCTTTGCAGCTTGCTCGCTCATTTTATTTCTCCTTTGTCACCAGAAATTTTATTAAGCATTTTTGACTATATTCGATTATCTGCCAATGTTTTCCTGCAATTACACCGAGATTGGTATGCTACAAGAAGCGGTGAGACAAGATCAAACAAAACCAATGTCGACTTATGTATTGATAGCACGCTAGTGCGTATGCTGAAAAAAGGATGCATAAACGTCTGTAACGCAAGCTAGCATATAGGTACTAAACCAAATCTATAAATCAATCAAATGTCAGGTTGCAAATGATAGAGATGATTCATATGTTGTAAGTATCTTCTAAGAGGAGGAATTACGCATATGCCAAAAGAAAAGAAAAATGCAAAAAACAGTTCACTAGGCAACCGTACAGGCGGCAATCGTACTGGGGGTAACCAAACAGGTGGCAACCGCACAGGCGGCAATCGTACTGGAGGTAACCGAACAGGAGGCAATCGCACAGGCGGCAACCGTACTGGAGGTAACCGAACAGGAGGCAATCGCACAGGAGGCAACCGTACTGGAGGTAACCGAACAGGCGGCAATCGCACAAGAGGTAACAGAACTGGAGGCAACCGGTCTGGCGGAAATCCAGCTGGTGGCATTGAATCAGGCACTGAACTTTAATTAAAGCAGAAGATGCCTAAGATTTGCATAAGCTATGCTTGAACAAGGAAGCAGCTCATGACTCTTTTGAGTACTGAGCTGCTTTTCTTTTTCAAGGCTTCATAGGAAGGGGATGAATGGTGGTAACTTACCCTTTACCTTTACGTGTCAACTCAGCAAGGGCAACCCATTGCTCGTCGGTCACCTCAGCCAAGCTGTTGAATTGACCTGCTCCTTGCAGCCACTCACCGCCGTCTATCGTAACGACTTCACCATTCAAATAATGAGCAAAATCAGATACTAAATATGCGGCTAGATTGGCTAGTTCTTCTTTATCACCAACCCGCTTTAAGGGGATGCGGTTGATCATTTTCTCTTCAAGCTCGGGAGTTGGAGATAAGCGTGACCATGCGCCTTCTGTTGGGAACGGACCGGGTGCGATTGCGACTTGTCGAATTCCGTATTGCGCCCATTCTACTGCGAGTGATCTAGTAAGAGCTAGAACGCCAGCTTTGGCTGCTGCGGACGGGACGACATATCCTGAGCCGGTTGAAGCATAAGTTGTGACGATATTTAGCATTGTTCCGCCTTTTCCTTGTTCAATCCATCGCTTTCCTACCTCGAGCGTCGTATAAAAGGTTCCGTGCAGAACAATATGTAGGATGGTATCTACCGCTCTTGGAGAAAGCTTTTCAGTAGGACTGATGAAATTGCCAGCTGCATTATTGACGAGGATATCGATTTGACCAAAATGGTTCTCAACGGCTGTAATAAGCTCATGTACTTGCGCGGGGTCTCGTACATCACAGCTTTTGTAATACACGCTGCTTGTCGGTACACTCATTTCTTCAGCAGACTGCTTCAGTACGGCTTCTCTGCGACTTGCAATGGCGAGTTTAGCGCCTAGAGCAAGAAACTTTTCCCCCATAGCTCGGCCGAGGCCTGTAGCTCCTCCCGTTATGAGAACGACCTTTCCTTGCAATAAATCGTTTGTAAATGGTCCCAAATGCACACCCTCCTCTGAATCAGAATGATTCTGTCTGTTTATTCATATCAGGGAGTGGTATAGGTTATGTGCAAAATAAAGAATCATTTAGACACTATCCATTCATAACATATCGACTGAGAAATGCCGCCACTTTTTGTTCATAGGCTGTTGTATCCGTACCATAGGACATGCCGTGACCAGCACCCTCGGCGATATAAATATCTTTGTCAGCTTTACAAGCTTCATAAAGCCTCCACACCATTTCTGTAGGTACAAAAGTATCGGCGGAACCATGAATAAAGAACATGGGCAGCTTATTTTTATCCAGCTGCTTGATTGCAGATGCCTCCTCGAAGCTATAACCTGCTTTAAGGCGGGTTAATAAGCTAGTTGCAGGCAAAATCGGAAAAGCAGGCAGCTTGTACATCCGCTTTAGTTGATAAGAGAGCTGATCGGTAACGGACGTATAGCCGCAGTCCTCCACAATGACCTTGACTTGTTTTGGAACGTTTTCACCGCTTACCATCATCACAGTCGCTCCACCCATCGAAATGCCGTGCAGCACGATTTGCACCGATTCACCAAGTTTCTGTACGACCTCGTCTATCCAAAGGAGATAATCCTTCCGATCTGGCCAGCCGAAGCCGATGTAATCGCCTTCACTATCGCCATGACCTCGATCATCAGGCATGAGCACGTTATACCCAAGCCTGTCATAATAAAATTTAGCGAAGCTGCCCATATCTTTCCCTTGCGAGGAATAGCCGTGTGCAAGAATGACGGTTTTGGACGTCAAAGTTTTGGCTTCAAGGTAATAGCCAACCAAGGAGAGACCGTCACTTGAAGTAAGGTGCCAAATTTCATAAGCTTGTTTTTCTATCCATTCTACCCCTATAGCCTCAACCGGTGTTGGACCAGTTTCGTCTGCTAACGCAATGGCAGCTTGATCATCCGTTTCCTTTTCTCCGTGAATTTGCGCTAAATCCTGATTATTGCTTAAAAATGCTTTTGAGTTTCGTTTGATTGCCACGTAATAGAAATAATAACTAATCACGGTAAGTAAACTGATAAAAAGGACCACCAAACCTCCTATTCCAAGTACAATTCTGCTCATCAGCATCGTCATAGTCATTCATTCCTCCAAGTAGGCGGTTATGTGTGAATTTGTGCTATGTCTCTATCATACTGAAGAAAGCTGCTAAAAGGGAGCGGATTGTTGAAGTGATGGTTTKAGTGTGGAGATTATAAAGGTATTGCCAGCTTCTTTATGGAATCAATCGTTATTATTGTTTCTTTTCTAATGAAAATCATTCCTTGTCTGCAATATTTCTAGTCTAAGCTCATTAGCTTGCCTTTATCAATGATGTTCATTACCAAAAAATAGTATATACTAGGCTCATATCGTACATATTCGGGTTGATGAGGGGTATAAGAGGCATGGAAATCGTAGAGGCAACCATTTCGTCCATTCAAGCCGCTTTGGAATCTGGCGAGATCACATCTCGCGAACTTGTACTATTTTATTTTGACCGAATTGCAGCGCATGATAAAGATGGACTCACGATAAATTCGGTGCTTGAGCTTAACCCCGATGCTTTATTTATAGCTTCTGCATTAGACAGCGAACGAGCTGTCCAAGGCCCAAGAGGTCCGCTTCACGGCATCCCCATCATGCTCAAGGATAATATTAATACAGGGGATAACATGCATACGAGCGCTGGCTCGCTTGCGCTTGCCAATTCCTATGCGGGAGTAGATGCTTTTATTGTACAAAGGCTGCGCGAAGCGGGGGCCATTATATTAGGGAAAGTGAATATGACGGAGTTTGCTAACTTTATGACAGATGGAATGCCGTCTGGCTATAGCTCGCGGGGCGGCCAAGTTCTTAATCCTTACAACATATCTACGCCGACAGGCGGATCAAGCGCTGGTTCAGGCGTCGCGGTGGCTTGTAATTTTTGTATGGCTTCGATTGGCACGGAAACCTCAGGATCGATCTTAAATCCAGGCAATTTAAGCTCAACCGTGGGCATTAAGCCGACCGTTGGACTGGTGAGTCGATCAGGCATATTACCACTCTCAAACTCACAGGATACTGCGGGACCAATGGCAAGAACCGTAACGGATGCAGTGATCGTATTAAACGCTATAACGGAGCATGATGACAGGGATGCTGCAATGGGTGCGGGGTACTTTAAAAAACATAAGGATTATCGTGTTTTCCTTGATCCGAAAGGTCTTGAGGGTGCACGAATTGGCATTCCTAGAGATTATTTTTTTGAGGAATTAACGGACGAGCAGCTAGCCATATTTAACGACGCAGTAGAGGTGATGAGAAAACAAGGCGCGGTCATCATTGACCCGGCTGATGTAAGAACTGCTAGGCAAATCGTTTATTCATCAGTAGTGCTGAATGAATTCAAATCCTCGATAAACGCTTATTTGTCCAAGCTGCCTCCAAACGGCAAAATTCGCTCGCTCAAAGACATTATTGCTTTTAATAACGAGTATCCGGTTGAAACCTTGAAGTATGGACAGTCCACTCTGCTGCTAGCAGAAACGACGACTTCAGGTACACAGACTGAGCTTCCATATCTTCGAGATCGGATTGCAGATCTCCGTTTATGCAAGGAAGAGGGAATAGATGCGACGATGAAGGAGCATCAGCTTGACGCGCTGCTTTTTCCTGCTGACTTTGGAGCAAGGATTACATCGCGTGCAGGTTATCCATCAATTGTCGTGCCAGCTGGCTATACTTCAAAAGGAGTGCCATTTGGTGTGACATTCGCTGCGAGGGCTTTTGAGGAGCCGATGCTCATTAAACTCGCTTATGCATACGAGCAGCACAGCATGGTGAGGCGTCCGCCTTCATTAAAGAGCTTTATTTAATGGGATAGGACGAGATGCCGCATCTCGACTATTATACGTTGGACGGAGATTTGACTCAGAGCTTTTTAAGCGCGTAACAATCAAAAACGCCTTCGTCGTCCTTTAGACGCTGTGTAGCTTTGATGGTGAAATATAAGATAAGTATGAGAAAATGATATACTTTCCTATATTTAAAAAAAATCCTCTCGACTGTTGGAGTCGGGAGGATTTGTATGCCTTTATAGCGCTATTTCTTCGCTTTAAAGTGAACAACCGCGCTATATAGCATCTTTTCAATTTTAGGATTAAATACAGCATGATGGCTGACGTGGAACACCTCTAGCAGCAAACCTTTATTATTTTCAATTTGCTGATCGATTTTTAGCTCTAGCGTCTTCAAGTCATAGGCTTCAAAAAATTCGATCTTATTTTCAATTAAATCTAGTCGGAAGTCCATTTGTTTATCTCCTATAAATAGATTTATAACCTAAACCCATTATACAGAGATATTACTTCACCCACAAAGCTTCAATTTCTTCAAGTGATTTTCCTTTGGTTTCCGGTACAACACGCCATGTAAACAAGAAGGCGAGCAAGGCCATGCCACCATAAATCCAGAACGTAGCGGCAGGTCCTGTAGAGCTAAGCATAGGCGGGAACGACTGTGAAACGAGATAATCCGCTGCCCAGAGCGCCATTGCAGCAATAGCCGTCGCTTTTCCGCGAATACGGTTAGGAAAGATCTCAGACATGATGACCCATACGACTGGTCCAAGCGAAATAGCAAATGAAGCCACATACAATAAAATAAAAATAAGCACGAGTGGACCTGCTGCATGTCCCGTTTGAAAAGCGATGCCTATAACAATCAAACAAATCGACATGGAAGCCGAACCAACGAGCAGAAGCGCTTTGCGTCCTACTTTATCAATGAGCCATAGAGCAACGAGGGTGAACAATAAGTTGATAAAGCCGACCAAAATCGTTTGGATCAATGAAGCGTTTGTTCCTGCGCCTGTTGCTTTGAAAATTTCTGGCGCATAATACATGACGGCGTTGATGCCTGTCACCTGTTGGAGCACAGCAAGTCCAACTCCTACAATTAATGCAATTCGAAGCCCTGGAGAGATTAGCTGCCGAATCGAACCGCTCTCTTGCTCGAACGAATGCTTAATATCGATCACTTCTTTTTTGGCGAGCTCTTCGCCGTGAATACGCAATAAGATCGGAAGAGCTGCTGCTGCGCGCCCTTGCTTGATCAGCCATCTTGGGCTCTCGGGCACAAAAAATAGCAAAATCATAAATAACAAACCAGGTATAGCGCCAACTCCGAACATCCAGCGCCAAGCGGAGGCGATGCCCCATGCTTCGTCACCTGATCTGGAAATCCATAGGTTTACGAAATAAGTAAGAAAGATGCCTGTAACGATGGCGAGTTGGTTAAGTGCAACAAGTCTGCCGCGATATTTTGCAGGTGCAATTTCGGCATTGTAAAGCGGGCATAACGTAGAGGTAATTCCGATTCCGATTCCACCAATAATCCGAGCCACAATAAACGCGGAAAAAGTATCCGGAATAGCTGAGCCAATCGAGCTGACAATAAATAGAATCGCGGCAGCAATAAGTACCTTTTTACGTCCGAAGCGGTCTCCCAAAATACCAGACATAGCCGCGCCAACAATACAGCCAATAATTAAGCTCGATACAGCCCATCCCACTTGTAGCTTTGATAAGTCGAATCGATCCTCCATAAAACCGACAGCACCTGATACGACTGCTGTATCGAATCCGAATAATAATCCGCCAAGAGCGGAAACAATGGAAACAAGCGTCACAAATTTCATGCTTACTTGTTCATTTTTGTTAGTAATCGGCATTTCCATTTCCGTTTCTCCTCTCTGTCAAAAACCTTTCCTGCGTGAAAACGAACTTTATTATAGCATGCAAAAAGAGCGAATCCGCTCGTAAAAACCTGCATTAATGAGTGTTGTTCCCGCATTTATTTTAGACATTGCACGCATAGGGAAACGAATAAAGAGAACTAGCATTTTGTTGTCATCCCAGCACAAAAAAGTCCATGTCGTTGCAGCATGGACTTTACTTATTTGCTCATTTTTTTATCCCCGGTAGTCGGAGGGGGGAACACCGGTCACTTTTTTAAAGACACGGCTGAAATAGTTTGGATCATTATAACCGACCTCGAAGCAAACTTCCTTTAAACTCAGTTTTCCAGTTGCCATTAACGCTTTCGCCTTTTCGATACGAAGGGCAGTGACATATTCGATAAAGGTTGTGCCTACTTGCTGCTTAAATATTTTACTGAAATAGTGTGGGTTTAGATGAACGGATTCGGCTACTTCTTCGAGTGAGAGGTCCTTTGTATAGTTGTCCTGAATAAAACGTTGTGCACGGTCTAGCACGGATTGGGTTTGCTGCTCCCGCTGCTCTCGAATGCGCTGCATTGCTGAGATAACATACGCTTCAGGTATAGCTTCCACATGTTCATGCTGCTTGTTATCACGATTCAGTGAAGGGACTGCACCATGTATCAATTCATCAAAGTGGCATATCTTGCCGCATTGCTCATAATAATTGGAGGCAAATACAGCCTCAAAATAGGATTTGCGCAAACCCTCAACACCCAAGCGCGTTTTTCCGATTCCGACTAAGATGTCAACCTCAAGCTGACGTGCTGCGATCGTGCATAGATCTTCACCTAAAGCGGTTCCGGCTGCCTTCCAATCTGCGTCCACAACAGATTTATCATGATTGATGAAGATAGCCATATGGCGATCAATTAAGGAGCTTACAACACTATTCGTTAAAGATGATTTGATAAAGCTTCTAATCGTATCGTAAACTTTTTGCTTACGATTAGCTTTGACATGCTCGGGAAATGCGATCACGATCGCACAGCCTTGTCCTAGTGGAAAGCTGAGCCATTCTGATAATTGCTCGATATCGGTATTTGTAACATGATCGACCATAAACATCATAGCGAGTTCATTTTCTGCTAAAGGCATTAATTGAGAAACTTTATGCCGCAGCTCTAGTTCGTCCGAGCGTTTCCTCTTCTCAAGCTCGAGTTCCTGTATGAGCTGCTGAAGCGTATGTATGATATGCTCGCGTTTGGCAGGCTTGACTAAATACTCTTTCACTCCGAGAGAAAGGGCTTCTTTGGCATATGCAAAATAATCATAAGCGGTCACCATGACGAACTTCACATCCGGCAAGGTATGCTTGATTTCGCGGATTGCTTCTAAACCTTGAATGCCGGGCATATTGACATCCATAAGGACGATATGGGGGCGATATTCCTCTGCTTTTTCTATCGCGACACGTCCATTCTCGGCATGGATTATTTGAAAGGTATTCGGAAGCATTCGTTCAATGATCAATTCCAAGCCTTCCCGCTCAAGTGCTTCATCATCCGCGATTAACAGTCGGTACATGTATGTTTTCACCGTCCTCTCTAACAGGTATTCGGATTGTGACTGTCGTTCCTTTACCCCGTTCGCTTTCAATATCGACTAATCCATGTAGACCATAAAATAGTTGGAGGCGCTTAAACACATTTTTTGTGCCAAGGCCTGTTGATTGTTCGGTGAATGCGCCAGCTTCCATTCGGAGCAGCGAAACTCGAATCTCTTCAGTCATTCCGCTGCCATTGTCGGATATGGAGATACGTACATGATGTTGATCATGCTTTATTTCAAGGCGAATCTTCGCTCCATTCTCCATACGTTCAATGCCATGAACAAAGGCGTTTTCTACGATGGGTTGAAGCGTGAGCGCAGGGATGTGATATGACAATGCAGATGGGTCGATATCCTTCACCAGCTGAATGCGGTCGCGAAAGCGTGCTTGTTGAATGGTGAAGTACTCCTCTACATGTGCTACCTCATCTCTGAGCGTGACCGCATGCTCCAGATTGCGCAAGTTATATCTCAGTAAATTGGACATCGAAATAATGAGATCACTTGTTTTCTCGGCTCCTTCAATGAGCGCTAGCTTGGATAATACATTGAGCGTATTAAAGAGAAAATGCGGATTAATTTGGCTTTGCAGCGCTTGCAGCTCTAATTCCTTAACGAGTCGATCCTTCTCCAGGCTTTCTTTATCCCGCTCCATCAATTCGAGGAGGTCGCTCGACATTTGCTCGAATGCGCCTGATAATACGCCAAGCTCATCCTTGGCTTGCAGCTCGTTTGAGCTTTGCTTTAGATGTCCCTTGGAGATCTGCTTCGCACGTGAGACAAGACTGCTTACAGGTCCAGTAATGCTGCGTGAAATCCATATGGCAAGTAAAATGCTCAGCAGGGTGTTCGTTATGAAGACGGCGGCACCGAGCAAATACATGCGTTTATTTTCAGCTTGAATCTGCTCATATACAGGTTCATAAATGTTTAACTCCAATTCAACCAGCTGCTGGCTGTCCTCTTGTATGAAGCTTGCTGTCCTTTCCGCATTCTCGTATTGAGTGAGCGACACCTCCGACCTTTCGGCAGAAGCTGCAATGAAAGCGTCTTGCTGCTGCTCCAAAAAAGTATCTAACAGATGAACGTAGCTAGTAATAGTGGAGGAAGATATGGAAACATTCGACTTTTCTTGGAGCAGCAAGCGCAGATCCTGAAGTTCCACTCGACTATGATCATATCGCTTTTTATTGCTGTCGTCTGGATTAAGCAAATAGCTATGCAGCGTACTTAAGTTGTTATTTACAACCTTGGAGGACTGGTTGTACAAAAGGATACGATCGATCATTTGATTATAGCTTTGCTGAACCATCTTTCCACTTTGAAATAAAAAGAACGTAACCATATTAATGAGGAGAACGAGTAATGGGATGAAAATGAGCAGCTTAGTCCGAATGGTCATGGGCTAGTTTCTCCATTTTCTTGAACGAAGGGCTTCTGGCCTTGTACCGATATTTTCGTAAAATGCTGCACAAGAAGCTCCTTGCCATGGAGGTAATCGTTCAACTGTGATACAGCTTCATTGCCCATGTCGTAAGGCTGCTGGACAATGGTTGAATGGATGATTCCACTGCGAATAAGCTCCAAAGTTTCATCGAGCGCATCAAATGCAAAAATTTGCAGGCCTTTTGGCCGAATGCGTTCAGTGGCCTCCGCGATGCCGATCGCATCGAGTGCGCTTAATCCGACCATTACATTCAGCTGTGGATAGTGCTGAAGCAGTTCCTCTGTTTCACCTGATGCTTGGAGGCGTGAAATGTTTGAGGAGCGCACCTCGACAAGATTCAGCTCGGGGTAACGTGAAATAACCTCTCGAAATCCAGCAAGCCGCAGCTGCTGATTGGGGGCTTGCTCGTTTCCGATTAAAGCGGCGATTTGCCCATGATTTCCAGCCGCTTCGGCAACCAATTCACCCATAACTTTGCCTGCATCGAAATTGTTTGTGCCGACATAAGAGAGCCTGCGGCTGTTCGGAGCATCTGTATCAATCGTTAAGACAGGAATGCCATAGCTAATCGCTTTATTAATTAATCCGATATACTGCGGGTCGCTAAGCCCCTGTACGAGCAGCGCATCAGCTTTGGCTGCAATAGCTTTCTCCAGCAGCTTCATTTGCTCCGCGGGATTAATGCGAAACGGTCCTGTATATTCAAGCTCCATCCCAAATTCAACCGCTGCATCTTTTGCACCTCGTTCAATTGATCGCCAATATGGATTATCGATTTCTTGGGAGATGAGGACAATATGATAAGGAGGTTTCTGGCTTATCTCGCTTGAGAGAATTGGCTGCAGCAGATCCTTTATCCGAAGCGTGGAGAGAAAGAAGCTTAGCAGAAGGCTGGAAAATACAATAAACAGAATGGCAATGCCTATGTTCCATTTACGATTAGACATTATACAACTCCCTTACTGCGTCCATTTATATCGGATTATTATACAAGAACAGGCGAATAATCAAAAGCTACAGCGAAAATGAGCGATATTGAAGCTATACAACATACAACTAAATCATTATAATTTAGTAAAATTACGGAAAAAGAAAGGGGATTATTATGGAGCATCAACCGCCTAATGCCCAAAGCAATCTACATAACCAATTACATGATCCAGACAGTCTTCCTCAGAGAATATGGAAGTTCAAGCTGCATTACTTGATCGTCATTCCCGCTCTTATGCTCATATTGATTTTTAAGCTGCTTCCATTTGCTAACGGTATAATTCTATCGGTTGTCGACTACAAAGTTTTTGTTGGCCTATTTGAGAGTTCGTGGGTAGGCTTTAATCATTTTGCCMAATTGTTTAACGATGAGAACTTCCGAAGGGTAATTGTAAATACATTTGTTATCAAAACGGGTTATATACTCGCTAGCGGTTGTATCGCATTCCTTCTGGCGCTTGCTCTGAGCAATATTCGTTACAAGTGGTTGAGAGGGCTGTTCTCGTCTTTATTTCTTATTCCTTTTTTCATTCCTTCTATTGTTTTTGTGTATATTTTCATTTATATACTTTCGATAAGCACATCTCCCTTTCTAACCTCGGGGACTCTGATTTTGGGTGATGAGACATTATTTCGGCCGATCATTGTATTCGTTGAAGTGTTAAAAACATGCGGTATTCCGATCATCATCGCGCTTGCAGCTATAGCCTCGAAGCATGCTTCAGTGAACCGGCAAGAAACGGGGCTTGCAGGCTTCGGGAATAGCTACCTTGTAATGAATGTGATTCCAGCACTGAAAGCGGTAGCCGCTTTTATGGTGCTGCAGCTGTCTGCCATCATGTCCACGGACTATGAGCTCATTAGAAGCTTGCTGAATCCCTTGGTATCGAAGACAGGAGAGACGCTTGACGCTTATATTTTTCAACTAGGTTTTTTGATGATGAACGTAAGTCCTTCCGCTGCTGCGGGCATTTTTCAGTTTGCGGTTCAACTGCTCTTTACGATCATCGCTTATTTCATTGTAAAAAGACTGTTTTTAAAGCAATTATTCAGTAATCACACTGGTGCAGCTGACATTAAAACAACGAATAATGGACGCAGCATAATTGGGATTGTGACAGCTTGCTTATATTCAATCGTTGTAATTTTTTTACTGTATATGCTGTTCATCTATCCGTTTACTGGAGCCGGAGAAGCAAGGCAATCGGTGTGGAGCTTCATATCGTTCTGGAACGTTTTTTCTTATTCAGTCTTTAACTTTGTTGCTGTAATTATATTTTTATTGATGACTGTCACACTGGCTTATCCGCTGACTGTCAAACATTTGCCAGGGCGCAGCTGGTATAAGTTGTTTCTGCTTATCGTCATTTCGATGGGAAGCGGGATGATTAATGAGTACCTATTCGTTCGGAGCCTGGAAATGGTCAATACGATTATTCCGCAAATGATATTCGGCTTTTTTAATTTAGCGGCGGTTTTTGTTCTCAAAAGTATTTTCAACAGTAGATACGCCGACTTAAAGACTGAGGCCGAGCTATCGGGAAAAGGGGAACTGCATACGTTTTTCACTCTGTTTATCCCAAAAATATGGAAGCCACTGCTTGCGCTTGGCGTGCTCCATTTCGTCGTATTATGGAACTCATACTTACCAGCGTTAATTTATATTTCTAATATGGAGCTGCAAACACCGATAATGAAATTAGTACAGTTAGCAAGCTCAGGAGGAGAAATGGACAGTACATTAATGCTGCAGCTTGGAGCATTGACAAGCCTGCCGTCAGTTATGTTATTTCTTATATTCCGGAGATGGTTGACTTCCGAGATATTTATCGGTCAGATCAGAAAGCTTTAACATTATATTTGGAGGGAGCTTGGCTAAGGCTAACTTCCTTTTTTTGATTTCAATGAGGATTCACCATATATTAGAGTAACTTAATAGTTAACTATATAATAGGTTTATCACGGGTTTTCAAAGTAATAGTTGACAAACAAGTTAATGAAGACGTATTCTTGTTACGAAATGGTCGTTATTTCAGTTTATTATTAACTTATTAATTAATCTTATGAACGTCATCAAAATATCAATGGAGAGGCAGTGTGATTAATAATGTCTTTAAATACGGTACATGCATCACAAGTGAACATCCCTCGAGCTGAGTATCCTCGGCCAGATTGGCAGCGCTCGGAATGGTTGAATTTGAATGGAGCATGGTCCTTTGAATTTGACCATGAGAATCGTGGCATCGGTGCAGATTGGCATAAATCGAAAGGTCAATCCTTAAAGTCGGAAATCACTGTTCCTTTCTCCTGGTCAAGCCCGTTGTCGGGAATCGGAAGCAATGATAAAGGCATCGCTTGGTATGATAAGGAAGTAGATTTTGCACCAGAGCTAGCTGATGCGCGAGTAATCCTTCGCTTTGGAGCAGTCGATTTTCAGTCCGACGTATGGGTAAATGGGATCTCCATTGGTTCGCATGAAGGCGGATATGGCCATTTCGAATTTGATGTAACAGACGTTTGGTCAATCGACAGCACAAACTCGATTACGGTTCGTGTTGAAGATTTTGATCATTCATTCCAAGGCCGTGGCAAGCAAGGTTATGGAGAAATTCGCGGCATTTGGCAGCCCGTATGGCTGGAGGCTCGTCCTCAAAACTATGTACAGGATTCGAAGTTTAATACAAAATTGGACGGTACTATACAAGTTACGACTAGAGTGATAGCAAGCCGCGCAGGTCATGCTCAGCTTTCCTTCTTGTTTGCAGAGGGTGCTGTATCACATCAATTCGAAGCAGAGCTGACAGAAGGAGCCAATACGATCAGCACTTCATTTGTAGTGGCAGATCCTAAGCTGTGGAGTCCAGAATCTCCTTTCTTATATGAAGGCGAAGTTTCCTTATCCAGCAATGGTCAGTCGGATGTTATAAGCACTTATTTTGGTATTCGTGAAATTTCGACTGCACTTGTAGGTGATCGGAATTATCGCTGGATTATGTTGAATGGCAAGCCTGTTTATTTGAATGGAACGTTGGATCAATCCTTCCATCCAACCGGATTTTTCACGTACCCGTCCGATCAAGAAATGCATGATGAAATTTTCCTTTTAAAACGTTTGGGCTTGAACTTTGTTCGGATTCACATTAAGCCGGAAGAGCCGCGCAAGCTTTACTGGGCCGACAAACTTGGAATCCTCGTGATGGAGGATATGCCATGCTTCTGGGGGGACCCGGATGAGCAGGCACGGCTTGCTTACGAGAGTGAAGCGCGTGAAATTATTGATCGTGACTACAATCACCCGTCGATTTTCTCTTGGGTCATGTTTAATGAGACATGGGGCTTGAAAACGGAAAGTGAATCCGCGTCACTAACAACAGATGCATCACATCCGCAAAATTATTTGCCGCARACGCAGGAGTGGGTTCGTTCCATCTATCGTTGGGCCAAACAGGTTGATCCAACCCGTATAGTTGAAGATAATTCACCATGTAACTATGATCATGTGGAGTCTGATATTAACACTTGGCATTTCTACATTAATGGCTACAATGAGCTACGAAACCATGTAACAGAGGTCGTTGATAAAACGTTCGTAGGTTCTACCTTTAACTATACTGCGGGCAATGTACAATCAGATGCACCATTAATGAACAGCGAATGCGGCAATGTGTGGGGGATCGAAGGCGGAGCAGGAGATAGCGACTTAGCCTGGCATTACCGCTATATGATGAATGAATTCCGCCGTCATGATAAAATGTGCGGTTTCGTATTTACAGAATTCCGCGATGTTGTAAATGAGTTTAACGGTTATTACCGTTTGGACGGCACCGACAAGCATTTTGGCTACGAGTGGTTCGTTCCCGGCATGACGATCGCAGATTTGCACTCGCCAGATTTTATCGTTATTGATGCACCTCCTTGTCAAACGCTGGATACAGGCTCGCAGGTTACATTGGAGCTTTTGCGTTCCAGCTTCTCGGACCGTTATCATGGTCAAGCGCTTCAACTGGCGTGGGAGCTGTCGTATGATCATTTTGGTGTACGTACTGTCGCACAATCAGGACACGAAATCATTGACTGGAACGGATTCGGCGTGAGTGCATTGCAGCCGCTTTCCTTGAAAATGCCTCAGCAGGATGCGGTTGCGGTAATTGCAGTACGTCTCTTGTCTTCCGAAGGCAAAACGATTACACGCAACTTCGTTACTTTCGACGTTCGCAGCGGTCAAACCAATGGGAAATACGAGGTTGACGGCCAAACGATAAGCGTGCCGGTTGCAAGCTTCACCGATAGCGAGTGGCCGCATAGCTGGAATTCGTTGCAGAATCAGAAAGTGAATGGCGGAATTGCAGGACAATTTACGTATGATGTACAACTGCCATCCATTACGGAGCAAACGATGATTTATGATATTGAACTGTTTTTTGAAGCGGGCTCCAAGCGTCTGCTAAAACGTGATCTTGAGGAAAGCATTCAGAAAAAGCTGGACATTTCCTTTATGCATGGTGCGCTGTCAGATCCTGAGTACAATATAAACTCGTATTTTATGACGGATTCGGATCGCCATGAAGCTAAGCTAAATGTTCTCATTGATGGACAGCTAGTTGATACGATTGTGTTGACAGATGATCCAGCGGATAGCCGTGGCGTTCTGTCTTGGCACTATCAAGCGGTTTCTAACAAGCTGGAGGATGCAGGCTCATACGGCTATCTCTGCAAGGTCATGTTGCCTAGTGCGCTGACTGCTAAGCTGAACCAAAACCGCAGCTTTAAGCTTCAGCTCGAAGCTGAACAAGGCGGTTTGACGCTTTACGGACGCAATGCTGGTCGTTATCCGATCGATATTATCGTTCACCATAGAGGTTAATTCATGAAGTGTAATCCGTTATTTGCTACTCCGTCCATGATGATTTATGATTAGAAAAGTTACGAATTTGTTAACGGATCTGTTGAAAATAATCGAATGGGATCTTGTAAAATAGAGGGAGTAGACAAAGAGGGGGTACATATAGATGAACGTTCCTGCAGGTGTATGGATTTTTTCGGGTATTATCGTTGTATTGCTCACATGGCTGACACTTTGGGTTACAAAAAAAGCCTATTCGAAAAAATGGGATGAATCAGATCATTAGTTGTAATGATAAACTAAACTTTAGATAAGAAGAGATAGAAAGAGAGACTCTTTAGCTAAGCGGCTGAAGAGTCTTTTTTGTGTAAGTAGTGTACTCTGTTAAACTAACAAAGTAAGATTTAAAGGCCATATTATGGATGAGCAAGAAACTTGACACGACACCTTTTGGTGTCCTATAATCAATATGACTCCAAAAGGTGTCTTAATAAGCTGTTATGTCGTTTAATCGGCAACATTACAGTAAATAATAATGAAAAGGTGGGGGTGGTTTTGAACGATAAAGGTCAGATGAGGGATGTTTACGACGCTGTTGCCGATCCAACAAGGCGAAAACTAATTCAATTGTTGGCAGAAGTTGAAGACTTGCCCCTACATGAGATAACGGTTCATTTTCAAATGGGTCGGACAGCGGTTTCCAAGCATTTGGCAATCCTGAAAGATGCTGATCTTGTCATTGCTCAAAAGGTTGGCAGAGAAACGAGATATCGGTTGAATGCTAATCCGTTGAAAGAAATAAAAGATTGGGTATCTTTTTATGAAGGTTTCTGGAATGAAAGAATAGATAAATTAAAACTTATATTGGAGGAAAAGAAATGAAACCAGATGTATCATTAGATTATCAATTTACAAGCTCGATCGACCAAGTGTGGAATGCTTTAACGGATTCAGATACGCTTGCGAAATGGATTTGGAATAATGATTTTGAACCGGTTGTTGGACATAAATTTCAGTTCAAAACGGAGCCTTCCGAATGGTGGAACGGCATTGTAGATTGTGAAGTGCTTATAGTGGACGAGCCTCATACATTATCTTACACTTGGATAAGTGCCGGAGAAAATACGACAATTACATGGACTTTGAAAGAGGGTTCAGATGGAACGGTTCATCTACACCTCGATCAAACTGGATTTAGTGAAGAAACAAAATCCCGTCCGGGAGCAATTGAGGGAGCTAAATCTGCTTGGACTTACAAGGGCAATCAGCTTGGAAAAGTGTTAGCCGAACTGTAATATGATTTTTCAACTTTCATGATGCTAGTTTTTCAGCACAAAACTTAATTCATCAATACAAATAAATCATTTTTTAAAATAGGGCGCAATTCCGCAGTAAGAATTGTGCTCTTTCTTTTTGATAAGATGCCTATTGAAATCATTTTAAATGAGCAAACATAGCAGGTTGGCTGTAGAAGCTTGCTTTTATCATATACAGAGACAAATTTTTAGAGATTGGAGAGGAGATCACAATGAAAATAAAGCAATTGATTGCGAACAATATTAACAAATTAGATGAAGTACTGCCAGTAGATAAATCGTTAGGCATAGCTGGTTTATCTGGATCTGGAAAAACAACTTTTTCTCAAACCATTGGTGAAGAATCGAAGAAACGTCTTGTTTCCTTATTGCCAAAGGCGGAGTATCAGTATCTATTTCCTACTATTATGGAAACCAATTTCAGTGCCATTAAGATGGAGGAAATGCCGCTTGTCCTTTTTCTAGGTCGATCATCCATTTCTTCAAATCCTCGTTCAACTATTGGTACGCATACTGGCGTTTTTACTGAAATTCGAGTTGCGCTTGCTGAAAAGTATAATCTTTCTCCAGAAGTTTTTTCATTTAATAATGAATTAGGCTGGTGTCCAGACTGTAAAGGCCGCGGAACAACTAAAAATATCGAATGTAAAAAATGTATGGGGAAACGTTACAATCAAGAAGTTGAACAATATAAATTTGAGTTATTGGATCAAGCACAGAGTGTATCGGACATCAACGACTTCAGTGTGGAAACAATTTATTCACTAGCAGAAGTTCTAAAGATTAGTGAAGGTAAACAAAACATTTTAAAAAATATAATCAATATGAATATTGGTTACTTAACGTTAAATCGAATTATGGGAACATTGTCAGGTGGAGAAGTAACTCGGCTCTACTTGGCTGAATTTATGGCTACAAGTGAGAATACGGTTATTATTATCGACGAAATTTCCGTAGGTCTTGATCATCAAACGTTATTGAAAATTTTAGCTGAGATTAAACAATTGGGAGTTAAAAATCAAATTTGGCTCATTGACCATTCTGACACGGTGCTGGACACAGCGGATAAGCATTTGTTTTTTGGCCCTGGCAGCGGTAAATACGGCGGAAAAATAGTGGAAGAATCACCACGTCCAAAGCCAATCCACGGGGAACGAAACGAGGCAGCACCAACAGAATATTATCAATTTCTTGATCTTCACTGCCGGAATATTCAAATCAGTGAAATTCAGATTCCTAAAAATAGACTTGTCACATTTACAGGCGAGTCAGGCTGTGGCAAATCCACACTTGTTAATGAGTGCATGTCCAAAGATTTTGTGAAGCGCTATCCGAAAGATAAGCTGGTTATGGTTGGGCAAGATCGAAACCAATCGATCACTAGCCGGTCAACCGTTGCCACTTTTCTAGATATTAAAAAGAAGCTTACAAAATATAGTGATGATATTGATGATATTTTTCAGCGCTCGATTGAAGATATTATTGTTGAGCTGCCAAATGAAGACATCGCTCATAAACGCTTGAGCTTATTGATCAAGCTAGGACTTGGTTATTTGACGTTGGAGAGAAAAACACAATCCTTATCAACGGGTGAATTTCAATGTGTTCATTTAGTTTCTGAGTTGTTTGCGGGCTCCAGAAACCCGAATACGCTATTTATTTTTGACGAGCCATCAAAAGGGTTATCACAAAATATTTTGAATCAATTCATTGATAGTGTGAGGGTCATTCTTCAGGATGAATCCGTCTCTATAATCATGATTGAACATAATTCGTATATGCTGGAAAGCTCTGATTTTATCGTTGATTTTGGCAAAAGACAGCTTGCACCCGTGGAGCATCTTGATGTGGTCAGTCATGATGATTATTACCGGGAACAAAACCATGAAGATAAAGCTGCTCCTTTCCATATTCCTTCAACACTAGATCAAAAAAATGGCGTAAATTATTTAAAAGAAAACCAGATTACCTATTTTAAAAATGCAGAAAACGTTTATAAAGGCGGCATCTTAAAAAGCTTATCATCCATGGCTCGTCTCATTTATGGCGAATATGAATCGGATACCATTGCACCCGTCATCGCCATTGATTTGGAACGCCACTTGTACAGCCAATATACTTTTCTCTACGAAATTGGCGGCTTAATCAACCATATTGTGGCGGCACATCCAACCAATAAAGATACGAATAGCTTCGATTTCTATAATCAAGGCAATCATTGCCCATGCTGCTCGGGCCGCCGTGTAATTGAAAAATTTGATTTTGATATTGTTATTCAGGACAAAACCGCGCCATTCTGGGATGGCTTATTGCATCCAGATGTGATGGATATTTTGAAGTTTTATCAATTCCCAAAAATAAAATTTATTTTTGAAGAGATTAAAAATGAGCTCGGCCAGGATATAAGCAAAAGTTATGCAGAGATGACAGACGCAGAAAAGCATACTTTTTTGTACGGATATTGGGAAAAGTCATTCTATGATAAAGTAGGCAAGGCATCAAGGACTTGGGAAGGCTTTAATCACATCATTGGGATGTATATGGTGGTATCGAAATCGGAGATTAAAGAGCGTATAAAAGAATCCAAAAAATTGATTACTTGCCCAATTTGTCAAGGAACGGTATTAAAGCATCATAAAAAGCTAAAGTTTGGCGAGACGGATATTCGTGAGATTATTCAGCAGCCTCTTGATCAAGTCATTAAAACCGTTGGAAATCTACAGGTTCTAGACAAAATGAAAGCGATTGTCGGGGGCGATATGGTTTTGACGGAAGAGGTTTCTCTATTGCCTAGGGAGACGCAAGCTGCGCTGAAAATGCTTGAACTAGAGGTTGCGAGCTTTTCCCACTACGAAATGGTCTTGCAAAATGTGCTGCCATTCTGGGGCAGTATTAGCAACAGTATCGAATCCATCAGTATTAATAATCGGATCACCGTCTGTGATTTTGCCAATATCACCGAAACGAGAGAAACGATCATTGATAAGTATTTCACTAATGGTAAATACAAAAAACTGACCTATGTCTATGAAGCGTTTGGTTACAAAAAAATTGTCACCTTAATAAATAAAATTAAAGCTAGCCAGCCATGTCCATTCTGTAAAGGGAAAAGAGTAATTTCGGAAGATGGGCTCCATGATGGCGTGTTCAAATTATCGGTACCATGTGTTAGCTGTTATGCAAGTGGCATCAATGATGAAGGGCTTAAGGAAATTGTTGAAGGCATAGACGTGCAAACATGGCTGACCGGCAAAGTAAGTGATGTTGTTAAAGACAGCTCAAATATTGAGGCAGTGGCTGATATTCCAATTTTCAATCGCATTCGTGAGTTGAATAAACAAGAAATGATGGCTGTATATCAGTTTCTTGAGCAAAGCTAGATGTCATTCACTGAAAGAAACTCATTTGCTATCCTAAATTGCAGATGAGTTTTTTTGTTATGCTGAAGGTTGTATAATAACTTTGGGAAATCGTGTATAATGTGGGTATTATTTTAGAAGGGGATGCCATTTATTGAATGCAATTGATTTAGAAACGTCGCTCATACATAAGAAAGAGAATCGTTACTTCGTTCTTGCGCTTATCTTTAGTGTTTTCATTTATTTATGTCTGTTTATTTCTATTATTTTCATTTTCATCCTACCGATTCTTATACTCCTGCCCTTATTCGCTCAAGCGATTATGATGGCAAGCATTCGAACCAATGGCGTTCGGATCACGCCGAGACAATTCCCGGAAGTGTTCGCAATTGCCCAGGCACAGTGTGAGCGGATGGGCTTTACTGTTGTACCTGATCTCTATGTCATGGAGTCGAGCGGGATATTAAATGCGTTTGCTTCGCGCTTTTTTGGCCGCAATATGGTGGTGCTTTATTCCGATTTGTTCGAAATGATTCAGGCGGGTGGGGAAAAAGAGCTCACTTTTGTCATTTCACACGAGCTCGCCCACATCAAACGAAATCATTTGTCGAAGCAGCTGCTCATATTGCCGGCGTTATGGCTTCCATTTCTTGGTGAAGCATACTCGCGGGCTTGCGAATATACATGCGACCGTATGGCTGCTTATTACACCAATGATGCTGAAGCCGCAATGAATGGTTTAACGATATTAGCGATCGGCAAAACGCTCTACAAACGGGTAGACCGTGAGGAATATTTGCTGCAAAGCAGCTATGAGAAAGGTTTATTTGTATGGCTGGCTGAGAAGCTATCGACTCACCCGCCCCTGCCGAAGCGTATCTACGCGATTCAGCAATATGCAGGCATCTCATCGAATATCATTTTTAAGACATCCTCTTCGCGAATAGCACTTATCATCGTTTTGGCTGTTATTCTTGTTCTCGGGGGATCTGTTACGATCGGAGTGACCTTCTCGAAATCGATTGATACCTTCATGTCTTCTCTTGATGGGCCGCCAACCGATGATCAAATGCTTGGTGCAGCTTCAGAGGCTGATTTGGAGCTCGTTAAATCTCTGCTTAATGCTGGAGGAAATCCGAATGCAGCAGACGATGAAGGGTGGACAGCGCTAATGTGGGCAGCCCAGCTAAATGAAACAGCTATCGCTTCTTCTTTGATAGATGCGGGAGCGCAATTGAATGTGATTGAGCAAAGTTATGAAGAAACGGCATTAACGATAGCGTTGTATAATGAAAGCATAGAGATGGTAGCGTTATTGCTGGATGAAGGAGCTAATCCGAATTTACAGGATAGTTCCGGATGGACACCGCTAATGACCGCAGCAAAAAATGGTGACATAGAGGGAGCGGAACTTTTGCTAAAAGCAGGGGCTGATCCGTTGAAAGTTGATGAAACAGGATATACAGCTGAGGATTATGCGCTTGATGCTGGGTTTGACGAGCTCGCCGAGCTGTTGCAAAATTTAGGCGATCAAATATAAAAGAAAAGAAGCTTGATTGCTCAAGCTTCTTTCTTTTATGTATATTCAATTCTTTATGTTTAGGATGGTCGGGACGACACGATTTGAACATGCGACCCCCTGGTCCCAAACCAGGTGCTCTACCAAGCTGAGCTACGTCCCGGGAAAAGATGGTGCCGTCGAGAGGACTTGAACCCCCAACCTACTGATTACAAGTCAGTTGCTCTACCAGTTGAGCTACAACGGCAAGATGTATTCGCTAAACACAAGATGTATTATCGCATATAAACTGAAATAATTGCAAGTGTTTTTTTAATTTTTTTTCTGAAAGGATGATTAGGGTGAAAATCGTTATTGCACCGGATGCGTTTAAGGGGTCAAGCAGCGCATTTCAAATTGCTAGCACAATGGAAGCAGGCATTCGCACAGTACATCCACATGCTGAAATCGTACAGCTCCCAATGGCTGATGGCGGTGAAGGTACGATGGAGATTTTGGTACAAGCTACAGGCGGGAGTTTTATCGAGGTTCCTGTTCACGATCCGCTCAGCCGAAGCATTCATGCAAGATATGGCGTACTGGGAGATGGCCAAACCGCGGTTATTGAGCTTGCTGAAGCATCTGGTCTTGCTTTGCTCAAGAGTGAAGAGAAAAATCCGCTTATCGCTTCAACATTTGGCACCGGTGAATTGATTCGGCATGCACTCGGTTCTGGTTATCGTCAATTTATTATTTGCTTAGGAGGCAGCGCGACCAATGATGCCGGATCGGGCATGCTGCAGGCGCTCGGAATGAAGCTGTTAGATGAAAGTGGAGCAGAGCTGCCGCTTGGAGGCGTTCATTTGTCGAAGCTTGCATCGATTGATGATGCTGGTTTCCATTCGAGCATTCGCGAAAGCAGCTTCATTATTGCTGGCGATGTAAGTAATCCATTGTGCGGGGAGCGTGGAGCTTCTTTGGTTTACGGTCCTCAGAAGGGAGCATCGTCAGAAGCAGTCAAGCAGCTTGACCTTGCATTAGCTCATTTTGCTGAATGTATATCCAAGCATACTGGGATTGATGTGGCGAATTTGCCAGGCAGCGGAGCGGCAGGAGGAACAGGTGCAGCACTTTTAGCTTTTTTTGACGCCGCTATGCACGCTGGAGCAAAACTTGTAATGGATAGAATTGGATTTGAGGAGCATATTGTTGGCGCTGATTGGATTTTGACAGGCGAAGGGAGATTAGACAGCCAAACGGGATCAGGCAAGGTGATCAAGGCGATATGTGATGCCGCTCGGGGGCAGCGCATCCCTGTAATCGCCGTTTGCGGGTCAATTGATGCGAGTTCAGCATACACGTCGGAGCTTGGTCTTCGTGCAGGCTTCTCGCTCGTGCCGGGTCCATGTTCTGTAGAAGAGGCGATAGACCACACGGATGAGTGGCTGCTTGATCGTATCGTTCATATTTTCAGCTTGTTATAAAGACATAACAAAAAAGAAGCAGCCTATGCAGTGAGCAAAGGCTGCTTCTTTCTTGTTAACCTATCGTTATGCGGTTTCGCCTTCAACGGCTTCTTGATTTTGCTCAATTAGCATTTCGACCTTGCGAATCCGGTTTTTGCTCGTCTCACGAATGATAAATTTATAATTTTCGTAAAAGTGCTCTTTGCCTGGTTTTGGATCGGTCACTTGACTGTACAACCAGCCGCCGACTGTATCCACATCCTCTTCCTCGAAGTTCATGCCGGTTAGATCGCTCAACTCGCTAAGTGATACTTTACCATCGAGAAGATAGCAGTTATCGGCCAACTGTTCGATTTCCTTGCGTTCGTCAGCATCAAATTCATCACGAATTTCACCAACGATTTCTTCCAAAATATCTTCAATTGTAATTAGTCCGGAAGTACCGCCGTATTCATCGACGAGAATAGCGATGTGAACACGTTCTAATTGCATTCGCTTTAGAAGCATTTTGACTGGCGTAACCTCGGAAACGCTCAGTACAGGATGAACAAGCTTTTTGAAATCCAAATCACGATCAGATTCATATTCTAGGAAAAGCTGCTTCGTGTTAATCATGCCGACGATGTTATCCTTGCTCTCAAGTGCAACCGGGAAACGCGTATATTGTTCCTTGCGAATAATTTCCATGTTCTCAGCTAATGATTTGTTTGTATACAAACAAATCATATCGGTGCGGGGCACCATAATTTCTTTGGCCAGCAATTCGTCAAAAGCGAAAATGCGGCTTACATATCCGTATTCTGTATTGTTAATCTTTCCGCTTTGGTAGCTCTCGTTAAGAATAATTTGAATTTCTTCTTCCGAGTGTGCTTCTTCATGCTCTGTAGCTGGTTTCAATCCGAACAAGCGAACCAAAGCGTTAGCCGAGCCATTTAGCAACCAAATGAAAGGATATAAAATTTTGTGGAATAAAATAATCGGTTTTGCTGTTAAGAAGCTAATAAATTCAGCTTTCTGGATCGCCCACGTTTTTGGTGCAAGCTCCCCGACAACAACATGCAGGAATGTGACTGAAATAAATGCGATTAAAAAGGATAGAATATGACTGATGTCATCGTTAATAGCAAAACGTTCAAACAAGGGTAAAAGCATTTTTTCAACTGTCGGTTCTCCCAGCCAGCCCAGCCCGAGCGCTGTAATAGTAATACCTAATTGACAGGCTGACAAGTAGGCATCCAGATTACTCGTAACCCGTTGAACGGCAAGTGCGTTCTTCCGGCCCTCAAGCACTAACTGATCGATCCGACTGGAGCGAAGTCTGATGATGGCGAACTCCGTTGCGACGAAAAAAGCAGTTAATAAAATAAGAAGAGCAATCATGAATAAATTGAATCCTATACCCATTTTCGTTTTTCACTACCCTTTTATGTTTATATTTTTTTTATTCTTATGATCTACTATAACGAATGATTACATGATATGACAAATGCCATATCCAACGGTAACAGCCTTATACGCGCTTTAAAAGCGATTTAACGAGAATGAAAGGCTTATTCTCATTGATTTTCGAGCCTTTACAAGCGTCATTCTCCGGCATATGATGAGTTCATATGAACTTGTAATATAGGAATGCAAGACGAATGCGCGAGGAGGAAGCGATATGGAGTCCTTTACGCTTACTCGAAAAGAGATGGCTTGCTTGCTGCTGGCTCTGGACGGAAAGTATAATTTGAAGCCACTGCAAGTGCTGCAAGCCGCATGGACCAAAACGCATCAATGTGACTTGGAGAAAGGCACGGGACTGCCTGCATTTATGTCTACGCTGCTGCCTCCAATTATTGAAAAGCTCATTAAAGGAAATGAGATTAAAGGCTTTTCACTACATGAAATTGCTGCGTTGGGCCAACTAATCGAATATTCGAATCTGTCGATTACCTCCATGCAAAACTGGGTAAAGCGAGATTTCAAACCTTATTTCGATTGTCCGAAAGCTGGGAAAAAATATTCTCTGAACCAAGCTGCGTTATTATTCATTATTGATGATTTAAAGTCAAATCTTGATTTTGAATCAATACGCAAGCTTTTTGAGATCGTATTCAAGAAACCAGAGGATGAAGCAGACGATTTAGTTGGGCCTATTGAATTATATGCATCTTATACCAGTATGTTTGAGGAGCTAGATGCGAATAACGATCAACTGCTCGACATTTCCGGTCATTTGAAGGAAAATCCGCATCAAGATTTATTGACAGAGCATGTCATTCGCTCTTCAGCGAATCAATTTGCAAGCAGATTGCCGAATTTAACGGAAAAACAATGGGAAGCGGTGCGAAATATTTTGCTCGTTGCGGTTATTTCCATCCAAACCTCCTATTTTCATTCGTTAGCAAGGCGTTATTGCAATGCAACCTTATTTTTAGCCACAGAATAAATATGGTTCAAGGGATGACAAATTCACTAAATAGTCCTATACTGGTTTAAGTTGTAAACTACAAAATAGACAAACTGAAAAAGGCAAACTTGTTGAAAGACAAGGACGCAAAGTTATGGGCCTAAGGTGTACGCACTATGGCTGCCAGACCGCCGGAAGGATAATAAGCTAACTGAGCTGTCCGCCTCCTGTGGCTGGATAGCTTTTTTTGTTTTCAGGAGACAGAGGAGAGAGCAAGCAGGATGGTTTTTAAGGATAGGATAGAGAGAGCAAAAATACTGTTTAAGAAATTGAGTTTGAAGAAAATAACGAGCAAATTATTGCTTGTTACCGCAATCATCACACTTTTTAATGTAGGCTCGGGCGTTTTGATTTATTTTCAAAATCATTCAGTAGCAACCTCAGTCGAAGGCTCAGAGGAATTGCAGCGTGCTGAACGCAATTATCAAGGTATATCGAATAGGCTGCTGAAAGTGATGCTTCTAATGGTAGATGCCATTGAAAATGGCAAAAGCGATGCAACGCTGATCATGAAGGATTTGGAAACGATGCCTGCCAACATCGATGAATTAGAGAAACAGCTTATCGATATGGATAAGAAATATCCGCCTGCAACGGAAGATGGTCCTTATTATGCGAATCAGGTTAATGTTCTTAAGCTTGCATTAGATAACTTGAAAGTGACGAATACAGATGTGAGTGGATTATCATCAGATGAGAAATCGCTCCGCATAAGCAATCTAATAAGCGTATATACCGTCATTCTAAGTTATTCCAACGATACAATGCACGAGCGTTTGACCGCAGACGCTAACGCGACGCAGAAGCTTCTCGATAAAGACATATCCAGTGCGAACCTTATTGTGCTTATAAATGTCATTTTGCTAGCTATTCTTCCTGCTATTATGATTTTTGTCATCTCACAATCGATTAGAACAGGACTTGTAGGCATTACAAAAAGAATTAAGCAGTATGGCAATAATGATTTTACAAGTCAAGAAAAACTCGTTCGCTCTGACGAATTTGGCGATCTTGACCACGCTTTGGCTAATATGGGCGATCAGCTGCGAGAAACGATTAAAGCTACGCTTGAAGTGAGCGAATCTGTGCTCCACATTTCGAATAATATGGATAATATGATTGGTATTAATCGAAAAGCATCAGAGGATGTAAATGGCCAAGTGGAGCTGGGCAGAAAAGTGTTGCTGTCGCAGTATGACGATGCTTCATCCATTTCGGCAGTTACGGAAGAAATCTCAGCAAGCTCTCAGCAAATTGCTGCGTCGAGTGAATACATAAACAATGATATGCAAAATATGAAGCAATCATCTCATAACGGCACGCAGCAGATGGCTGGCGTGGTCTCGATGGTAAATGAAACAGTAGACCAGTTCTCAAAGCTAACTGAAGCTTTCGAAACGATGAATGAACGATATAACAATGTAGCTAAGTTTTTGAACGGCATTCAGGATTTGAACACACAGACGAATTTGTTGTCACTGAACGCATCCATTGAATCGGCAAGAGCGGGTGAGCATGGCAGAGGGTTCGCAGTTGTCGCTGATGAGATCCGCAAGCTGTCCAGTCAGACCGATATGATCTCGAAGCAGATCACGAAGGAGCTGACACTCATACAAAGCGATGTGGCAGCAAGCAGCCGCACGATCGGCAGCTTCGCGAATGTTATTAACACGACTCGTCAAGCATCCGAAACCGCAAGCAGCACATTCCAAGCATTGGAATCACAAAGCAGCATGCTGTCAGATCAAGTGAGCGAGATTTCTACGGCAATTAGTGAAATTACAACAGGCATGTCTCATATCGTGTCTGCAGTAGACAAGCTATTGACGACGTCTTCAGAAGTGAATGGGAAAATGGAACATATGAGCGAGCTTTCAGTTAAGCAAAATGATATATCCGATGATTTGCGCACGCTTGCGGAGAAGCTTTCACTTTCCTCGCAGGATTTGAAGGAGAAAGCATCTGTTTTCAAAGTGTAAGCAACAATAAATGATAATCGAGTGAGGCAGGCAGCATCCATAGGATTTGGGTGCTGCCTGCCTCTTTGTGCAAATAAAGAAGGATAAGCGAGTATAATGCCGAATCAATGAATGGAATAGACCAATAAAAAACAGATCCACTATGGGAGACAGGATGAGCGAAATGAACTTTCAAGTTAATTTACAAGGGATGATCGAGCTTCTCTCAAAGCATTTATATTCTAGCCCAGGCGTGTTCATTAGGGAATTGCTGCAAAATGGCGTTGATGCGATTACAGCACGCAAACGGCTTGGACATCGTTTTGATGCACGCGTAACAGTTGAAATTTACGGTTCTCGAACGATTGCCGTTCACGATAATGGGATAGGCTTGTCCGAATCCGAAATCCAGCTTTTCTTGGCTCAAATCGGAAGTACCTCCAAGCGTGACGAAATGGATTCAGCAGATGACTATATTGGACAATTTGGCGTGGGTTTGCTGTCCTGCTTCGTAGTGAGCGGCGAAATCGTTGTTATTACCCGCTCCGCTCTAGAAGGCGATACTTTAGAATGGCGCGGGCGGCCAGACGGCACGTACTCGATCCGCAAGCTTGAGAAGGATGCTCCAATCGGCACCACCGTGTTTTTGACATGCAAGGAGGGTTACGAGGACTATTATGAGTGGGATCGTGTGATGGAGTTAATGAGCCATTATGGTCAGTTCCTGCCTGTTCCGATTCATTTGTCCGAAGGGAAATCAGATATTAGGATTAACGAGGAATCTCCTCCGTGGTCCATGAATAGCAGTGATGCACTCACCTATGGCGAAGATCACTTGTATCAAACCTTCTTGGATGCCATACCTTTAAAATCAGTAATTGGTGAGCTTGAGGGTGTCGCTTATATTCTTCCTTATGCTGTAAGCTTGCAAGCCGAGAAAAAACATAAGGTATATATGAAACGTATGCTGCTTTCCGATCAAGTTAACAATATGCTTCCGGATTGGGCTTTTTTTGTTACGTGTATCATGAATACGAATGGACTTCGACCAACGGCTTCTCGGGAGTCATTTATGGAAAATGAGCTTTTTCACACCGTAAAGGATGAAATTGGCGAAAACATTAAACAGCATATGATTCAGCTTTCAGAATCAAACCCTGAACTATTCGGTAAAATTATTGTTATTCATTCTGCTTCCATTAAAGCGATGGCTGCCGAAGATGATGAGCTTTATCGATTGTTTATCCGTTTCTTGTCGTTTGAGACTTCATTTGGCATGATGAAGATGAGCGAAATATTGGAACAGAACAAACGTATCGTTGTATCTTCAACGCTTGATGAATTCCGCCAAGTGGCTCGCGTTGCCAAAGCGCAAAATGTGATGGTTATTAATGGCGGTTATGTCCATGATTTTGAGCTTGTGCGCAAGCTGCCTGCGCTGGATGAGGATATCGAGGCGTTAGTTCTAGATCCGATTAATTTCTCGAACGTCTTCCAATCCATAACTCCCGCGGAGCATAAAAGCATTCTTTCCTTTCTGGAGCTCTCGGATCAGCTGCTAGCTCCATTTCAATGCAGAAGCGTAGTAAAGCGATTTGAACCAGTGGATTTGGCCGCTTTATACAATACAAATGATGAAGTGAATTTTCTGAGAATGGCAGAGCAAACGAAAGATGAAGCTAATGATTTGTTCGCAAACATTGTGGATGTCGTCATCCATGAGCTATATGAGGTGCCATATGCGACGATTTGCTACAACTTTAACAATCCGCTTATGCAGCAGGCTATGACCTGTCAGAATGCGGATATGCAGAAGCTAAGCATTGAGACCGTTTATACGCAGGCCTTGCTGCTTGGTCAATATCCTCTTGGCCCTGAGGAGCTGAAGTTAATGAACAAATCGTTTATGCAGGTGCTGGAAATCGGTCTTAGTCAGGCTGGTGAGCGAGAGCTATGAAGCAGCGATATGATCAATTGCGAAGCGAGGCATGGAGCTTGCCGCAGGGAAAACAGAAGCTTGCGGTGCTTGAGGAGGCTATTCGGATAGCCGATTTGCATATGACGAAGGAAGACTCCTATTACGCCCGCATGTCTTATTCCGAGGCAGCGCTTGATTCGGGCTATGAAGAGCGATTTCTTGTTTCATTTACCTGGTGCTTAACCCAGTTTGAAAAAGATCCGGCTGCTTATTCGAGCTTCACCCTTATTTGGCACTATAAATGGTTTGTTAATCAAATTTGGCGGTTTCCGCAATTTGGTACGGATCAAATCACTTCGATTTTTAATGATTTTAAGGCGAAATGCTTACAATACGGTCACAGYCTGCGCCCATATTATCAATGTCTTCATCGATACGCGCTATCTCAAGGCGATCATGAGTCGGCTCAAGCAAACTATGAGCTTTGGCGCAAGACGGCTAGAGATGGAATGTCTGATTGCAGCGCCTGTGAGCAAAATGGCTTTGGCTACTATCATTTTACAGTTGGCAGATATCGGCGAGGACTGCAAGCTATGAAGCCTATTATGGATGGTCGAATGACCTGCAAATCCATTCCGCAAAATACGTACAGCCATCTTCTTCTCCCGCTCCTTGAGACAGAGCAAGCAGATGAAGCTGTAAAGATGGCAAAAAAAGGCGCGCGTTTGTTAAAGGGACCTGGTTACTTAAGCGAATATGGGAGCTTCCTTGCTTATTACACAGCAACCGACATTCATAAAGCCGCCAAATGGTTTGAACAAACCGTCCAATATGCAATGGATACGAGAGTAGGCTGGGATCGGTTGTTGTATATGATTTCAGCTAGAGCATTTCTACAATTGTGGCATGCGAAAAACCGTCGGAGAAAGCTGAATGTTAGCAGCGATATTACGTATGAGATGATTGTAAAGGATACCGAACAATTAGCTGCTGCTTTTGATCTAAGAAACCAAAATCATTATTGCACCGAGCTGCTCAAACAGAAGCTTAAACAAGTTCAAAAACTAAGCCATTTTTAATCCATGTGTTGACGTATAGCAAATGGAAGTGGTTCAATTGAACGATCGACAACAGAGAGGGCAGTGGCAGCTTATGTTTAAACAATTTATGAAAGCATCCAGGCTGAGCGTTCTTCCTGTTATGCTTATTCCCGTGGCGTTAGGTGCGCTGGGGGCTTTTGTGTGGAACGGCATTTTCAATCCTTTATTATTTATCATCACCATAGTTGGGGCAGGAACAGCCCATTTATTTTCTAATATGATCAATGATTTATGGGATTATTATAACGGTACGGATACGGCCGCTCAATCGACGGAAGGGGTAATTGCAACCAACTCTGGCTATTTGACAAAAGGGACGTGGAGCATTCRCACCTTTGCGACTGTAACATGGGCATTATTTGGCATTGCAGCGATTTGCGGCATTATACTTAGTATAACAAGCGGCTGGCCGGTGCTCGTATTTGGCGGGCTTGGGGCGTTAATTGCTTATTTCTATGTAGCTCCGCCGATCCAGTTCGGATACCGCGGCAAAGGCTACAGTGAAGTCGCGATCTTGATCTCCTTCGGCATACTGCCTGTCGTAGGCGCTTATTTTGTACAAACCTCGGAGCTAGATTCTCGGGCATTTTTGCTATCGCTGCCAATAGGACTTTTGACTACCCTAATTTTGTTTAATCACCATTTCCTGCACTGGCAGGCTGATCGTCAAGCAGGGAAAAGAACATTAGTCGTCGTTTGGGGAGAAAAGAGAGCACTCGTTTTCTCGCGCGTTTTGCTTTTTCTCGCCTATATTTCGCTTATCCTATGCGTGGTCGTGAAAGCATTGCCTATTTACGGGCTGCTGGCGCTGCCAACAGCGATACCTTTATATTTGGTATACGGCAGGTTATCATCAAATAATGTATCGACTGCATACGTGCCGCTTATGGGTGCCTCGCTGAAAGCAACGATGCGATGCGGTGTGATCTTAATCGTTGCCTTAATCATTCAAGGTCTTATTTAAAACATACAACTTAGAAAGAGGTCATGGATATGGAGAAGCAATGGACTTTAGGAGATTTTCATACGATTCTAAATGAAGGGGAAGTATGGAAAATCGGCGGTTTTCCGCTGCAAGACGGAACCTTCTGGCAGTACCGCGAGCCTAATGCGGTTGTCATTGTTCGCAATGGACTGCTGTATGTAAGAGCACCGCTTAGCCGCTCGAACGATCAAATTCAAATACTGGATAATGCTAAGCATATGTATTATTCTGCTGAACCTGTTCTTGTACCTGAAACCGGTGAGATTAGCTTTGAGCTGCAAATTCGCGCACGTTCGCAAAATACAGCGCCTGATGATCTTTATGATGGTTTTGTTTCTTTGAATCTGCTCGATTTCACGACGGGCGGTGCGCTCGACTTTTTTGCGGGAAATGACAAATATGCAAGTGTATATGCCGTTCTTCCTTTTCCGGGAGTTAAGGTGCCGGAGACGGATAAAACGAGATATTTCTGTGTGTTTAAGGAAGACACAAACTTTGCGGCGCGCGAATTTAATACGTACAAAATTACGTACAATCGCACCAATGATGAAGTCGTATTTTTTGTGAATGGCCAAGAAGTGCGGAGAGAGCGTGATGTTCCGGTTAAATTTAACCAATTTATCGTTGCGCTAGGCATTATGACGGAAAAGGATTTGTCGCCGGAGGGCAGCGTGTCGGTGCATGGACAGACTGTGATCGGAGAATGGTCTCCCATTACAATAGAAATTAAAGAGTAAAGTTGTTATGAAGGAGCTGCGTTATGCTATTCGTTCTTATTGCTTTGTGGGCTATTGCAGCCATTATATGGCTCTCCGATCGGCGAGCATCCGTTAATCATTGGTTAGGCGCTGTGGCGTTTAGCGGAGGAGCTGGTGCGCTTGCTGCCGTGCTTGACCTGCAATGGCTGCCAGCAGCAGCGGAAGCTGGAATGAATCAAGTAGCGCAGCAGCTTCTTTATCGCTTGCAAGCGTTCTCCTCGTTGACCTCCTACTACGGATTGCCGTATTCCTTTGCATTGTTTGCTATAGCTTACAAACCTGTACGGCTTCCAAAACGGCTGCAGCAGCTTATGCCCTTTTTACTGTTAATTCCGATTGTTTTATGTGTTTTGTTTACTCCATTTTATAATACGATGTATCCCATCTCGTTCAAGATTGTCGTATGGTGGGCGGTTCCTTATATTATGTACGGGGCGATACAGGTACTGCTCAAGCGGCAGCTGCATGCCTCTTTTTCTCGCACACACTGGATAATATGTTCAACCGTGCTGCCGCCGGTTATGTTCTGTATGGTCATGAATTACGTATTTCCGAGCTTCGGGATGCTGCGGATGTGGGTCTATAATACATGGATCATTGGTTTAGCCGTAACTGTATTTGTTATTGCATTATTCACCTATGGCTTCATGGGTGTGCGAGTGAAGAT
>NZ_JBFTPZ010000042.1:0-70785 GCF_056398745.1 Paenibacillus sp. 01T424 | reverse complement strand
TCCCTTGAATTAATTATATTCCCATTTAATATGATTTGCTCATTGGATAGGCATAACACGGTTGGTTTCTTAAAAAATGTTCTGTACAATGCGAGTAACAGTACAACTAAACATAGAAGAATCACCGTTAACGAAGCGTAGAATATACCCCTCTGATCCCATAACCTCAATACAAGAATAGATTGACTCGATATAATAGCAATCATTCCTATAATGGTTCCAATCCTTGATGGACTCTTAACTGGATGTTTTATTTCCATAAACATTGCCCCCCTGTTCAAATCCCTTATCTTAGAATACCACTTATTGGAACTATTCTGCCCGTTAGCGTAACTACGAAGGGCTGCCACGTGGCAGCCCTTTTAGTCTTCAACTATCGTTTCCCGTTAGTTCRGCGAGTTAAACTATTAAATTCCTACTATTGCAGATAAGTTAATATCAAAAATATGCTGTATCAAAGCAAAGACGAATAAGATTGCAAATGATATTGCGATATACTTTAATGACCTATAGAAAGCCAATAATAAATGAAGTTTTTCTTCCGCCATGTAATATATAGAACTTCCACCAATCAGCATAAAACAACAGGCCACTATTTTTACTGGAATTAAGTAGTACCATTGAGGAATGCCCGTTCCATAAATTGAAATTATGTAACCAATAAGATAAGTTGCTCCGTAATATCTCCATCTCCTTCTGATAATTCAACACACCTCCTTAATTGAAACTTTTTATAAATTACGGTGTGCTAAACTAACCTGACCGTTAGCTCAACGAGGCTACCGTTCATTTCCGGCAGTCTTGTCCTGGTGATTGTTACACTATAGTGTCCCGTTAATTGAATAATGGTTCGCTTACTATCCTAAACTGAATCCATTCGATACCTGTAACTTTTGTTTTAGTGGTTAGTCCACTAAATTCCCAAATTCCCGATTCTGAATTGGAAGGACCAGTAACCTGCCATTCATAAGCCAATTTGTGAGCACTTACTAGGGTTGAGAAAACGGCATGAGAAATATCGTCCTTATTTAAGGATGTGCTAAAACCAACATCATATAAAGCCGAATCCTTCCAATAACGTTCACAGGATAAAAGGACAGCATTCGTCTCACAAACCTCTTCGAATCTTGAGAGTAATTTTCGAGCCTTTTCCTCTGTATTCACTTTGAAAAACGCATGCCAATGAATGCTTTTATACATCTAGATACCCCAATCATTGAATAAGATGCGATGGTAATTTAACGATTCAGCCTGTTGTCATTGAACTATCGTGTCCCGTTAGTTCAATTATCTATCACCTTCATTGCAACCTCTTTACAGCAGTTGCTTTGTTAATTATCTCGTTAAACTCAGGAATCAAAGCACTACCAACTATTTTATCTCCAATCCGATTAATTGCCCAAGTTGCAAAAGAAATAGCTTGCTCATTGTTGTTCACCTGCAAATGCACTCTAGAAATAACTAATGCTAGTCTAGTATCTGTTAGCACGTCACCTAACCGTTTTACATTCTTATTCCTTTGTTCTATGTCCTCTGCGCTAATACTGGTGAGACATTCAGGGAAATTAATGAAACTCCCAAAGTATTGTAAACCGTATTCTACAAAAGTTTCTGTCATATGTCCGATGTTTTCAAGGGCTTCGATTTCCGTTTCACCATAACTCCACCATAAGTCTTCATCTTCAAGGTCTGAAAGTCGCCACCGAAAATCACAATCATAGGATGAAACTTTATTAAATGGGACATGAGCACCCAAAGGGTTTGGGATGAAGTCTATGTATACTCCAAGTTCAACACAACAACACCCGCCATTTTTATCAGCTTGAATATTGACAGTATAGATGAAATGATTATTTGGTTTTGTTCTATACTTACCGCCTGTACCATTGAATCCATGCTTTTTTAGTTCTTGTTCAAATGTATCTTTTAATAATTGCTTGAACTTTTTTAAATCAGTCATTGGTAATGCCCCCCCCCCTTGCCAGACACTTATTCGTGTCAGCAGCATCAATCTCTGTATTTAAAGCTATTTTATCATCAACTTAGCCTTGAATGTGATTGATATATGATTGTAATTAATTGAACAAATATAACTGGCGGACACCATGCTATCCTGCCCATTAATGAGCAGGCCACCGCAGCAGCTGCTCATCAATACGTTATTCAACTATCGTTTCCCGTTAGCTCAATGGAAGATTGTTATTTTTGCGTACGGATAACACGGAAATTACTCGCTTTGTATCCGTCTGTACTAGCTTTGAAAGTAATTTGAACTATATCCGAGGTAGAATCGTGTGTCGTAACTTCCCCTTCAAGTATGAACTCTTGTTGAGGATAAGAATCCGATTTCCTGATTGGTATGATATGAGCGCCGCCGATGAGAATGTTATTACCATACTCCTTTCTAAGTACGCTCATAATCTTAGGACTAAGTTCGAAAATAAGCACCTCTTCCAAACTCTTACGTTGAATGTCGGCATTATAGTTAGTTGGTGACTCCTCGCTGTAAGCTTCAGCACAATCCATTACTGTAAAGCAGGTTACCCCTATTGCCCAAATCAAAATTATACCTCTCCACCACATGAGAAATAACCCCCATAAATTTTTGGTGTACAGACGTTAGTGACACCTATCCTGAGGATATTATAAAAATGATTGCTGGCGTACCTGTATTATACTTTTATAATTTCGAAGATCACGGCTGGGGTTTCACCATCCTTCATCAAAGCAGAGTTGTATCTGCATTCGATTATTCGTATGAGGAAGATGAAATTGAATTACAGAATTATGTACAAGAACGGTTTCCTGAAGAAGAAGCTATTGAATTACTCTATGTGAACCCTGATTCAGACGCTTTTAGGGTTAAAATACTTGGGGAATTCTATATGGAACATAGTAAGGAAGACAAAGTAAAGAAACTTATAATGAGTCTTGACGTGGATGCTTTTGCGTTATTCAACATCGATTCGGGTGGACTTGATAGACTGCGAGATATGTTCCGTATTGAGTCGTTGGTCAGTCTTCAAGATCGTTTTACCTTGATTGACGACTTCAAAGCGACCATAGATATCAAGGAAATGTGCTGGGTCCGTGCAGATCGGATAGAGAATCTGATGAATTAACAACTGCCAACTGCCTCTCGATTGAATCATTAAGCTGCATTAGCCGCTAGCCCAAACCTGAAATTAAGTTCGGGCTAGCGGCTATTTTGTTGAACTAACGTTCTACGTTAGTTGAATAACAAGTTCTTATCTTTTTCCTCTAATCCATCGATTGAATTTAGTTTCCCTCCATGCTGTCCATCCAATTGGCAGATCAGCAAGTTGGACCAAACTCGGGTCAATGTCTATTCATTCTTTTAACCCTAGAATACGAGCGTCTAATTCAATCACTTCTTCACCATCGAGAAACTGCCACATTCCATCATCGCTGTCATGGGATACTTATAGAATAGGGCTATGTCTATTCATTATTTTTTGGGTTGTAATAACAGCTACATTTTCAGGATCTTCAAATGGCCAAAGTCGTTCCATAAATACATAACCTCCAGATATGATTAAGCTAAAGTTAACCGTTAGTTAAGTAGGCATCCCTTCATTTTAGTATGTCTCCTTTCAGAGCACCATGTATCAGTTCATTTGTGATCTCCAATGCATCATCCCTTTTTTGTGCAGGTGCTGATATGATATACCCGCTACGACCATCAAAACCTGATTGATCAGGGTTCCTAGCATCTTTTGTAAATTTTAAAATTGTAAGTTTACTAAAATCGTCGTTAACAAAAATATTACCGTAAGCAAAATGTTTAGGTTGTCCCTTTTCATTATAGGTATAAAATAGAACTGCTTCACCATATTCGCTCAGTGTTATCTTTAATTGTCGATGCTCTTCTGGAACAGGTATATTTTCACCTTTAATATCGATTATTCCTGTGAATGTTCTTACTCCTTTTATGTTCTTTTTCATTTTACCATTTACAAATATGGTATCTGGCTTCACAAAATCACTATTTTCTTCACCCAATTGATACAATACCCCTTGAATCGTAAATTTATAGTGCTTTGGGTATGTATACATTAATATCTATACAATAAATGCCACTATAAGAAGTACCATTGGTATCCATAGTTTTTTCTTCAATTATCAACCACCACCTCAACTAACATTAAATGTAACTATCCGAAAGTACAATGAAAGGCTTGAATCTCACCACTAAAGTATTAGAGCAGTGATTAAAGTATCCTGCTCGTTAGCTTAATGAAGCATCGTCGCATCGTCAGTCTAACACTTTATTTTTCAGTCTAGAACTTTATTTCCTTCTAACTTCTGCTACTCCTGTTGTGCTTACGACTCATAAAAATTACTAGTCAGCTCCGTGCTTAAAACCCATAGCTTCGACGAATTTTCAGTGTCAATAGCGTATTTAGGATAGCTTCCCGAACCAAATATGTTTTTCAATTGCTCTACACCTTTTTCGCTTGTGGATGGTGCAACTATCTCTCGCTTGTGGTTAATTAGCTGACCTGTTACATCGCGGAATTCATCTGAAGTACAAATATAAAAATAATTGTCTGCCATGCCGGCTGGTGGCGGATTCGTTAAATTTTGAGCCGTAGCAAGCACTTTCCAAAATGGGCTAAGTTTGCTTATCGTTTCTTTTGATAATTTTACTCGGTTGATTTGAAGCGCATTGATTTTAATTCCCTTGCTTTTCAATTGTTCAGCTAATTTGAAGGTTAATATCAATAACGCCATTTTGGAGTCTCCGTACATCTTATATACACTGTGACGCTGCTTGTTTTGCAGTTCACCGCGTAAATTATCGAAATCGATTTTTCTTTTGGGATCGAAGAAATTTTTAATATTGGTCGTACAGGCATTAAGAATTCTCGGGTCCTGCGATTTTTGAAGATGGTCTGTCAGCAACTTAGTCATTAAGAAGGGACCAAATGTGTTTGTAGCAAAAGACAATTCAATATGTTCAGGACTAAGCTTATATTGCTTTTCTCCATGATTTAAGTAAGCTGCGTTATGTATTAAAATGTCCAACCGTGAGTATTTAGCTTTGAATGCAGCGCAGAATAAACGAATAGAATCAAACGATGAAATATCCAGCTCCATCAAATCTACATTAACATTGTTTGCTGCTAGTATGATTTCTTGTTGCACAGGTCTACTAATCTGCAAATTGCGGCAAGCCATGATAACATGATATCCTTCGGTTGCAAACTTCAGCGTTGCCGCTTTTCCGATCCCCGAGTTTGCTCCTGTTATAATAACAATCTTAACTTTCATGCCGAACCTCCTATTGGATATTTTACGGTTACCCTTCAAGATTTGGTTCTTAAGTGCTTGAACAAGTGCTTTTAGTGCTTTTACTCAGTTATGTCTTCTCTATTTTGATGATAATATGGTGTGAAGGAATTGTTTCGATTTTATAAGCTGCGTTATCAGTTGGGTTCTTGAAAAAAATTGATTAGATGTCAATTGTTTGGGTGTGTTACTCAAGCTGTATATCAATAATATATCGTATTTGTTCAATTAATAGTGCATCTTACAAAAACTATGAGACACTTATGAATATTAGAAATAACGGCTATTGATGAAATAGTCAGCTGACGATATACTGACAACATAGGTCGTGAAGAACACGCCGCTGTCATACAACCATTCCTGTTTGGGAGTGTTTGTATGACAGCGGCGTTTTTATTTTGCAGAGGGGAAGTGTAAGTTATGGCATCTCAATTTGATCACAAATATAAGGAATGGTTACAAGCCAATATTGATTCAGAGAGTAATCATAGAAGACTTGAATTGCTCAATAAGGGACTTGGCCACGGAACAGTTGAATTTCTACGATCAGTATGGTTCCCTGCTGTCGGACATTTTGATTATCTGCTGCCTGAATGGGAAGTTCGCGATTTCAATAATGGCTATCGATATCTGGATCTTGCCTATATGCCAGGTGGCGCAAAAGGTGGAATTGAGATTCAAGGATATGCGTCCCACGCTCGAGATCTTGATGTAAGACGATTAATGATTTGTGTAGAAGGCATTGTTTGTTAGCTCTTGACGGTTGGATGCTGCTGCCTGTTGCTTACCCTTCTATTACGGACGAACCGCAACAATGCCAGCAGCTCGTTCTTGCTTTTATCGGTAAATTCATTTCTTCAGATGTGCCTTCACAGTTAATGAGCTCTGAAGCGGAAACCTTACGACTAGCACGACGTTTGCTCCGACCAATAACTCCTTTAGAACTCGCTGAGCATCTCAGAGTAAGTGATCGACATGCAAGGCGTATTTTGTACAAACTCGTTGAACTCCAACTGTTAGAGGTATCCAGTGGCCACCAACGTTGCCGTACTTTTAAAATTCGATTGTAACGGTATACATCCGTCTTAGTAGCATGAGAGTGGGTAATCTGACGGTGATAGTCAAAGTTCCGTGGGTTTGTACGTGTTACGAAAATACTCATTGTTGCTTGAGTGTGAGATTATGTCGGTAATACTCAATGTGACGTAGGCGTGTTTTTGTTTCGGTAATACTCAATGTTGCTTTGGCATGGGTTTGTTCCGGTATTATCCAATGCAACATCAGTGTGGGTTTATTCTGGTATTACTAGATGTAACTTGGCGCGGGTTTAAGTCGGTAATACTCAATGTAACATCGGCGTGGGGGTGTTTCGGTTATTCTCATTGTTGCTTGGGTGTGGGTTTGTGTGCCTCAAAGTTGCGTGGGGTGTTTGAATTCTTAATGTGACAGAAAAAGCAGCTTGGGTGGCGGGTGTTACGGACATAGGTTCCGCTATTTATGGGATTTAGCTCTTTTTTTGATTTTAACGGACATAGGTTCCGCTATTTGCTATAAATCGAGTCTTTTTGAGTGTTTCAGCACAAATAGCGGATCTCATGTCCGTTAAAATGTCAAAACCCACTAAAATTCAAAATTAGCGGATCTCATGTCCATTAGCAATGATAGACACTACCCCTCGAGTCAAAAAAAATCGAGGTTTTCCGCACAAAATATTCGGTATAAAAAAGAAAACCACTCCTACCGAAGGAGTGGCATCTAATTACGACAACAGTTAGCAAACTGTTTTTTAACAAAAGCTTAGTGCGGACTATGCTGTGCGGCTTAGACAATCTAAGGACCAATACAATGATTAGCGTTAAAACAGCGGCATAGGCTGGAACCATCTGTATGCGAAAATGATCGATTATTCCATGCAATAATACAATCAACACTAAGGACATACATAACACTGCATTCAGCCGCCGTTCTCTTTTGCCAATTAGGATTCCCGTCGTGACTGCAATAATGACCAAAATAACAACTACCTCTAATACTCGCATCATACATAACCTCCAACTTTATCTCAGACTTCAATTATGGATAGCCGTAATTGATTAGCTAGAGCATAAATGTTGAAGTACACTTCAAGGTCAAGCTTTAATTGAAACAAATAATGAGATTTTGAATTCACCATTTTTGACGACATCTTCCAAAAATAAATCGTTCATCTCATATTTGTTGCTGAACCTTCACTTTCCATCTGCCTCGTTCTATTTTTATCGCCTAATTAAATGTTAGAATAGAGAGATCAATTCAATCTATATTAGGAGCATGAAAAGTGCGAGGACATCCAATTCACATTTTACGAATCACAGGTTTTCTAGATGGCATTTCATTACTTTTATTACTATGTATCGCTATGCCCTTGAAATATATATGGGGAATAGAGCAAGCCGTGACGCTTATGGGAAGTATTCACGGGGGGATTTTCAGTTTATATGCTGTAGCGATACTTTACGCAGCTATTCGAGTGAAGTGGAGTTTGCTTTGGCCTGCAGCAGCAGTAATTGCGGCTTTTGTGCCATTAGGCAACTTTTTGCTCGATTGGAAGCTGAAGAAAGCACAAGCTAAATATAGCGTAAAGCCATTTAACTATGCCATATTAGTGTACAGTATCGTGTTTTTCTCTTTTATTGATTTATTTGCACAGCTGCCGGTTATGAGTACTTTTGCCGCTTCCGTTGGTGCAAGCTCGTTTATTGTAGGCATTGTTGTTGGGCTTTATTCGTTAACGAATACGTTTGGCAACATATTGTCTGGTATTATGACGGATAAGGTAGGGCCGTTCAAAATACTAATGATCGGTTTGCTTCTGACAAGCAGCGCACTGCTGCTATATCAATTCGTTGACTCTCCAGTCGTATTAATAATCGTACGAATCATTCATGGTTTTGTGGCCGGATTAATTGTTCCAGCTGCGTTTACTTTCTCTGCAAATACTACGATAAATAATGAGCAAGGGAAAAAAGTTGCCTTCACGGGTACATTTGTTGGATTAGCCGCCATTATTGGACCTGCTTTCAGCGGAATTATGGCAAGCAAAACTTCCGTTCCCTTCGTTTTTACTTGTGTAGCTGTATTAGGGTTTGCACTCGCCATTTTGTCTGCTATTTTTTTAAGCAAGTACAAACCATTAAAGAAAGAAAAAGAAAACACGATCGAACAAGCAGCAGGCTCATTCTTTAATGCAGGTGTTGTAAAAGCTTATGGCGGTGCCTTTTTCTTAATGTTCTCTCAAGGCGTAATCGCTTATTTGTTGCCGCTGCATGTTCAAACGCTTGGATATGATTCGAAATTAAGCGGTACGCTAATGAGCACTTTCGGGATCATTGCCGTTCTCATGTTTGTACTTCCTACAAACCGTATATTCGATCGCGTTTCCCCATCACGAACGATGGCATTAGGCATGGGGTTAATGGGATTAAGTCAGCTGCTTATTAGCCAATCATCAACGACATTAGGACTTTATTTTGTTTTAGGCCTATATGGTATCGGCTTTGCTTTCTTGTTCCCATCCATCAATACGATGCTGATTAGAGCTACGCCAGCAGAGCTTCGCGGGAAAGCTTATGGATATTTCTATGCCTTCTTCTCTCTTGGTGTAGTTGCAGGCTCATCCGTTCTGGGATGGCTTCCTTTCAACATTATCGAAGGGTTCATCTTTACTGGAATCATCCTTCTGTTATTTACTGTTTTCATCGCCTTGAACAAGCAAAAAGAGCAAGCCTTCAATCACTAGTGCATAGCTGCAAAAAAAAGACAGCATTCCATTCAACTGGAGGCTGTCTTTTTCTTTCTCCACTTCAGTCACCATTTACTGCTGTTCTCTCCAGCGGGGTTCGTCAGGACATTCTCCAACTCTAGCCGCAATGATTACCGATAAATAATCTTGTATCATTTCACGGGTAACATCCATTTGGTTAAGATACAAATCTGCCAATGTTCTCTTTAATCCCCTGACCACCTCTATATCCTCTGTACCTTCAGGCACGGGTGTATACTCCACCAAAAATACAGTTCTTGCAACATCATATAAAATATGTCCGTGACACACATTCATGAAATCGATAACTTTTGTCTGACCATTGGATATTAATATATTGCCTGGATGAAAATCACCATGACAAAGTGTGTCTCCATCCTTCAATTCACTCCACTTGTGCAATACGCCTTCTTGTTCCATTGCATTAGCCGATGACGCATTTATTATATTGTATTTTAAAAATGATTTGTAATCCGGCACATCGCTAGTGCTGACTCTATTTTGTATAATCGACTTATGAAGCTTGGACATATGCTCCGCGCATCCATGGAGATCACCTGTTTTCAAAACCCAATCGAGCAGTGATTCGCCCTCCACTTTGTCATAAATAATACCCATACGCTCTTCATAACTAATCATTTCATATGCCTTTGGTTTTGCGAAGTTCATATCATTAATGGCTTGTGCGTTTCTAAACTCTCTTTCTACATCACTTTTTGGATAACCGTGAACGAAAAGCTTAAGCACTGTCCCTTCTTCCCATTCATAAACCGATGCGGTATTGCCTTCTCCGATTAATTCCCCATACTTCATTGATGTCATCTTTCCTTTCCAAATGGCTGCTTCATTCATGGTATCATCTATACTTTTCTACCAATAATCATAGCATATTATGGAAATTTGCGAACTTCATAAGAGCTCGCTATAGAAAATAAAACAAAAAAACGGCATTTCTGCCGTTTTGATTTGAGCGATTGGTGGAGCTTGGCGCTTGCATCAATTAAACTCCACGCTGTTCATTATGTCCGGCGCATATAGGCGCGAACCGTAATCGGTGCAAAGATGGCTACGATCACAATTGCTCCGATCAGAGAGATAGCTAGATCCCAGCCTACCGTTCCAGAGTTGGTCAAATCACGGACGGCACTGACAAGATGGGAGACCGGATTGATGTTGACAAACCATTGAAGCCATTTCGGCATGGTATCAACCGGCACAAAGGCATTGGAAAGAAACGTCAGCGGAAACAGCACAATCATCGATATCCCTTGTACGCTTGAGGCAGTACGGGCGATGACGCCGAAGAAAGCGAAGATCCAGCTGATTGACCAAGAACAAAAGATCACAAGTAGAGCAGCGATGGCCACATGATCAAGGCCTCCATCAGGACGATAGCCCATAATGTATCCCATAGTTAAAGTGAGTACAGTAGCAATCGTGTACCTAATGGTGTCTGCAAGCAAAGCTCCAGCTAACGGAGCAATTCGTGAGATTGGCAATGACTTGAATCGATCAAATACACCTTTGTCCATGTCCTCACGCAATTGAACGCCAGTAACAACTGAGGTCGTAATTACAGTCTGCACGAGAATGCCGGGAATGATGACGGGCAAATAACTGATTACGTCACCTGAGATGGCACCGCCAAAAATATAGGTAAACATTAAAGTAAAGATGATTGGCTGAAGTGTAACATCAAACAATTGCTCAGGTGTACGCCGAATTTTAAGCAGGCCGCGATAAGCCATCGTTAATGAATTACGAATGGTTTGACCAAAGCTCGTGTGGTTTTTCAGCTCACGATCAAACCCTGATTGAATGAAAGTGCTTTTCATACTTTTACCGCCTCCGCTTTATTGGATACATCGGACGCTTGTGCAGCGTCCTCTTTAACACCATGACCTGTGATTGTGAGGAACACCTCATCAAGGGTCGGTTTTTGTACGCTCATTTCTGCCAAATGAATCCCTCTCTCACGCAGTGCGATAAGCAGATCTGTGACCAAATCGGCATCCGCCATAGGGGCCGTAATCATTCCAGCTTCATATAACACAATGGATTGTGTTTTCAGCACATGTTCAACCGTTTGACGAGCTGCTTCGATGTCCAGCGGGTTTACTACTCTCAATTGCAATGAGGAGGTACCTACTGAAGCTTTCAGTTCATCCACCGTGCCCTCTGCCACTACCCGACCGCGATCGATAACTGCGATTCTATCAGCCAATTGATCCGCCTCATCGAGGTACTGTGTCGTTAACAGCACGGTCGACCCCGTCTTCACCAATCGGCGAATCGTATCCCACATCTGAGCACGCGTACGCGGGTCGAGCCCTGTAGTCGGCTCATCCAAGAAGATAAGCGGCGGTTGTGCAATAAGACTCGCCGCCAAATCCAAGCGGCGGCGCATGCCGCCGGAAAAGTTTTTCAATGGCCGCTTCGCTGCTTCCGTCAAACCAAACTCCTCAAGCAATTCATCTGCTTTACGCTTCGCTTCTGAACGCCCAAGCCYTAGCAGCCTAGAGAAGATAACCAGGTTTTCTGTAGCGCTTAGTGATTCATCAACCGATGCGTACTGGCCGGTAACCCCAATTAATTGACGAACAATCTGTGATTCCTTTACTACATCGTGCCCGAAGATTCGCGCCGAGCCTGCATCTGGACGAAGCAAGGTTGCGAGCATACTAATCGTTGTGGTCTTGCCAGCTCCATTCGGACCAAGCACACCGTAAATTGAACCCGCGCGTACATTCATATTCACGCCATCCACAGCCCGATTTTCACCAAAAGTTTTTACGAGTCCGTTCGCTTCGACAGCCCAGTCACCGTGGTTTGGCTCTATTTTCTTCTTATTTACATGAACCATTGTAATTCCTCCTATACAACTGTTGATAACGTGATGGTAACGTACCTTTGTAAACTGAATTTAAACAAAAAATGATCCGCAGTTTAAATCTTACGTTTTATCGAGCGCTAAAATTCTATCCCTGACCTTAGATTCACAGAAATTAAACATCCCTCTTAAAAGCAGCTCACCAAAAAAAGCCCCTATTTCTCTGCCGATTGCAGAAAATAAGGACTTTCTAACTGACCGTCAATTTGAATTAGGGTCTGTTTTAGAGCTATGTCATAAACTTACGGCTCACTGTTATATTCACTCCAGCTGCTGGCTGATTAAATACTAATAAAGCCCTTTAAGCTGATCATGAGTTCYGCTTTCCACAACCGCACCTTGATCAAATACAATGATACGATCAGAGTATTTCACTTACTAATTACAATAGACAACTTATAATTAACATGATTATTTAATTCGGTTAAAAATAGATCCAGCTCATGGTTGGATGGAAATCTGCACTCCAAAAGATAACAACCTTCTCCACTGATTTTGAAGTTGTTCAAGATGTACTGCTGTTGTTTCTCAATATAGGCCAAATAGGGCTTATGTTCCGTGCCTTTTGTATAAATATTATGGTGCAATGATGTTGAGGACAGCATTAGACTGCATCATCCTGACGTCATCATTGTAAATGGAGGGGCTGCACAATTTCTTCAAGGCGATCCGATCATTATGACAAAAGAAGACATTTATCAAACCTATATGGCAGCTCCGCAATCGACCATTATCGTTTCACATATGGAAGCACTCAATCACTGCTTATTAACTCGAAGAGAATTACAAGCATTCCTTGATGAAAAGGAACTTTCAAAACATATTCTAGTACCCATTGATGGTGAATCCATCACTTTTTAAATGAAAAATCATTTTCCTCTGGCGTAATTAGGCTGTCGAGAAACTCTCGGCAGCCTTCAATATGTTAAATTTATTTAAAATGCTACTAATAGTTCAGGATTCAAAGTACTTTCAGCTAACTATTTGGTTCCATCACCTTATAAACACAGTTTCTTCCGCCTGACAAAATATGCTCTACGCGTTCAATCTGAACTTCACTGCCTAGCACGGATTGAAAGAGGCTTAACTCATTTTTACATAACCCGGCACAAGCAGCAGCAGCTTCACAGATTGGACAATGCTTCTCTATAAACAACAGGCTTCCATCGCCTAGATCCTTGATCTCAGCCATATAACCTTCTTTTGTGCGAATATCAGCCAGTTTCTCCAGTTTTCCAATTAGATGAGATTCCCCGCCAAGTTGGAAAAGGTATTGCTCCAGCATATTTTTATTTCGTACTGCCAGCAGCTTATCCAGCCCCTCGATTCCGAAAGCCTCTCTCATAGATTGAAGCAGACTAACTGACAACTCCGAATAACCGCTTGGAAAAAAACGATCAGCTTCAGGCGTTAATCTCCACAGCTTGGCCGGTCGCCCCATCGGACGGGCTTCTTCTTCATACGTAACTAATCCTTCTTCTTTCAGCGCATTTAAATGCTGGCGAATAGCCATTCCAGATAATAGAAACTCTGAGGCTAATGCCATAACATCCATACCACCCTGCTGCTTCAGCAGATTAATGATTCCTCTTCGCGTCTTCGTTGAGGAATCTTTGTTCGTTTGACTTCCGCTCATTATAGGGACCTCCTTTTGAGGCAACTGACTCTATATCACTCTCTACATTTTAAATAAAAATGTTGACAAAGTCAAAGCTGAACTGTAGCCTGAACTTTATAAAGAAATATGTTTACTAAGTATCCGGATATGGCGTATACATAAAAAATTTTGTTGGAGGTTAAAGGCAATGCCGAATCATCAAAGCATTTTTAGTCCGCGTTATTTTGCACTATCGATAGGAATTATTTTGTCAGTAATGGCAGTAGGATTTGAGGGCTTAGCCGTAACCACGATCGCTCCTTCCATCGCCGGTGATTTGAATGGCATTCATCTCTTTGGCTGGATATTCAGCACTTATCTGCTTGCTCAGATTGTTGGCACCCTGGTTGTCGGTCGTATTATTGATAAAAAAGGGCCAGCAGTACCGTTTACGATTGCACTTGTTTTGTTTATTGCGGGTCTGATTGCTGCGGCTGCTGCCAGCGATATGTACGTTATGATTGCGGCGCGAGCGCTGCAAGGCCTTGGTGCTGGTGCGATGATGACTTGCGTATACACCGCTATCTCCTTAAGCTATCCCGATGAATTACGTTCCAAAATACTCGGTGCATTCGGTACAGCCTACGTCCTTCCGTCTATGCTCGGTCCATTTGTTGCTGGTTTGATTGCAGAACAGTGGTCTTGGCGTTTTGTATTCTGGGGCATATTGCCGATTATCGTTTTGTCAGCCATCCTTAGCTTGCCGGCTTTTAGAAAATTGAAGGTACAAGGTACAAGGGAGGGTAATGGTGCCGCCGCTACGTGGATGGCTTTATTTTTAACGATAGGTACAGGTATTTTCCTCGTTGGACTTGGCATGCTGCCCAGAATTACAGGAGCTGTACTAAGCATTGCCGGCTTATCCGTCATGTCATATCCACTGCGCAAGCTGTTGCCTACGGGCACTCTACTATTCCGAAGAGGAATGCCAGCTATTCTAGCAACACGTGGACTTTTCTTCGCCGCATATGTCAGTACACAAAATTTTCTTGTGTTAGCTCTAATCGATATCAAAGGCATTAATCCCGCTCATGCCGGATTAATTGTTGCCAGCGCGGCGCTTAGCTGGTGTCTCTTTGCTTATTTGCAAGGGCGCTGGGATACAGCAGACCAAGGCCGTGGGCGTAATAGAAGAATTATTTTAGGCGTGCTGCTGCTCACAATAGGTTTTGCTTTAGTCGGTTGGATTCCAAACGTAACGGTTGCCTTGGCCGTAATGGGGCAAATCATTGCAGGAATTGGAATGGGATTATCCCATCCAACGAGCGGTGCGGTTGCATTTGCCCATACTAGTGAAGACGGAGCTGGCGAGACTTCCGCTAATTTGCAATTTGCAGATTCTTTCACACCGGGTGTGGTGATCGGTATAGGCGGTGCTATCCTTGTCGTTAGTCAAGCTGCCGGAATGACAATGCAATCGGGATTGATTGTAACGATGGGTTTTAATCTTTTGTTAATACTAATGAGTTTATTTGCAAGTATTCGTATTTCTTCTAAGAAACCAATGGCAGGCTAAAACACGATGGGGTGATCTGGAGGAGAAGAGATTATCTCAAGCGAATGAATGAGTGAGTTACTCTGTCAGTTAGTTCATAAAGAAGAAGAGGAGCCTAATTGCAGGCTCCTCTTCTATCGTGTACGACATTAATATAAAGTTTTTGTAGCGCCTGCGTCATAGCTCAGCAGCTCATCTGTTCGATTGTCGCGTATTTTGGCTGCCCATTCTGGATCAGCAAGCAGTGCACGGCCTATGGCTACCAGATCAAACTCTTCCTTTTCTAGTCTTTCAATTAAGCTGTTCAAAATGGCCGGCTTCGCAGCGTCCCCGCTGCTGCTTCTAAATTCATTATCCAGCCCAACTGAGCCTACAGTTATCGTTGGTTTTCCTGTCAGCTTCTTCGTCCATCCTGCCAGATTTAGATGAGAATCCTCAAACTCCGGCTCCCAATATCGCCGTGTTGAACAATGGAAGACATCCACTCCCGCATCAGCAAGCGGCGTCAAAAATTGCAAAAGCTGCTGAGGCGTTTCCGCCAATTTGGCATCATAATGACCCGCTTTCCATTGTGAGAATCGGAATACGATTGGAAAATCTTTTCCGACTGCACGACGGCATGCTTCAACAATCTCAACAGCGAAACGTGTCCTCGCTGCAAGGTCGCCGCCATAGCCATCAGTCCGTTTATTTGTTTGGTCCCAGAAGAACTGATCGATCAAATAACCATGCGCACCATGAAGCTCAATACCATCAAAGCCGATTCGTGCTGCATCTGCCGCTGACTGTGCGTAAGCTGCGATAACATCCCCAATCTCTTTCTCCGTTAGTGGCTCCGTTATTTTCTCACCTGATAGATTAAGTCCCGAAGGACCAATTGGCAATGCTTCCTTATTGGGGAGGTCGCCAATTTTGCGCGTTAACCCAACATGCCATAGCTGCGGAATAATTTTACCGCCGGCTTCATGCACTTCTTTTACCACATTGGACCAGCCGCTCAGCGCAGCCTCCCCATGAAAGTGAGGCCAATTCGGACTTGCAGCAGCAGCCTTATGATCGATTACGGTTCCTTCGGTGACGATAAGACCAACGCCATTCTCCGCCCGCCGACGATAATAAGCCGCAACATCAGCCCCTGGAACTCCATTTGGGGAGTATCCTCTTGTCATTGGCGCCATCACAATACGATTGGCAATCTGCAAATTTTTGGAGACAAAGGGCTTAAATAAAGCTTCAACCGATGTTTCATTTGTGGTATTAGACATGTACATTCCTCCTATATATTTGATTTGAGTTTAATTAGGTTTGTGTACTATAGATACTATCATGAATTACCGCGTATTCCCACCACTTTACTTATTTTCAATGCTGTAAAACCGAAAACCTTTTAATCTAAAAAAATGCTCTGATGGTATAATGGAAAAGGAATCCAAATAAAACAGTTTTCCAATAGGAGGGTTTGTATGGATTATCTTCGAGATTACACCATGTATGCAGCAATATTTGGCATGTTTAGTTTCAGTTGGTTTGGCTGGGCACAAGAAAATCCTAGAGCGAGTTGGCGCAAATACATTGGCATAGCTTCTGGCATTGCACTTCTAGTATGCTTGGCAGGCGTCTACCTAAGTATAACGAACTGGGACGCACCCTCCGCTTTGTCTAATCAATCATCTTTCCGTAACTATTTGATTTCGGTATACACTGAGATCATTTTGGCAGGTGCGGGTGCTTTTGTATTCATAAAAACAAAACGCAGCAAATACGTTTCCCCTTGGATTGCCTTTATTGTTGGTATTCATTTTATTAGTTTGAAACATGTTTTCAAAGATCCCAGTTTATATGTACTTGCTGCATTGTTGATTGCCGTTGCCATTAGTACGTTAATCATATCTCAAAAGCTTAAGGTAGCCCATAGCGCAATTACAGGTATTGGTGCTGGTACCGTTTTTTTCTGCTTCGCCCTCTTAGGTCTTATTCGATATATCTTGGTCTAATACAAGCCAAAACAACCATAACTGCATCTCTGCTGTTATGGTTGTTTTATTTATTTATTTTCTATCTATTAAAATGGCGCAGCTTCTCTGGATTCATGACAATATAAATGTCCGAAATGACGTTGTCTTTGATATGGAAGGTAATAACCGAAAACGTAAGCTCGCCAGACTTAATCACAATGCCGCTATTTCCATTTAGTTCAACAACATCACAAGTGAAATCTGAAGGAACTTCCGGTCTAATCGCCGTAAAATAACGGATAATAAGATTTTGCCCCACAATCGGACGCAGAGCCGCATTTGTTTTGCCGCCTCCATCCGTATACAATACTGTTTCCGTGGAAAGAATCGACAGCATGCGATTGATATTGCCAGAAATGATTGCGTTTACGAATTCCTCCATCATAGGACTAGCAATCTCCTGCGGAGTCAATTCACTGCTGGAAGAAGACCCTATGCTTTTTTTTGCCCTATAAAAAATTTGCCTACAGTTTCCGCTGCTCTTATCGAGAATAGCGGCAATATCTTGAAATGGGTAATGAAACAACTCCCTTAATAGAAAAACAACACGTTCTACGGCGGTCAGCTGCTGCAATAACAGCAAGTATGCGGTAGACAACATTTCCTTCGAAATGTATAGTTGGAGCGGATCGTTTGAGTTAACACCACTCGTAACGAGAGGCTCTGGCAGCCACGGGCCCACATACAATTCCCGCTGCCTGCTTGTCGATTTCAACTTATTCAGGCATTTATTCGTAACTACTTTGCACATATAAGCTTTAATAAACTGGATATGATCAGACTGATCTTCATGCAAAGAGATAAACGCGTCCTGAACAATATCTTCCGCATCCGCGACACTGCCCATCATTTGATAAGCGAGCGAAAATAATAACGGCTTCAATTCAACATATAGCTGTTCCGTATTCACATGTCACTCCCATTCATACCTTTATGTTGTTTAATTACAGCTTGTGCGGCTCTTCTAGCCCCAGCAAGCACAGCATCAACCAAAGTTTCTCCAACATGACCGGTCCAATCTCCTGCAACATAAAGACCTGGGATTTCCGGAACATCCGGCCCTGGATAAATGCCATTCTTATCAATAGAAGCAAAATCATGAGCAACCGTTATATTCGGTAAAAACTGACGGGCAGCTTCCACTTCGCGCCATCCCGGCTGCATAAGATCTAGCGCTTGCTCCAAGTGCTGTTCATCCTCTTTGGGATAGCTCGGATTTTCTCCAAGCTGCTTAATCATATGAATGACGACAGAATCCCCATCGTCGTTATGGCTGGCAACGGATGTTGGGTTGTTATAAAAAATAGGAGCGTCCAACCAGAAGCCAGCGATGAAGGATGCGCTTGGATTCGGTAGACGATGCAATACAAGATCCAAACAAGCCGCTTTTATCGTATGCGCTTGCTCCTTCCAATTAAGCAGGTTCTGATTAGCGTCCTTTACAAGCTTACATGCATCTCCTAGACCAGCGGCCACGATGACAGACGAAATCACCAATGACTCTCCATCCGCAAAACTGACTCGCAAATCCTCTTTGTCTGGTACAATTCCATCTACTGAACAACCAGTCACAATCGTAACCGAGGCTTGCTCTGCTTTTTGCTTTAGCGCATCTACAAGATTTGCCCACCCCTTTTCAATATAAAATGCCTTTCCGCCAAACGTTCGCTGCAATTGCTTGACAGCGATTGAGGCTATTAGCAGCTCTGGGTGCGGCACAAAGGTGTTCGTCCGACAAATCGAATAAATAACATGCCTAATCATCGGATCTTGAACTTCCTTTTCAGCCCATTCTCGGAATGTTACCCTTTCGAGTTTCGTTGTATCGATTTTAGCTAATTTCATCATAAACCGTGCTAGCTCTATTTTCCCAGTAATCGTGAACAATTTAGATGTCATCAATTGAATGGGCCCAGTCGGCAAAGGAAACACTTGATTGTTCCATATTGCGGCCACTGATGGCGGTGGATTGGCTCCTTTTAGCTTAACATCTAGCTCTTTTAGCACTTCCTCGCCTACCCCATCCTGATAGAAAGCATGAACACCAAGGTTGAGATAAGCTCCTTTCTTTTTCACCGTTAATGCCCTTCCGCCCAATCGATTGGACTTTTCGACTAGCAGCACGCGTAATCCTGCTTTAGCCAAATAAATAGAAGCTGTCAGACCAGATAAACCGCCGCCAATAATGACAGCGTCATAGGCTGTTTTTCGCTCATTCATAATGATCACCTCATGTTTTTGCTTATATGACAAATAACAAAGGTGTTTTGTTACAGAATAGTATTCATTTTCTGCCCTGATCACCACCGTTTTCTTCTAGACAACACGAGAAAAGTGAGCTACACTTTGTTAGAATTTGGCAAGATCATGAGGAGAATGGAGCAGGTTGAAGATGCGTATTGCCGCAGATATGAAACGTTTTTTGCAGGTGGATGGTGCAGGTAGGATGCTTTTCACCTTATTTTGTTATGGCATCGGCATGGGCATTCTAGCACCGATGAATGCAATTTATTTAAGTGAGAGCATCGGGCTTTCAAAGAATGAAGTCGTATCGATCTTCGTTGTGTCGCTGCTGCTCAATATGGGAACTACGATTACAGTTGGACTGTTAAGTGATAAGCTGCGCAGCAGAAAGAGACTGGTCATTACAGCTGCTTTGTTATGTCTCGTCGGTTTGTTCATTTATATGAACGCAGAAGGTTATGTCCAGGCGCTGATCGGCATGTGTGTTGTGAGCGCTCCGTCCGGACTCATTATGGGACAATTGTTCGCTATATCTCGGAATCATTTTGCTAGACTTGCCGGGGATATTGTGGAGATGGCACAAATATGGCTGCGCGCAGGGTACAGTGTTGGGTTTTTTTGCGGTTTGCTGGCAGGAGCGAACTTGTATTTGATTGCTACGTTTCAAGGTGTATTATGGGGCAACTTTGCAGGTTACGCAATGCTCGTTATCTTGCTGTTGTTCTACCGGGAACACTCTGAAGAGAAAAAACAAGCTAATATGGGAGCGAGCGAGCCTTTTTCCCTCATTATGCTAATTGCTCTGCTGCTGCTTGCATGCGCAGATGCCATTCGCGGATTGTACTTGCCGCTTGTCGTTAAAACGTTGTTCGGCAAGCCGGAATATATGTCTTATATTTGGAGCTCCCAAGCCGTATTCGAGCTGTTGTTCATGACCATCGCCGGTTATTGGGCGGCGAAATACGGCAGCAAAATAATTATTTTAATTGGCGGCTTTGGGGCGCTTATTACTTATACGATTTATGCCTTGCACTCGCCATTGATCGTTTTTTTCCTCATTCAGCCGATTTATTCTTTTTTTGTATCCATCTTGTACGGAGTAGCGATGGGGTATGTGCAGCGCATGTTCGCAGGCCGGACCGGATTCGGCGCAAGCTTGTACGTTTTCATTTCACTAACGGCATCATTAATCGGATATTTGTTACCATTATTCATCGAAGGGTACGATCCATCCATATTCGTCATTCCAATTGCGCTAGTATCTATTTCAATAACGATTATGTCTATCGTGCTGATAAGGGAACGTCGTCTGTCACAGCTGCCTCAATAATAAAACAAGCCTTGAGCCCATTCGGGTTCAAGGCTTATTCTTTGTTGCACAATGAACCTCAATAATCACTTTTCAACCCCGCATTTAACGGTAAGTCGGATTTACGACGCCAATTGCACGCTCCACGCTAAACTTGCCCTTCTCAAAGGTCAAATACTCATTGCCTTTCACATGAAAAGGAATCTCTTGATTATTATAAATAATTGCACCCTGAATCTCACGTACACTCATTCCAATGATTCCCTTCATTTGACCCTGGCGATCGGTAATAACGCGAATGCCGCTTGGAAAACGGATGAAGCTTTCTCCATTTCGATACAGCTCCGACCCCGCCTGCATATTTAACAGTTCATAGGTAACACCATCCACGATTCGGCTGTAGCCTGTCTCACCGGTAATCTCTTCTCCATGATCCATATTGTAGGGTACAAGTCCCGTAAACCATAGCTCGCCGTCTGGTGTAGGCAAAATACCGCATAAACGCTCAACATAATCTAACAGGCACAATATCGACGGAGAATACGCCTCAGTAAATCCCTCATCTCCAGTCCACGGGCTAACCGCCTGCGCAAAGCGGGTTGCTTTGGTAAATGAAGCTAAGATCGGGTACATCACCCAAGTGAGTTCAACGTGCCGTCCATGATGCTCGAAAGCATGAGGTGCGCGAATCAAGCTAAGGAAGTTCGATGCGCCTCCCCAGCTGTTGTAGCTAGAGAACGGATCAAAGCGCGGATCGTCCATAGCCATCGAAGTAAATGGATATTTGGCAAAAAATTTGCTTGTATTCAATAAATAACGTCTGAGCATCGTATCAAAAAAAGCCTGATCTCCTACTTCGCATGCCATTACGCGCAGCAGCACATCCGATTGTACTCGCACAAGCTCATCATTTCGGTCTCGATCATAGAAGAAATGATCCTCTCCATCAAAGCAATAACGATACAARCTCGTTAAGCTCTCTTCGGCTCTCGCTAGCCAGTGCTGCTTGCTAGGAAGCTCAAGCTCCTCTGCAATACGAGCCAAGTAAAGACGTTGACAATATACATTTGCAGTTAAATCCGGCGCCAAAAAAGGTAATATCGGAGAATCAGGATTCATTTGCGCAGCATCATTAAGATGAGGGGTGTCAGGGACATGCCAGAACCGCGGTGAAAGATCATGCCCCGTATCAAAAGTACTGAATGCCTCTACACAACCTGTTCCACGGGTATTTCGGTACTGAACCAGCCACTCATCGTAGCTTGCCATCGCAGTATACATCGTTTGCAAAAACGGCTTCCCCGCATGATTCAGCTTATAATGGTTCCATATACTGCGTGCAAGCGGCGTCACCAGCTGAATCTGCCGGAATGCAGGACCATGCTCCGTTACCTTATAAGGCAACAAACCATCCTCACGCTGGTGCACGGCAAACGAGCGGAAAGTTGCATCCGATACGGATGGTATAAAGCGAGAAAGTAGCTCAGCATTAATCGTTCCTGTACTTTCCAGCCAACAGCCGAGATAGATTCCTCCTTCTTGCAAAATCGGCTCTTCACCGCCCGTAGGAACAATACAATCGAGCAGCTTGCGCACTGCTGCATAATAAACCTGCTCAAGCTTGCCTGAACGTGTTGTAAAACGAATGCCGGATTGCTTCCATTCCTCAAGGCTATTTTTATGAGATGGTTTCGTCAACTCGCCAATCTTCTCATCTATAGACAGCTCTCGAAGCTGCTTCAGCAATGATTCGCTCATCCTAATCGCCTCGCTTTTCCGATATAATTGTTTTCTCCACTTATTTAAAAACAGACTGCCGCGAGGCAGCCTGTCTATTCATGCATTGCTGATACCAACTCACAGGAAACTATTGATTGTTTTTGAATATTTTCAGAGTGCCATTATAGAAGTCCTTAACAGCCACTTCTACGCTCTTGCGTCCGAAACCAATTTCATACATCGTCGATTCGGCAAGCTTGGAATATTCAGAGAAGCCCGGAGGATTGTAGCTGACCGCAAACGGCTCCTTGTTTGTCGCTTCTGAAACACGGCTTGTGTAGTCATAAACAATTTTCTCTACGCTGTTCGCGCTAGTTTCAAGGAGCTTGCGGTTAGCCGCAACCACTGGTACACCGCGATCATTGCCTAACAATTTCGCAACATCGGGATCATTAATGAAGAAACTCAACAACGTCGCTACCTCGTTTGGATGTTTGGTCTTGGCATAACCCGACAAACCTTGGCTTGACTCGAACACTACGCCTGTTCCCTTCTCGCCGCGCGGCAGCTGTACCATAATCAGCTCATCTTGCGTAAGTCCTTGCAATGCTGCCAATTGATTGGACGGAATTAAGCTCATCGCTACTTTTCCTGTGACAACTAATGACTTACTTGTATCGCCGGGAGGATTGGATACTTGCAGCTCGGAAGGGACAACACCGCCGGCTTTCATCGTTTCATCCCAATATTGGAACCATTTTAACACGTCAGCCTCTTCGAAGCCCAGCGTCCCTTTATCCATATCATAAAGCTGTTTGCCTTGCTGCTTCAGGCCGATATCCATTCCATCAATGGACATGTTATAAGTACCATAGACACCGCTGCCCAGTTTGTCCGAGATTTCTTTGCTGATTCGTGCAAAGTCTTCCCAATTCCAACCATCCTCAGGTACGGGAAGGCCCGCTTTCTCGAACATCGTCTTATTCACAACGACTCCGCGTGCATTAGCACCAGCAGAAATATGAAGAAGCTTGCCGCCTATCGTGCCGTATTGAATCATCGATTGATCCATATCGCTTAAATTAAGCTCTTTATCCACATATGGAGAAAGATCAAGAAGCACTTCCTTATTCGCATAATCGACCACATTTCCTCCTAAGAAAAAAATGTCTGGCGCCGTGCCGGAAGCAAGCTGCGTATTAAGCTTATCGAAATAACCAGTGGATGGGGCAAACTCGCCAACAACCTTAATGGATGGGTTTTTCTCTTGGAAAATTTTCAACGCCTCGTTTGTAATATCCGCCCTCTTTTGATCTCCCCACCACATAATGCGCAGTTCTACTTGTTTTGCTTCACTTGACTCATTTCCGTTTTTCTCTTTTTCATTGCTTGATCCTCCACTGCCCGTACCACCTGAGCATGCCGCAGTGAATACCATTAACATTCCTAAAGCCAAAATAAGCAACCGCTGTTTCATTTTGATTTCCCCCAATACCCTATTATGAATTCGCTTTCACTTATGATGCTACCCTGATTTCCATTTATACGGAATTTCATTCCTTCGGGTATTCATTATCAATTTTTTCGGTTATCGAGCAAGAAAACACAATATCATTTCAAACCGGTAGTTGCGATGCCGTCCAAGAAATAGCGTTGAAAAATAAGGAATATAAGCGTTATTGGCACAAGCGACAATGCCGACATCGCAAGCAGCGCGCCCCAATCCGATTGACCAGTAGGATCAAATAAAGAACGAATTCCCAGCTGCACTGTAAACAGCTTAATATCACTCAAGTAGATCATCTGGCTGAAAAAATCGTCCCATGACCAAATAAAAGTGAAAATAGCGGCGGATATCAAAGCGGGTACTAAGAGCGGAATGATAATGCGGAAATAAATTTGCCGCGGACTGCAGCCGTCAATCGTCGCACTTTCATCCAGCTCTCTCGGAATTCCGCGGATAAACTGCACCATCATAAGAATAAAAAAGGAATCATGCGCCAGCCATTTTGGCAGAACCAGCGGAAAATACGTATTGATCCATTGCAGCTCATTATAGATGACGTATTGCGGAACAAGCGTCACATGATAGGGCAGCATAATCGTCACCAGCATTAATGAAAACCAAAGTTTCTGAAACTTGAAATTCAACCGCGCGAACGCAAAGGCTGCTAAGGAGCAGGTAATCACATTGCCAAGCACGCTTAGAATCGATATCAGCCATGAGTTTGCAAAAAACTTACTAAATGCTATTCCCTGAAAGCCGCGCCAGCCGTTAATATAATTATCCAAAGTGAATGAGCTTGACCATAATCCCGGCTGTGTAAAGATCAGCTCATTAGGCTTAAAAGAGCTGCTTATTAACCATAATACCGGGTAAAGCATGGCAATGCCAAAGATGATAATGATCGTATGTTTAGTTAATCCGTTTAACTTTCTCACTTGCATAGCTGCCTTACCTCCCTTCCTTGCTGTCACCGTAAAATACCCAATATTTTGATGTTGCAAAAATAATGGCTGTAAACGCCCCGATGATCAGCAGCATAATCCAGGCTAACGCGGATGCATAACCCATATCGAAGAACGAGAAGCCTTTCATATACAAGTACAGGGTGTAGAACATGGTCGCATCAAGCGGGCCTCCACGGCCGTCGCCAATGACAAATGCAGGTGTAAACGCTTGAAATGAATTAATAATGCTCATCACGAGATTAAAGAAAATAACAGGAGAAATCATGGGAAGCGTAATGCGAAAAAATTGACGAGCTTTGCCTGCTCCATCCACTTGAGCTGCTTCATACAGATCAAGTGGCACTTGTTTAAGGCCTGCAAGGAAGATTACCATCGCTGAACCAAATTGCCATACGGACAATGAAATAATGGTATAAACAATGTAGCTCGGATGGGAAATCCATGAAGGTCCTTGAATGCCGAACCAGCCAAGAAATTGATTCACAAGGCCGCTGCCATCAAAAATCTGTCTCCACACAATCGCAATAGCGACACTGCCCCCGAGCAACGAAGGGATATAGTATACGGTGCGGTAAATGCCTAGCGCTCGAATACCTTTGTTTAGAACCATAGCGACCATCAGCGCGAAAGCAAGACGCAGCGGAACGGAAATGAACACGTATTTGATTGTAAGCCACAAGGAATTCGAGAAGGTTTCGTCATCTTTAAAAATGTTAATATAATTTGAAAAACCAATCCATTTTGGCGACGTTAATAAATCATACTTTGTGAGCGACAAATAAAACGATCCAAGCATTGGACCGAGCGTCAGGCAGAAAAACCCGATCAGCCATGGCAGCAAAAAGGTATATGCGGTTAAGTTATGCTGATTGCTAAGCGGCTTGAGGCTTTTTCTCATCATGAATACCCCTCTCTTATTGATGTAGTTCCATCATAAGGGAGGGGCTATGAACATAGAATGCTAATTCTTTGGGTGTTCACTATCATTTTTTTCAGATTTTAATTCCGATTGCTGCTGACGATAATCCGAAGGAGTCATTCCGTACATCCTTTTAAATTTGGAGCTGAAGTAGCTTGCATTGGAGAATCCAGTAAGCTCTGCAATATCCCAAAGGTTCAGCGTTGTTGTTTTTAGCATCCGAACAGCCTCAGCAATTCGTACCTCATTCAAATAGTGAATAAAGGTTTTACCTACTTTAGCTTTGAACATTTCTGAGAAATAAGATGAATTATAATTGTACTTCTCTGCAATCATCGTCAAATTCAATTCATACATATAGTTCTCGTCAATAAACTGCTTAGCCGCCAAAATCAAGGATGGATCACTTTCCTGTGAGTCGCTTTGACGCTTGCTCTCGATTTTAACTGCAATACGCATCAGAAACCGCTCCGCTTTCTCTACAGTATCGAGACTAAGTGTCATTTCCGGCCTTAGCCAAAGCTGTTCGCCGCTCTCCAAACCGATTTGCGATTCATGCGCAATGGTCTCAAGCATCAAGTAAAGCTGGAAAATCAATTTGACAAAACGAAGCTGTGATTTCATTCCGCGCTGTAATTCTTGTCTAATCGCTGCTTCAAACGATGAAAGCTCTCCTCGAAATAAATAGCGCTCAATAACCTTAATGGTATGCTCAGGTATAGCCGTATGCCCCTCAGAAGCATGAGCTAGTCCAGCAGCTTTGCCGTATGGCATGTTCCATGCCAGCAAAGAGCTAATATAACCTTCTTTCCACTGCTTAAATCCGCTTACCGTTTGACCAGTACCTATTTTAATTTCAAACGCCATGTACTTATTTACGCTTTGAGTCAGAAACTCAGCAAATTCCCGCTCCAATTCGTGGTCCGCAGCGATTACAAAATGCATGAGGCCAGGATAATTGGTATCACGAAATACCTCCATCTTCCCTTGGAACTTGTCTGCGCATTCTCTTGATATGATATCGAACGGCAATCGAAACTTGTCCGGCGTACGGTCAACCGAAGCGCTTGATTCCCCTCGCTCCCATAGCCCTGCTGTAATAAACCTAACCTCACGTTTATCCCATAAATCCAGCTCAAACAATCGGGAACGATCTTTTATAGTACTCTCCTGCAAAATCTCTTCCTTTACGAGATGAACGATAAAATGCTCTTTCATTTCCTTATAATATTGGGAGAGCCGCCACTGCGTCATAGCCGCCTGATCATGGCTTTGCCTTTCCTTGTCCAGCTCCTTCTTTACGTTTGAAAGCGTGTCGGTCAATTCTTTTCTAGCAACAGGTTTTAACAAATACTCGCGAGCCTGATTGCGAATGGCTGCTTTCGCATAATGAAAATCCTCATAACCTGTAATGACGATCAGACGCAGGGATGGGTACTGCTCGTGACAGGAATCTAAAAATAACATACCGTCCATCACAGGCATGTTCATATCTGTAATAACAATATCAATAGCCTCTGCTGAAAGCCTCTCGAGCGCTTCGACGCCATTAGAGGCTTCCCCTGCAATGATAAGTCCAATACTGTCCCAGTCTACCTTAAGCTTTAGACCCTGACGGATCTCGGGTTCATCATCCACGATTAATACTTTATACATGCTGGTGTTCCTCCTGTGCTGGTAGTATGAGCTCAATCGTTGTACCCTCGCCAAGCGTAGAATCGATGCGGACCTCAAATAGTGATTCGTAGTAAAGACGGCAGCGTGCAAGAACATTTCCTAGTCCAATTTGGCTGCTCCGGCTGGTAAGAATTTGCTCCAGCTGAACGGATTCCGATCGCTCCAGCAGCTTCTTCTGCTGCTCGCTTGTCATCCCCGGTCCGTTATCTGACACGATTAGATGTACCCTTCCCGCAGCATGGCTTACACGAATGCGGACGATTGCCTCGGATTGATGCATGAAGCTGTATTTAACGGCGTTCTCTATCAATGGCTGGAAAATAAATTTTACCGTCGACAATCTCAGAAGGTCGCCTTCCTCCTCAATCGTTATGTTCAGTTGATCACCGAAGCGGATTTTTAAGATCGACAAATAATAGTGAACATAAACTAGCTCTTCTTCCAACGGAACGAGGTCATCGCTAATTTTAAGAGAGAAACGCATCATCTTCCCTAGTGATTCTATAACTTCGACTGTATCATCTGTCCGTCGCTGTATGGCTAAGCTGCTCATGAGCTCCAGTGTATTAAACAGAAAATGCGGATTAATTTGCATGAGCAGCGCTTTGTATTCCGCTTGCTGCCTAAGCAGCTTAAGCTCGAACTCGGTTTTGATATGCTGTCGCAGTCTCGTAACCATGTTGCGGAACGTTTCAGTTGCGAAGCCCACTTCATTGCGTACCCTCTTCTCAGGCGCCAAACGGCTCTCAGCAAGCACAAAATCGCCTCTTTGTACATGCCGCATTGCGAGCACCAGCCGTGAAAGCGGCTTCGTAATTCCATGCGAGAACCAAGTCGCCAGTATCAAAGACACAATTAATAATACAGCCGCAACGATTAGAATCGTGCTTCGCAGGCGAAAGAGCTGTGAATACAAATCTTTCTCTGATACGAACCCAACAAGCATCCAGTTCGTTTTCGGCAGTTTTTTGTATACTAAAATTTCTTTTTCTCCGCTTAAATTATTTAAATAAACGACGCCCTGCTTCCTCCAGCCTGTCCGTAAATCGTCAACCTGCCGTACCATCTCCGAATGGGCTCCGTATTCGTTCTGGGACAGCATTGGTTTACCATGCTGATCTAATAAATAGATCGTTCCGCTCTCCCCAAGATGGATTCTGCCTAGCGGCTCCAGAAAATAGTCAGCGCTTACATTAATCTTCATCACACTTTTTGTCAGTGAAGGCTCAAATGAACTGATCGGCATCAGCATACTGATTACCGGATGTTTGTTGTTATTGCGCAGCTCTGCGACATCCGTATGAGCCGGAATCCAGTATTGATCCTCGTTTTTAAAATCGAGATACCACTTTTCCTTCAGAAAGGAATCGTTAGACACAACTAAATTGCCACTGCTGACCCACATGCCTTCCTGACGATAGACGGCGACACCAGAAACACTGGAATAACTGTTCGTTGTCTGCGTCAAAAACTGGCTCATTCGGTAATGGGCAAGATTTTTTTCTCCCTCCGTGGATGCGGAATCTGACGCTACTGCATCCCAATTATTCGTAATATCGCTATTAAAAACGATAGAGGCTAAATCATAGATTTGTGTTTGAACCATATCAATGTAAGACCCGTATTCATCCATTTTCTCCAGTGCTGAAGATTCAATGTAAGAGCGAATAATGGAACGGGACTCATTAAATAAAAGAATGGACAGGGTGACGAAGGATAAAACGAATAGTAAACAAAAGATTGCAATCAAACGACTTTTTAACGAATAAAACATAGCCAGTCCCCTCTCATGCCAGCCTTTCTTCCAACGATGTTTAGACCCGGTAATAAATCTAGGAATACATTCGCTGCAATCCCCTCTTCTTTAAACCTATTATAGTCGTCAATCTCATACATGCAATAAAATATAACAGGTAAACAGAATAGACATTGGCTCCTCCCCTCCCCCCAATCCAATGACAACCGAATATCTTTTCCTCAACAGGGAAAAGATGTAATCATTCGACACTTCACTTCGGATAGGAGACTCGCATGCGGAAATCGCCCAATTTTTCACCTAATCACACTACATCCGACAAGCCTTCTTACCCGAACATTTCTCCCCATCTGGAAGAAAACTTGAACGCGATCGAAGGTTTTTTTGCCAACTGCAAAGACTTGATAATACATCGCTGGAGTTATGGACAGGGCTTGGAGCAATCAGCCTTTACCGTCTACTTCGATACGCTAACGAAAACGACCGTTACGAATTTTGCAAAGGATACGCTGCAAAATCTGGTGCCGCATGAGCTTGGTCCTGCCGAGACGGTAACGATAAAAGATGTTATCCATTATTTTGAGAATCATGGCATCGCTTCCCCTAACGTTGAGCTTATGAGCGAAATGGAACAAGCCGTCAGAGGCATTCTGGACGGCAAAGTCGTCATTTTTTTTGACGGATGGCCTAAGGCTATCGCCTATTTTGCCCTTGATGTCGAGCAGCGTCAAACCTCAGAGCCCATTACGGAGCCTACCGTTCAAGGCCCGCATGTCAGCTTCATTGAAAGCTTGGATCGCAATATCGGTGTCATTCGAAGCTTGCTGAAATCGCCCGAACTTAAATTTGAGTATTTTATATCCGGGGAGAAGGTTCACAGAAAAGTGTCCTACGGCTATTTGGAAGGCGTCGTAAAGCCGGAGACATTAGAAGCGTTTAAGCAAAAGATTGAGGGTATAGATCAAGAAGAAATGATTGATATTTCCTATCTGGAAGAGTGGGTTAATGATTCCAACTACTCCCCTTTTCCGCAAGTTCGGTATACGGAGCGCCCGGATACGACGGTTACTTCTTTGCTGGATGGCAAAATCATTGCGTTAGTGGACGGAAGCCCATCGGTTCTTATCTGTCCAGGAAAATTCATTGAGTTTTTTACAAACAGCGAGGATTATTACTATCGGACGATTTTTTCTTCGTTAATTCGATTGATTCGACTGGCTGCGTTCCTCATAGCGCTTATGCTGCCCAGCACTTATATCGCGTTATCAACCTTCCACTCTGAACTCATACCGACGGTTCTCCTGCTAGCCATTTTAGATACACGGGAAGGTATCCCTTTCCCGGCTATGATTGAGGCGTTAATTATGGAGTTTTTCTTTGAGCTGCTGCGGGAGGCCGGCATTCGTCTGCCTCGGCCGATCGGTTCGGCCGTCAGCATAGTTGGGGCGCTTGTTATCGGTCAAGCAGCTATTCAATCACAGATTGCATCTCCGGTCATGGTCATTGTCGTGGCCTTGACCGGCATCGCTTCCTTTGCGCTTCCTCAATACAACATGGCCATCGCACTGCGGATTTTGCGCTTTCCGTTAATGTTTCTCGCAGCGACGTTTGGAGGGCTAGGCATCATGGTAGGCTTAATTCTCATTTACATTCATCTAGCGACTCTACGATCCTTAGGTGAGCCCTATCTAGATTCGTTTGCACCACTGGATTTGAAAAGGCTGCGAGATGCGATTTTTGTGCTGCCAAGACGATTGCTGGTTCATTCGCCTCGGAGTCGACAACTACATAAAAAATCCGCAGGAAGGAAGAAATCATAGTGAAGCCACTCCTCTCCTTTCTCGCTTCATTTCTTGTTCTTTCCTTGATTACTGGATGCTGGGATAATAATGAACTGGACGAGTATGGCTATGTGCAAGCGATATCGATTGATCGAGGCGAGGGTGATTTTGTCGATATTACGACTCACTTTTATAACCCTTCCAGCAAAATGCAGACTGATCCAGCAACGAGTATAGCAGCGAAAGGAATTAATATTCGAACAACAGGAGAAACCTTTTTTGAAGCGATGCGAGAGATCCCTGCAAAATTCGGACGTAAAGCCAAATGGGATCATATGCGAGTCATTATCATCGAAGAGAATTTAGCCAGAACGTTGAACATCCGTGAAGTGCTTGATTTTTTCTCAAGAGACCATGAGCCACGGGGCACTATTCTTCCCATCATAGCTGAGAAATCGGCGGCAGCATTTTTGGATATTAAACCGTTTATCGAGCAGACCATTGGTCAACAGTATAGAAAGATGGAGACGACCGGAGCTCTCTATTCCGCGAAAACGTCTAACCTTCCGCTATATGATCTCGCTATTCAGCTAAGCAGCCCCTCCAAAACCTCTGCTATGCCTTACCTGCATAAAAATAGCTTGGACAATAAAGCGTCAATTTCCGGGGTCGCATTGATTCAAGACGGGAGAATGGTAGGGGTTCTTACGGAAAAAGACACCGAAACGCTGATGATGCTGACAGACAAATATAAGTATGGAGTATTTGAATTCCCTTGCATGAATCATGAAAAAAAGAAACAGCTCTACAACAAAGAATCGCTTGAAATAATCAACTTCAACAGTCAATTGGTTTCGAAAGTGACAGATGAGAATGTAACCGTCGACATCCAAATGACGATTGAAGGTACAACCGGAGAACTACGATGCTCAAACCTGAAAACCAAGCAAGATATGGAGCGTTTTGAACAAACGATTAAGGAGCAGATCGAACATCAGATTCAACATGCAATCCGTACCTTTAAGGCAAAAAAAGTTGATGTGCTCGGAATCGGCAATCAAATTTATCGGAACAACCCGAAACTATGGAAACAATTAGAACCCATTTGGGAGGATAAGCTTGCTCAAATGCAATTTCAAACCCACGTTCAAGTTCATGTGTTAAGTACGGGCATGAACGCTGGTACGATATTTGGGAAAAAGGAGCACTAGATGTGTTAGGAAAATTCATCTGCGTCCTGCTGTTAGCATCCGCTATGCTGATCCATGACATCCCGAAAGTGAAAGCCGCAAGCAAACGAGATCGGTTTGTGTACATAGCGATGTTGGCGCCGCTCCTCTATCTTGCTGTTATCTTTTTAATAGCTAAGCCATGGCCTAGCCTCGATATGATTTTCAATTTATTTACCGAACCAGCTAAACTATTCATTCGTTGGCTCAATCCCTTGCATACGTGAGTTTTATAAAATTTGGAGGAGACCCCATGAAACAAAAAGAACGTATCAGTTCGATTCAAATGTCCATGCTGTTCCTTTTTTTCATGACAGGCTCCTCCATCGTCATTGTCCCTGCACCCTTAACGAACATTGCAGGCAATGGAGCATGGATCTCTCTTCTCATCGCCTCGGCGACAGGCATGCTTTTGCTGGCTGCTATCCTTTATTTAAACCGGCTAGCCCCAGAGCTTTCGTTGATTGAGCAAGGTCGCTCCGTGCTGGGAAAGGGACTCACCTTCTTGATATTGATCCCTTTCACCTTAGTATTGCTTTGGAATATTTCGGGCGTTGTCATTGAAATCGGAATCTTCTTCAAGAATACGATGATGAAAGAAACCCCTACCTATGCTGTAAGCACATTGTTTTTCATTATGATCGGAGTAACAGCGATGGCAGGAATCGAGGTCATTGCTCGGATGGCAGCTGTATTAATGTTTCTGATGTTCGGCTGTATTGTTCTTATCTTGATTCTGGTCTCAAACCTGTATAACACGCAATATCTGCTCCCTGTGATGCCAGATGGAATTGGACCAATCCTGAACGCCTCTTATGTAGTTTATGGTTTTCCCTACTCCGAGATGGTCGTATTTTCGGTCATCCTATCGTTTGTACGCAAGGATGAGAACGCTCAGCTGCGCAAACATATGTACTTTGCGCTTGTAATCAATTCCTTGACGCTGATTGCCTCGGTCATAAGCAGCATTATGGTACTGGGACCACTGTCCGGTGACTTGAAATACTCTTTGTACCAACTAGCCCGGCTAATATCGTTTCAGGAGGTAATCGAGCGAATTGAATCCATCATCGGATTCTCGCTCATCATAGGCTTTTATTTCAAAGCTTCTATTCTCCTGCTCATCCTGATCAAAATGTTGAAAGAACTTCTAGGCTTGAAAAATGAACGCTTGGTCGTATTTCCCGTAGCATTCATTTGCCTCATGCTGTCGTTAACCACCTATACGAAGGAATCTCAATTGGAGGAGTTCGTCAATGTGACATGGCCGCTGCTCAATAATTTTGCCTATACCTTACCCGTTCTTCTGATTTTAGTGCTCACAGTGATTAAGCATCATAGAAAACGGAGTAAGAAGCAATAGTTGTCATTGACTTGTTATTCAAACTAGCAATTAATAAAAAAGAGGCAGTCCCATCGGTCACTTAAGACCTTCTGGGACAACCTCTAGAATTGATTTACCTCTTAATTATGACTGAATTTCGTTTACGATTTGACGGAGAGCCTCTTCGAGCGGCGTGACTGGACGACCAAGCAGCTTCTGAAAATCATTGCTTTCCACTTCCAATGCTCCATCGCGAATCGCACTTTGAATCTGAACCAGAATAGGAACAACCGGTTCAGGTACGCCTGCACTGCTCATGATGCTGGCATAAGCAGTGTCATCCACTTGTTGAACAGGAATTTCCCGTCCCAAGACAGCGGCAAGAATGGAAACCAGCTCTTCTTGCGTCGTAAGCTTGCCGGACAACTCATAAACGGTATTTTCGTGGCCTTCGCCAGCGAGCACCGCCGCAGCTGCCACTGCATAATCGCGACGCGTTGCCCAGCCTACTTTGCCTGAACCCGCTGATGTCAGCCAAGGCGCACCTCCAAGGACCGCTTGAATGCTGCTGATCTCGTTCTCCAAATACCAGTTATTGCGCAGGAAGGAATAAGGAATTCCAGTGTTCTTAATCGCTTCCTCTGCAGCACGATGTACTGGCGCAAGAAAAAGTGAGCTCTCGCTTGCATTTCCTACACTGGTATACGCAATGAAACCAACATTAGCGCGCTGAGCGGCTGCTACGGCATCGGCATGCTGACGAATTCTCGTTTCGTTATCGCCGTCAGTTGATACGATCAATAGACGGTCGATGCCCGAGAACGCTTTATCTAGCGTTTGTGGCTGGTCAAAATCCCCATGACGCACATCCACTCCCCGCGCACGAAGGTGTTCAGCTTTCTCCGGATTGCGGACGCTGACAGCCAGATTCTCTGCCGGTATAGTCTCCAATAAAGTCTCTACTACAATTGATCCCAATTTCCCTGTTACACCTGTCACCAAAATTTTCATCGTAATTCCTCCATTTAGTTTAATGTATTATGATTACCCTTCGTTATAACCACCTTGGTTACAACTTGGGTATAAAAAAAGCTCAATGAGCTTTTTTGTTACACAAAATGAGCTGCGAGCTGGCTTAAGTTTACTTGAGCTAGCCTTTGTTCCATTGCAGATTGAGCTTCCTTCATTTCCAAACGAAGAGCTGCTTCAATATTTCGGCCAACCGGACACTTTGGGTTCGGATTATCATGAAAATTAAACAATTGACCATCCTCAATGACTTCCACGGCACGGTAAACGTCCAAAAGTGTGATCTCATCCCGATCTCTCAGCAAGGAAGCGCCTCCGACTCCTGGTCGAATATCTACCAAGCCTGCCTTCTTGAGCATCCCCATAATTCTGCGGATAATGACAGGATTCGTATTCACGCTGCCTGCAATATAATCGCCCGTACAATCATTGGAGCTAACGGCGATTAGAGAAAGGATGTGGACAGCAATGGAAAATCTGCTACTAATTTGTTTCACTTAGCATCACCACCGTTGTAACCATTGTAGTTACTACGAAGCGGATTGTCAATCCTTTAGAAGAAGATAAGCTTATTATATTCAAAACCAGCTTTTTTAGCCTGCCAAAGCAATTTTCATTTGCATAAGAAAAAAATTTTTGATAATATAACTGACGAACGTTCGTTAATGTGAGGTGATCTTATTGAAAAGCCAAGAAATTAAAGACATTGCTTTAAAGTTTTTCACAATTCATGGGTATGAGGGTGCATCTCTGTCTCAAATTGCCGACAATGTCGGAATGAAAAAACAGTCTCTCTATGCTCATTTCAAAGGAAAAGATGATCTATTTCTACAAGTATTACAAGATGCTAAAGAAGCAGAGGTCTCATCGAAGCTAAACTATTTGAGTAAAGTGGGTACCCAAAACCCTAAAGAGGATTTATTTGGATACCTGCAATTAGTCATTGATTTGTTTCAACAGAGCGAGCAGTTGAAGTTTTGGCTGCGTATGTCTTTTTTTCCGCCTCTCCATTTGGCGCCAGCCATTAATGAGGAAGTATTCGACTCGGAAAATAAGATTCAAACCGTACTCGAAGGCAAATTTCATGATTGGATCGCGGCGAAAGCCATTAGGGAAGATATAGCCTCCATCCCTACGCTTGCTTTCTTAGGTGTTGTTGATTCCATGATGTTAGAGCTTGCTTATGGGAATAATGAAAAACGTCTACAGGATAAATTAAATGCCTCATGGACTGTATTTTGGAGAGGTATTTCACAGCTATGATTTTACAGAAAGAGGTATTACTTCATGAAGAAACCATTGAAAGAACAAAAAACCGTCTTATTTATCCTACTAAGTAATATATTCATTGTTTTTCTAGGCGTGGGACTAATCGTCCCGGTTATGCCATCCTTTATGAATATTATGCATTTATCAGGCCAATCGATGGGTTATCTAATGGCGGCCTTTGCGTTTGCGCAATTACTCATGTCTCCCCTTGCAGGACGGTGGATTGACACTTTCGGCAGGAAGAAAATGATCGTTATCGGCTTATTCCTCTTCAGCATATCAGAGGTAATCTTTGGACTTGGCACACATGTATCCGTTCTTTACTTTTCCAGAATTTTAGGAGGTATTAGTGGTGCATTTATTATGCCCGCCGTAACCGCTTTTGTTGCTGATATTACCTCTGTGGAGGAAAGGCCCAAAGCGATGGGTTATATTTCTGCCGCGATTAGTATCGGTTTTATTATTGGTCCTGGCATCGGAGGTTTTATTGCTGAGCTGGGCGTGCGCGCCCCATTCTACTTTGCAGCTGGATTCGCATTAATAACCTGTATTTCATCCCTGTYTATTTTAAAAGAACCGCTATCCAAACAGGAACTTCTGGAAATTAGTCAGCTCAAAAAAGGGACCAACTTTGTATCTGATTTGAAACGATCGATTCAACCACAATACATTATCGCCTTTATAATTGTGTTTGTACTGGCCTTTGGCTTATCAGCGTATGAAACAGTATTCAGTCTTTTTTCTGATCATAAATTTGGTTTCACTCCTCAAGATATTGCAGCCGTTATTACAATTAGTGCAATCTTCGGCGTTGTCGTTCAGGTCTTTATGTTTGGTAAGATGGTGGATAAACTCGGTGAGAAAAAACTTATCCAAATATGCTTGATTGCTGGCGTATTTTTTGCAGTAGTATCCACCATGATCTCCGGCTTTTTAGCTGTTTTGATAGTCACGTCCTTTATCTTTCTCGCATTTGACCTACTGCGGCCAGCATTAACGACCTATTTATCCAAAACAGCCGAGAAAGAACAAGGCTTTATCGCTGGAATGAATTCCACCTATACTAGCCTAGGCAATATCGTCGGACCTGCGCTTGGCGGAATATTATTTGATGTAAACATCAACTATCCTTATCTCTTTGCTGCTGTCATCATGTTGATTGGCCTTGTCATTACGATGATGTGGAAAGAAAAACAATCAGCTGGCAGCTTGGCAAAATAATGTATGGAACGCTATTGAACAACTAACGCATCTTCCTTCTTCACAATACGCATTATAAAAAAGAAATCCGACGTCTTTTTGAAAGACATCGGATTTTTTCAAAAATATTAGTTGTCATTAATTAGAAATTTTTATTCGGGTTGCGTCTTTTTTAAATAAGCCCGCCACGTAATGCACCATTGCTTCGGATCATCGAGGGATGATTCATCATTTCGGTGTACGGTGCTGCTATGGGGAGCTGATTTCACAATTTCCGGCTGCGTATAAGCTTCGTTCGAGATATGCTCCAGCGCGTGAATGTATTCGTCCAAATCTTCTTTGGAATAGGACTCTGTCGGCTCTAAGGTGAATGGCTGCTTCACGATATACGGATGATGGGAAGTCCAATAATGGAGGCCAAAATCGCACATCCGACGAGTAATATCCTCGGTTGTGACACCCGTTTCCTCGGTAAGCTGCTTCCAGCTGTAACGAACCTGCTCTAGGCGGCGACCTTTGATGTAGGGTGCACTTGCTCCGCGTATTTGCAGTATTTTGTGATAAAGATAGTTATTGTTAAGAACTGCAGTCTGTGCAACATCCTTTAGTCCATCTGGACCTAAACTCATGATCCAAGCATAAGAACGAAGCACCGTTTGGGCAACACCATGGAAGCTGCGCACTTTGCCAATACTGCTTTCTGACTGATTCGCTAATACATACTGGCCATCAACATAATCAACGAGCGGCCCCGGCAAGAAAGGTTTAAGCGCTTCGCTCACGCCTAGCGCACCTGTAGCTGGACCGCCGCACATATGAGGAGCAGCAAAGGTTTTGTGCAAGTTGAAGAAACACATATCAAAGCCAGCTTCCTTCGCTCTGGTTATACCGAGCAAACCATTAGCATTAGCTTGATCATAGAAGCAAATGCCGCCCGCTTCATGAACCAAATCGGTGAACTCGCGAATACGGTGATTGAAAATACCGGTATCTTCCGGATTTGCTACGACAAATCCAGCGGTCCGCTCAGATATCGCATTTCTCAGCTTCTCCAAATCAGGGAATCCGTCTTCATCCGGATGAAGCGTAATGATTTTGTAGCCTTTAACTGCAGCTGTTGCAGCTTGAGATGGGTGGGAGAAAATCGTCGTAATGATTTCATCCCGCTGATCTCCTTCGCCCCGCGAATCATGGTATGCACGAACGATGGAAGCCATCGCGAGCAAAGCCTGCGTCCCGCTGCTTGGCTGAAACGAGAAGGCATCCATTCCGCTAATTTCACGCATGGCCAGGTCCATTTTATAGAAAATTTCTAAAATGCCTTGAACAGAACCTGCATCCTGCAACGGATGGAGCTCCGTCATATGCGGCGTGCGGATCAGCATTTCGTTAATGCGCGGAATATATTTCATCGTACAAGTACCTTGACCGATCTCAACGTTCAAATCGGAGCCCAGTGTCTCTTGCGAGAGGCGCAAATAATGGCGAAGTACTTTTGCTTGACCAATCTCGGGAAGCCCTGGCACATTGCTGCGACGCATGGATGCAGGTATGCGCTGGGTACCATCTCCTACCTCAGCTACAATCCCAGCCTCAGTTCCAGGCGGAATGACACCTCGCTCGCCCTGACGATGGAGTTCAAATATGATCGGCTCATCCCATTTGGCTTGATGGAAATTTCGGACTTTATGGTCCCTGCGAATTCGTTTCATGGCGCTTTCGTCCTTCCTCTGTATAAGTCAAACCTCATTTGCGAACGATCGTTTGAATCGTGTCTGCCAGTCGATCTAGATCAAGCTGCGAATGAATTTCCGTCACGCAGTACAGTGCAGTTTGTCCCCACTGCGGGAATGCAGCCGACAAATCTTTGCCTCCAAAAATTCCTGCTTCCAAAAGCTGAGCGTTTATCTGAGCGACCGTTAAACCAGTATGATTAAAATCAACAACAAACTCTTTAAAGAAGGCTGCTTCTCCGAATCGAAGAGAAACGCCTGGAATAGCTGAGAGCTTCTTCGCTGCATATTGCGACTTCTGCATGATCGTCTCTCCGACCTCTTGCATGCCGGTCGGTCCAAGCAAGGACAAATAGACGCCAGCTGTTATTCCCCACAATGCAGTTTGGGTGCCAACAGATTCCTTCCCTTTCTCACGCAGCGCAAAGGAAGTTCGCTCATATGCCACATCGCCAAAGCCATACTCGCCTTCTACCTCAGTAGGCACAATGCCGAACAATCTTGATGGATACTCCATGACATACTTCTCTTCATCACGGGTCGCAATAAAACCGGCTTGCCCCCCGCCATAATTCATGTGCATTCCAAGAGGCTGCAAATCTCCGCATACGATATCAGCGCCGTACTGGCTAGGCGGCTGAAGAACGCCAAGGGAGATGGGATCAACACCAACGATCGAAATCGCATCTACCGAATGCACAAGCTCTGATATTTCATGCCCTTGGTCTTCGATAATACCTAGATAACCAGGATTCTCGAAGTAAACCGCAGCGATATCGCTCGATAGCTTGCTGCGCAAATCATCTAAGCTCATTTTGCCCGTTGCCTCGTCGATTTCAACGAATCGAAGCTCCATCACAGGCGTGCAATAATTGTTGATGATCATCACTTTGTCAGGATCAACCGACCTTGGAAGCAAGGCAACTTTGCGCCCTGTCATACGCCCTGCCATCCGAATCGAAGTTGATGCAGCTTGCGCCCAGTCAAAAGTAGGGACGTTTACGACATCCATATCCACTAGCTCAGCCATCAAACTTTGATACTCAAACAACGTTTGGAAGCGTCCATGATCTTCATAGGGTTCACCTGCATAAGCCGTTACAAATTCGGAACGCTGATTGATCTCATCACAGACAGCTGGAATAAAATGTTGCCAGCAGCCTGCTCCTAAAAAATTCAGATAAGCTGCACCATGCTTATTTTTTGCAAGCAGGCCATCGATATGACGGCGCAGCTCATATTCCGTCATCGCTGGAGGAAGGTTCATCTCATGATTCAGCTTTAAGCTCTCTGGTATGCCTTCGTGAAGCTGGTCCATCGAGGTGAGTCCAATTTCCTTCAGCATCGCTTCGCGAACTTCAGGTACCGTATTCGGTATATAAGGATGGGCATACGTTCTGTTCTTAGGCAAAATAAACGCCTCCATTCATCGTTGTCAGAATTAGTTGTATCCTGTAGCCGTTCGTTCTTAAGCAATACCGCCGCCATCCACAACGAGCACGCTTCCTGTTACCCAAGAAGACATATCGCTTGCTAAGAACAGAACCGCATTCGCAATATCACGCGGCGTTCCAAGCCTTTCAAGCGGACGACCGCTGGCAGAGGCGACAAGGAATGCTGCCTCGTCCTGCTGCAGCTGCTTTGCTTCATCGCGCAGGAGAGGAGTATCCGTATCGCCAGGTGAAACGCAGTTCACACGTATATTGGCGATTCCGTGATCGATAGCCATCGCCCTCGTCAAATTCACGACACCAGCCTTGGCTGCGCAATAAGCTGCAGCCCGATCTCCGCCTTTTAGACCCCAGCCCGAACCCGAATTAATGATACTTCCTCCACCGCTGCGTTCCATGATAGGAATGATATATTTGGAGAGCAGATAGACACCCTTCAAGGAAACATCCAAAACGAGATCCCAGTCGCGTTCTTCCAGCTCCACGACAGTCTTGCGACGAATAACGCCAGCATTGTTGAACAAGATATCTACTCGGCCATGAGCAGAATCAATTTCTGCTGCTGCACGCTGGCAATCTGCTGAAGAGGTCACATCGCAGCGCTGAAAGCTCGCTTGGCCTCCCTTTTCCCTTATTCCTTTAACCGCCTGCTCACCCATCGCCTCATTAATGTCAATAAGGATAGCTGCTGCACCGAAGCTGGCAAGAAGTTCAGCTGTCGCAAGTCCAATTCCAGAGGCGCCTCCGGTGATTACGGCTACTTTTCCCGATAGATTAAGCATGTCTTGTGTATGAAGCATCATCATTTCTCCTCCTGTTGTAGTAGATTCGCTTCCTGTCTCATGTGATGGCTGAGCCTCTCGGGAGCCGTATCTTCTGAAAGATAAGGCTTCAGCAGCAGTCTGAAACGGAATTCCTCTGCCGCAACTTTGTTTTCCAGTGATTGAGAAGGTCCACAGCTATTGCTGCCAAGACCATTCTGGCGATAATCCAAATTAAGTGTAATAAAATCCCGCGGAACAAGATCACTCGCATGCTGCGCTGCTTCTAAGTCGCCATCCGTATAACGTCGAGCGCTGAACTCAAGCGCCTTTACACCTGTCGCCAGCAGCCCAATTCCACTGCTATCTGTAATAGATACAAAGCGAACATCCATACGATTCCCGTTCTCTTGTGGATAGATATATGGGGTAAATAGTTCATCAACTGAATTTGTATACACACCAAATCTTCCTGCTTCTTTGCTGTCGGAATAATTTTCTCCCGGACCACGGCCATACCATTTGACATTATCCATTTCTGACGGCATTTCCAATTGAAATCCAATCTTAGGAAGCATAGCAGGCGGCTTCCCTTCAGGTACGCCATGCACATCAATCATGATTAAGCCTGTGCCTGTTACAGTGTAAGTCGTTTCACAGCGGAAGCCCCAATCATAGACAGGCGGAGCAATTCGGGAGGACCAGCTGATCCGAATCGTCCCTTCATTCAATCGCTCCCAATGGCAATCATCGATTCGTTCCGTCAGCTTATCGAGATGCGCCTTGCGCCAATCGGGCAGGACATACATATCGTTGTCAATCGGGGCTCGCCAGAAGTTGAGACGCGGCCCTTTATTTATTAACTCTTGTCCGTTTATTCGGAGTGAGCTGATCCCTGATTGCCGTGAATCGAATATCAAATTGAAATAATCGTTCCCCATGCTAATCTGTCGTCCATCCTCCATGCACGATAAGCTAGGAATAGGTAAACTTACGGCTGCTGCCAAAGTCAATCCTTCATTGGCATAATCCCCGACAGCTCGGGTTGTTGAGCAGCTCCGCGCAGGTTCAATGGCAAACTGCGCCCATGCGATCTCATGCCCTCTCTCTCCCCACATGCAGGATGCTGCAAGCGAGAAGCCGATATTCAGCCAGCGCTCCGCCCCCTCCACGGATAAGGACAACTGCGAATCATTTCGCATAGGAATACGAAGCTCTGCACTTTCACCGGGTGTTATCCTAGGCAGCGAAAGTACACCACTTTGGACAATCCGTCCTTCTACTGTCACATTCCAATCTGCATATAGATGATCCAGCGTTAGGAAGTCATACCGATTCGTAATTCGTATACGATCATTATTTATATAGTCGACTCTGACAGGCTCGATAATCTTCTTATATTCAATGAGTCCGGGTGAAGGCGTTCGATCTGGTCGAACAAGGCCATCAATAACAAAATTGCTGTTGTTAGGAACATCGCCATAGTCACCACCATAAGCATAATCAACTTTGCCATCGGCTGTTTTCCTGCGAATGCCGTGATCGATCCATTCCCATACGAAGCCGCCCTGCAATCTTCGATGAGCATCAAAGGTATCAAAATAAGGTTTGAGACCGCCTGGACCATTCCCCATCGCATGAGCGAATTCACATAGGATATGCGGCTTAGGATGATCAACCAGCTGACCAAAACCTTCCATCTTCTCTACGGAGGAATACATCGTGCTCACGATATCGCACACTTCTGCTTCACGATCCTCTTCATAGTGAATAAGGCGGGTCGGATCGTTTTGTTTGCACCATTCCGACATTGCCCGGAAGTTGCAGCCAAAGCCAGACTCGTTGCCGAGCGACCAGAACAGAATGGAAGGATGATTCTTATCCCTCTCTACCATACGCCTCATCCGCTCCACATACGCTTCCTGCCATGCTGGGTCATCGCYTAGCTTAGCAATATTGCCCAAAAGCTCGAAGCCATGTGTCTCTAAGTCCGTTTCTTCCATAACATACAAACCGTATTCATCACAAATATCATAAAATCTCGGATCATTCGGATAATGTGCCGTTCTAACCGCATTAATGTTATGCTGTTTCATCATTTTCACATCTTGGATCATCGTCGATAGGGTGACTGTTCGTCCCGTATCAGGGTGATGGTCATGACGATTTACGCCTTTGAGCAAAATGGCTTTGCCATTCACCAGAAATTGGCCGTTCTTTACTTCTATCTTCCTGAAGCCCACCCGCTGAGCAACGGTCTCGATCATTTGTGCATTCTGATCCACAATACTAATTGTCAGATGATACAAAGCAGGAGCTTCCGCACTCCAAAGGGCTGGCTTCACAATTGGAATGGCGAAACTTGCTACGAAAGTCTGACCATCAGCAGAAGCAATTGGATTCATCGCTGAACAAACAAATGCACCTTCAGGGCCAAGCAGCTCCAGCCGAACTTCACCTYGCAGATCCTCACCACTCAGTTCCACCTGTACCGATAACATCGCATCGCAGTATTCACTATCCAAATCGGTAACGACTCGGTAGTCCACAATACGAACCGCTGATGGCTCCGAAATCAAATATACATCTCGAAAAATACCGCTCATATACCACATATCCTGATCTTCCAAGTAGCTGCCGTCCGACCACTGGTATACACGAACAGCTAGACGGTTGATACCCGTCTTCGCATAAGGCGTCAAATCAAACTCTGATGTCAATCGGCTTCCTTGGCTGTATCCCACGAATGTCCCATTAACCCACAAATGAAAGGCACTATCTACGCCATCGAACTTGACGGCAAGCTTTCTTCCATTCCAATGTGCAGGCAGCTCGAATTCTCGTATATAGCTGCCTGTTGGATTATCATTCGGTACATGAGGCGGATCAACAGGGAATGGATAATACAAGTCTGTATAATGCGGACTTCCATAACCTTTCAGCTGCCAATGACTTGGAACCTGAATATCATCCCAGCTAGATGTATCATAATGGTCTTCATAAAATCCATCCGGTGCCCACTCAGGCCCCTTCGCATAATGAAACTTCCAACTGCCATTTAATGAGCGGAACCAAGGGGAGCTCCCTCGGTCATAGCTCAAAGCTCCAGCACGATCGGAATACGGGATGAAATATGATCGGCTTTTCGCACGTCCACGTGCAAGTATGGCAAGGTTATCCCAATCGCGTTCTATTTTCTCGTTTCGCATCGATGCCGCTCCTCTCCTAAACCTATCTCTATCACTCTATCTATTCATGCAGCCTATCCCTTAATCCCCGTACCTGCTATTCCACCGACAATATAACGCTGTGCGAAAAAAAATACAGCGAGCGGAGGAATCGAGATGAGACAAGTAATCGCCATAATCGACTGCATATCGACGCCGAACATGCCCTTGAACTGTGCTAATCCGAGCGTCAGTGTGTACTTCGACTGATCATTAAGGAAAATAAGCGGCCCCAGATAATCATTCCAGCAGCTCATAATTTGAAACACAGCGACTAAAATGAGCGAAGGTCCCATAAGCGGCACTATAATCCGCACAAGAATTCCAAATTTGCTCGCCCCATCTATAGTTGCCGCCTCATCAAGCTCACGCGGAATCGTAAGAATAAACTGCCTCAGAAGGAAAATGAAGTAAGCTGAACCGAACCAAGAAGGTACGATAAGCGGTTTAAGCGTATTAATCCATCCCAAATAGTTGAACTCCATATACTGCGGAATCATTGTCACTTCCCAAGGAACCATCATCGTCGCTAGTACAACTAGGAAAAGTAGATTGCGTCCCTTAAAATCAAATCTCGCGAACCCGTAAGCTACTAGAGTACAGGATATCAACTGGCCAATCGTAGACAACGAAGTTACGATTAGCGTATTTTTCAGAAATAAGTTAAAAGGCTGTGTCGTCCACGCATTGGCGAAGTTGCTGAATTTCCAAACCGAAGGAATCCATTTGGGTGGAAACAGATACAGCTCCGTCTGCGACTTTAGAGCGGTCGTCACCGCCCAAAATAACGGGGCAGCGAACATCAGCGAGCAGAAGATCAGCAGCGTATAAACGATGATCCGCCTCATACGGATCTCCCCTTTCCACTGGACTTCAATTTCTTCTCCGGCAAACGTTTCATTTCGCCTTCATAGAACACCCAAGCCTCTGACGACTTGAATACAAAAAAAGTCAATGTGAGCACAATAAGAAACATAAACCATGCGTTTGCAGCAGAGTAACCCATTTTGAAAAACTTGAACGCATTCTCATACATGTACATCGCATAGAAGTACGTAGATTTCATAGGGCCTCCGCCCGTGAGCAATAACGCGAGAGTGAGCTGTTGAAATGCCGCTATAATAGAAGTAATTAGGTTGAACAAAATCGTCGGTGTTAGCAGCGGAATCGTTACGCTGATGAACTGCCTGATCATACCTGCCCCATCAATTGATGCGGATTCATAAAGATCCTTTGGAATTCCCTTGAGCCCAGCGAGAAAGACGAGCATCATTGCGCCTTGTCCCCATAGGCTTGCGACAACCATGGCCACAAGAGACCACTGTGTTTCATTCAGCCAGTCCGGGCCTTGTACACCGACGAGTGACAGAAAATAATTCAATATGCCATAATCACCGCTGTACACCCAAGACCAGATCATTGCTAAAGCTACACCTGAGATGACAGAAGGCAAATAAAATGCTGTTCGAAAAATCGCGCTGCCCCGTGTCTTCTGGTTAAGAAGAATCGCAAGTCCCAACCCAACTGCAATATTGAGCGGAACAAATAGCGCTGCAAACTTAATCGTGACGCCGAATGACTTCCAAAACAACGGATCATCCGTAAACATTTCTACATAATTGCCAAATCCAATAAATTGCACCTTGCCCACGATCGGCCAATCAAAAAAAGAAATAATAAGTGAAAACAACAACGGTCCCAAAGTGAAAACGAGGAATCCAAAGATCCATGGAAAAATGAAGAGGTAGGGCACAGCCCCACCCCATCTGCGTTTCAGGCTGGCTGAATGTTTTCCTGCTGTCTGTGGGTAGGTCTGAGCCATCTCCTAACCTTCTTTCTGCATCTATAATGTTATTTCAAGTAACGCTCGCTATCTTTTACGGCTTGATTCAATGCTTCCTGCGCATTACTGCCATGCATAACTGCTTCTACTGCCGCGGAAAGCTGTCTATTCACTTCATTCCACTTTGCGCTAAGCAGGAAAGCCGGTGTATTATCAGAACGTTCAAGCATCGTATAGTACGGCTTGTACAGAGGATCTTGATCTTTTTTGAGCTCTTCCACGACGCTTAATCTTACTGGCAAATCAGCTACGCGCATCTTGATCGCTTCATTCGATACATAATATTTGATAAATTCCCAAGCCAAATCCTTTTGCTTGGAATCCTTCGCAATGGACAGCGCAGATTCTGCGACAACGCCTTTAACTTGCTTGCCTGGAAATGCTGGCATCTCCACGGTGCCTACATCAATGCCAGCTTGCTTGAAAGATTCGAGCGGCCAAATTCCGCTCTCCCACATAGCAATTTTGCCAGCTTTAAAAATATCCTCGCCGCTTTGTTGACCTTTACCACCTGCAAGCACGGCAGAGCCGTTCTTTAACATGTCGCCAAACATTTGAATCACACCTGCTGTTTCGCTGCTGTTCATGTAACCTTCTATTGTTTTACCGTCATCCGATATATAGGAACTGCCATTGCTCCATACAAACCCTTGCAGATCATAAGTGTCATTCTCAGCTCGAACTCCGAAGCCATATTGCTTCTTTGTTTTGTCCGTCAGTTGCTTGGAGATTTCTTGAAACTCATCCCATGTCCAGCCATCCTTCGGATAAGGAATCTTCGCATCATCAAACATTTTCTTGTTGTAGTACACAACACGTGTCGTGAAGCCTGCCGGAATGCCATAAAGGTTGTTGTCAATTGTCGCGTAATTAAATAGGCCGCTGTAGAAGTCATCCTTTTTCAGGTCCGCATCACTGTCTGCATAGCTGTTAAGCGGCTCAAGCGACTGGTGATAGGTTGGAAAATCCCACATGTACATGACATCGGGAGGATTTGTAGCCCCGAAGCCTGCAGCCAGCTTTTGGTCAAATCCATCTGCGTAAGCCTCTACCTGAATCTTCGTGCCAGGATGATTGGCTTCGAACTTCTTAGCGATATCCTGCTCAATCTTGAGCGCATCCCCAGTATCCCATGTGGCGAATCGAAGCGTTTTCAAAGCTGTAGAACCTTTTTCATTATCAGGCTTCGCTGTCGTGCCATTTGTACTTTCGTTATTACCTGAACATGCTGTAAGCATTGTCACAGTCATAACCGTCGTAACAATAATAAGAGAAATTTTGTTCTTCATTCTGGCAGCTCCCCTATCCGTGTAGTACTTCGTAATTGAACTGCTTTCATCTTAATAAAAATGAAAGCGCTACAAAACCGTTAAACATTCGAATGTTGGTGTGGTTTTGTTCGATTTACTTGGGAAGGTGCACATCTGTTTGGAGCGTACTGCCTTTTTGTTGGGTACGGTAGTAGCTGGGCGTTTGCCCCGTGCAGCGCTTGAACCATTTACTGAAATATTTGCTATCGCCAAGCCCTGTACGCTCGGCTATGTCCTGCATCGTAAGCGTCGTTTCTTTCAATAACACATATGCCAATTTCAGCTTGCGTTTATACTGATAGGCGACAAAGCTGTCTCCTACTGCTTTTTTGAACAGGATCGAGAAATGGCTGCGGCTAAGGCCGACCTGTTTGGCCACGTCGCTGACTGACCAATCTGCCGCTGGGTTATCATGCAGCAAGTTAACTGCTCGCCAAATTGCCTCTGGCCAATCCACCGCGGATACGCTGTGGGCTTTCTCCAGTTCTGCTTCTTTATGAAGCGCTGACCATGCTTGAAGTCGTTCATCCGCATGCATGAGCGGCCCTCTTTTGGCCCACTGCAGCTTCGTATTCTTGCTCTTTTGCTCCACCAGCAGCATGTCCAAGACATTTAATTTAGATTGCGGGACGATACAGTAGCACCGTTCCTCCCCATAAGGAATAATCGTCCCTTCACAAATTTTTTGATCCTCGTATGTCACTCTCTTCAATAGATCAAGCCAGGATGACTCGCAGCCTGAAGTCTTGACCAAATAGATATAGACAGGCTCGCCATGGAAAGACCACTCCTCGCGAGTGCGTTTCTCCATCTCGCCAATAAATTTATGGTTATGTCCATTCAACCAAGCGTACAACAGGGTACTCAAGCGTTCTCCTTGATCAATGCCATTTTCTTCAGGCACCGCGGATTCCGAAGCCGCCCCCAGTTCAATCTGGAACTTCGCCAGCATTCCTTCCAGCTCTTCGTCCTCGAAGGCGGTTTTGAGCAGATAACCTGATGCGCCCAGCTTCATGCCCTGCTGCGCGTATTCAAAATCCCGGTGGCAGCTGAGTAAAATTATTTTTGTATGAGGAGCCTTCTCCTTTACTTTCCGTGATAATTCGATGCCATCCATCTCGGGCATGACAATATCTGTTATGAGAACTTCAGGCTGATGTTCAAGAAAAGCATCCCAGGCTTTGCGGCCGTTTGGAGCGTCAGCGACCACTTCCATTCCATATTTATCCCAAGGAACGGTTGAGCGAAGTCCTTTGCGGACAATACTTTCGTCATCTGCGATTAACACCTTAATCATCTTGGTTGCTTCCATGCAGGTTATCCTCCTTTTTGGGCCATTCAATGATGATCGTAGTCCCTTCACCCTGAATCGATTGTACGGTTAACCCATACTGCAGGCCAAAATGCAGTTTGAATTTCTGATCGGCATTTTGCACCCCAAGTCCTCCTCGGCCCTTGCGATTCGTCATATTGGTCAACAATAAAAGCTTTAGCTTATCTGGCGAAATGCCAGCTCCGTTATCAGATAACTTAAGCAATAAATGATTTCCTTTCTCCTGTACAGTCAAACGGATCACACCCTTGCCATCCTCGAAGCCATGGAAAAAAATATTTTCGAACAATGGCTGCAGCGTCATTCGAGGAATCAGATAGCGTTTCAAATGCTCCTCGCATTCCAGCACATACTCGAACGTGGAACCGTAGCGCACTTCTTGAATTTTCAAAAAATGATCAATCATCCGAAGCTCACGTTCCATAGAAATCAACTCCTGTGAGATATCCAAATTACCCTCAAGCACCATCGTAAGGTGATACAGCATCTGACGGATTTCTTCTGCTCCTTGCAGTCTCGCTTTCCATTGAATCGAATTAAGCGTGTTAAACAGTAAATGGGGATTAATTTGATAATGGAAAGCCTTAAGCTCCGCTTCCTTCTTAAGTCGCTCGCTCCGCTCAACTTCGCCAATTAACGATTGTATCCCGCTGACCATATTATTAAAACTTGTATCCAAGATGCCTAGCTCGTCATGGGATTCAACCTGAGTCCTCGTATGCAGCTTTCCGAAGCTTACCTTCTGCATCGCATCCTTAAGGCGGCGAATCCGTGCGGTAAACCGGGAAGAGAACAAGTATGCGAGTCCAAAGGCCAGCAGACAGGAGCCAAAAGCGACGATGACGGTATTCGACCGTATAATGTCGGAAGAGCGATAAAAGGATGCAGCAGGCAATCTTGCCTCAATGCTCCACCCATTAACAGCAAGAGTTTTAGTCCATAAGATGTCACTCTCTTTGGGTTGGAAGGCGGTTGCCGTCTCATAGATAATCCTTCCCTGTGGATCATCAATTTTGAGATGTGCCTTCGTATCATTCTCGAACAGCTGGAACATATGAAGCAGATCTTCGGCATTTTCTTCAATTAATATTTTACTGCCTCGCAGCGCTCCGTAAGGACTATTAACCGGTACTGCCAAGCCAAGCAATGAGATCCCGTTCTCCATCGTTTCGCCCATAGCATGGTTCTGAGAGTAAAATCCTAACCAATACTTGCCACCAATCGAATTGTTCATGGCTTGCCATGCGGGAATAAGGCTGAGCTTGGATACATCAAGATTATTTTCCCCATAATAATAGCCGGAACTGGTAATAATATAGATTCCAATCGTTCGATCGGGTTTAAGCGCTTTCAAAAGTGCTTCGAAATCATTTTTATCCATGATATCTTTATACGTAGTAGGTACATGATCACTTAGATCAACGCGCGCAGGATCAAGCAAATAGGAATAAATAGTTTCTGTTGTCTGATTCATTCGATTCAAATAAGAGCTCATCTGCTGTTCCAATTGAGCCACTGCATTATCTCCATATTTGCCAAATTGAGAATTAATGACCTTCGCGGATTGGTAATAAGACAAAGCTCCAAGCGAGAGCAGCGGAATAATGGTCACAATGAGAAAACAGAAGAGCAGCTTGGTTCGTATGCTCCGGTAAGAGCCAGACAAAAGAGGAAGTTTAAGTTTCTTAAGTACATGATTCAACATAATTACATCCTTCCTCCTCCACTCCATAATACTTGAAGTGTATCATGGACCTCTTTTACCGAACAATGAGAAGCAATTCCAGCAAATATGCTGTGGACGACAACCCACCAATCACAAATGAGATCTCATTCCCATAAACGTCAAAAGCACCTCCCGTCAGCCTACTATTGGCTTATTGGAAGTGCAGTGATTCATTCGGTTGTATACTCATTACCCAAAATGAGGAACACGCTCGACGTCCATGTAAACGCTCGATCACGTAAACCTTGACCCGTCATCGCATCGAAATTTTCGGCCATCCCGCTTCGGTCCAGCATGTCGCAGAACCGGCGTGAGACCATTTCTGCAAGCTCAAGATCTCCTGCTGCGGCAGCACCTTCAACCAGTATCATAGTCGAGGGCGCCCAGATTGGACCGCGCCAATAGCCGTCAGCACTATAGAAAGGACTATTCACACTCTCCGTCGCCCAGCCATTAGAAGTTAAGAATCTGTTCTCATCACGCAGCCCTTCTAGCAGTGCAGTACGGATATGCTCAGGTAGACGTTTGCCCAATATAATTGGAACGAACAATAATAGGCTGTCTCCTTCTGATAGCTCATGCGTACCTGATCGGCAGGCTGTAAATTGACCATTTTTCCAAAAATGGCTGATCATTTTTTTCATTGTTCCCTCAGCAAGCTGTCTCCATTCGACTGCTTCTTCCACATGACCGAGCCGTTCAGCAATTTCAGCTAAAAGCTCTGCTTGAAGAATAAGAAAAGCTGCTAAATCTGGGCTCTCTACCGGAATGCCATTGTTAAAAGCCGTACTGTTATCCCAGCCGGAGTCGTTGCCATGATTGTATTGCGGAATGCCATCGCTATCGCCATCGCGGTAGTTGAACCACCATTTTGTCCATTTGGACAAAGGCCCATAAACCTCTTGAAGCTGCGCCTCCTTGATAAAGTCCGTTCGTGCCATCATCCAAGCAAGTGTCCATCCATGAATCGGCGGTTTGTTGCAATTCCACAGTTCATATTTATCGTTGATGAAATCCGGGATAAGCCCACTCTCATCCTGCCGGTCAAAGAAAATCATAAACTGATCCCATGCCAGCTTCGGATCATGGCGAACAAGCGCCATTGCATTAAAACAGTGATCCCAGCTCCAAATGTTCGTCATCCAGTTCTTTGACATATACATCGCTGGCCGTGTGAGACAACCTTCTGCCGGAACGAGGCAGGACCACGTAATATAAGCGGCAAGTACTCGGCTTTCTTCCCAGCGTTGTGGCAGCGTTAAACTATTATCCAACCACAAATTAAACTCTTCCTTCACTTGCTTAACGACATCATCAAAAGGTTCCCAAGCCATTCGCGGCTCCAAAATGGTCCTAAACTCTTCAATAGCAAATTCTAATTTACTTGTATTATTGTCCGGCAAGAAACTTGCGATAACATATGAGCTTTTGATTTTGTCCCATGGGACTTCCATTCGCAGCTCGCCAACAAGCGCAGTAAGCATGAACCTGCATTCATGGGTGAAGCTGTTTACTTCCCAGCTGCTAGGTGACGCTTGATAGGCATAATCGTAAGCGGCCGTACGGAAGGTCAAGCGAATTCCGCAGCCGTTCGCGTGAACACGGAATGTCCGGCTGTCAGATATACAAATTTCTGCCGTTAAGCCGCGTTCCGATGTTAACTGAATCCGCTCTGGGGAAGCTTTGGACAGGAAAGATACAGATTGGCCGCTTTCATCGAGCATATCGATATGGAAAGCTTCGCCGAATTTATCATCGCCACCGCGCACGGTGCGCATATATAGGCCTTGTTGTCTATCTTTGGCTTCAGGCAAAATGGAGATCGCTAGGAACGATTCTCTTCGACTGAAAGGTACTAAACTTAAGTCAAAGTTCATATCTAATCTCCTTTACGGAATAGTATACGCTTTCATTGTATCGAAAGGAGTTCTCGGAAAAAACGGACAGTTGTTTCTGATGGGTGGGAAATTTGTTTCGTTAGAGGCTTTGTTAATCACGACGGGGGAGTTTTGTTCGATGAATGCAGTACTTTTGTTCGAATCGCTATTCAAAATAGTTCTTAAATTTAATCGTATACTTGAATCATTATTTGGTGGAGCCATGTCCCCCATTTTTACAATACAATCAGAAAGAGGATGTCCTCCTGCCATGAGATTGGCAAAGGCACCCTCTTTTTTCTAGATTCAGCATTATCATTGACAACTGTATACTCTAATCTCCACAATTTCCGCTCGCGGGCTGCCATTCGTACTTTCGACAACCAATCTTAACTTATTGGTTTGTACTTCATTTATGGAATGAACTCTTTTTCTTATTCGATTATTTGTTTCTCTATGCAAAACAGTCCATCCGTTGTTTGCCCAAGCTTCAATTCGGTAGTCTTTGACGAGCTCCGGAATAACTAAAAAAGGCGTTTCGTGATGATGAAGGTTAATTAAATCCTCGTTTACATCGTCATTGAAGGTCACATGGATTTCGGACACATTCGTCGCTTCGATTAAATCAACCTCAATCCATTCGTCAATACCGGCTTTCAGCGGTTCAGATACCCAAATATGCGGTCCGCCGAACGGTCTTGCGTAACCATCGGTTGCCTTGCTCGCAGCATAGGCTCCCGTTGCCGCCGAGAAACAAAATGGCTCGCGAACCAACCGCTTCATGCTCCATTCGGTGACAGGCGTATACCGCTCGTCATCATCGCGACTGGAGTGTTCGGTATGCATGCTCTCAAAAGCGAGTACGCCGGTTAGCGGAACAGCCGACTTGAACAAGCTGATTCGGTCGTTTGCACGGACGATGATAAATGCATTTTTCGCCGGTTCATCGCTACCCTGCACGAGCGGAATCTCGACCCATTGCCGCTCACCCGTGCTTACTTTCACCTTCACACTATGACGCAACGTTGCCGGAACGTAGTTTTCCGCACGTCCGGTATCCCACAGCTCAACGGTAAGCTCACTTTCCCCGCTTGCCGACAGCAGCAGCTCGAACTGTCCCATCTCACCTTCAATTGGAAATAGCAAACCGACGTCCTTTGCAAGGGGGTACGCCTCCGATGGCTGATCCAAGCAAATTCGCGTTAAAGTACTCGAAGCGCTCATGGTTCCTCTCCTAGCCAAGTCCAATGCATCCATGTTCCGTAATCCGATAATCGAAGCGTCACTCTTAAGCAAGATCTGCTGAAGTTCGGCAATATGGTACTCACGCAGCTCGCGCGGGGTAACGCCTTTCATAACGGACAACGCGGCGCCTGCCCCCGCAGCTTCTCCTATTACCGCGCAAGTTGCCATTACCCTCGTCGTGCCAAAAGCAACATGCGTCGCGCTGATGTTCCGTCCGGCAAACAACAGATTGCTTACGTTTCTTGAATACAAAGAGCTGAACGGAATATGGTAGATTCCATCCGCATGCAAATGCTTAGATCCACTCTCAGACGCATACATGCCTTGAGGGGGATGCAAGTCAATCGACCATCCACCGAAGGCGATGCTGTCGTCGAACGGACGCTGCGCCATAATGTCGTTTTGATTCAACACCGTGTCGCTGATAAAGCGGCGGTACTCTCGCTTGCCCGGGATCGAGCCAACCCATTCGAGCGTCATCGTCTCCGCATCGAATTGACCCGAATTTTTGATATAGTCCCATATCCCATATATGACCGACCACAGTTCATCGCGGATTCGCTCGTTCTCATGAACGCTATCCAGCTCTCCACCCCATTCAATCCACCAATAGTGGCAGCCCGAATCACCGCTGCGTATGACTCGTTTGATCGGAATGGATGTCGTCAAAATGTCCTTAGCGAATGACGGAGCGACAAAACGAACCGGCTTGCCGGTATCCTTCGTGTAGAACAGCAGGGTGCTGCCTAACGTAATGTCGTCTGCAACCTCTGGCGCCCAATCTTCCTCGTATTCGTGCTGCGCTTCACGCCCTAGACGATAGGCGGCTCCCGCTAGGAAACCGACCAACCCATCTCCCGTGCAATCGAGGAACACTTCGCTCTCGAAGCGAATAAGCCGCTCCGAGCCCATCATCCATCCGGTAACAGCACGAATAATCCGCTCTTCAAGCTCTCCATCCGCTTCGACTTCCCGGACGTCTGTGTTCAAGTACAAGCTGATATTCGGTTCCGCGCGAACGGCTTCCAGCAATGTCAAATCCCACAAATAAGGATTCCCCTCGGGATTGCGGTACTGGTTCTGGATGAACAACTCTCCCATGATCCCCGTCTCACGGGCATAACGATTTACTCCATGACCGGTTGCACCGCATACCCACACTCTCACCTCCGAGCTGGAATTGCCCCCCAGCACTGGACGGTTATGAACAAACGCCACTTTCAAGCCCAATCTTGCCGCGGCGATAGCCGCGCATATTCCTGCCAATCCGGCTCCAACTACGGTAATATCCGTCTTCACTAACTCATTTCTCATGGCAATCTCCCCCTGAATATAAGTTGTGTGTATCTTCAATTTCAAATATATTGCTATTCAAAGTATAAGAAAATGCACTATAATTACTTCAAGGATATACTTTATTTCAAGGAGTTTATAAGAATGGATCATCCCGCTCTATGGTCGCACACACCGACTGTAATATCCTATAACTATTGGCAAAATATCGATCGATTCCAGCTTTCCGTGGACACTTACGCCAACTGGGTTATGTTCATACCTGAAAGTGGCCGATTTTCATTCCAGCTTGAAAGCCAAGAGGGGGAATCCAGCTTCGGCAGTATCGTCATATGCCCTCCTCATATTGCATTCCATAGAGAAACGCTTGAGAAGTTAACTTTTCATTTTATTTTGTTTCATTTAGCCGAAACGAACACCAACATTCACACAACGACAGAAAGCTATCCACATGGCCAAGTAATTATCGGGGACCCGGATCGCCTAAAATCTAATCTTCGAATGCTTCGTAAGCTATCGGGGCATTCGAATCAACAAGCGCAGCTTTGGAAGAATACGATTATTCACGATATCCTCCTGCTTGCCAGCGATCAATTCAATCCATTTCAGGAATCCATGCCAAGCGCGGAAGATCCTATGCTTGAAGCCATACTCGAGCGTTTGCAAACACTCGCCTATACACCTTTCAACATCAATAGAGTAGCCGCTGAATTTGGTTTAAGCGCTGTGCAGTTGACGAGAAAGTTTAAACAAACTTTTTCTGTCAATCCTAGCGAGTACATCACATCCTTACGAATCAATCGAATAAAATCTCTTTTAATGGAAAGCGATTATACTTTGCAGGAAATTGCTGTACAGTGCGGTTATGACAACGGATATTATCTCAGCCGTATCTTCTCGTCACGTGTCGGAGTCAGTCCATCTGACTATCGGAAAAATAACAAAGTATAACGATATGAAAAGGCTCAATCTGACTGACATGTTCTCCAAAAAGTGCCTATCTAGTAGATAGCATGCAGAAAATGGTTCCAGAACAGAAGCCCAGTCCGAATGGACTGGGCTATGATTATAATAATAAGATTGCTGGAAGCTTCCGCGAGATTCGGGTCTAGCCTGTATACCACAAAAAAGGGGATTACTCAAAAGTCGTAAGCTCGCAACCGAGTTCATTCGCTTTCTTCTAAATCAGTTTCCGAGATAGTATCCAAAATAGAGAGGATCGCCTTTACTGCCTCTGCGCGGGTAGTGAATTCGTTTCCTTTAAACCAATTATTACCTCTGCCTTGCAGCAATCCTGCATTGACAGCAGCTGCAATAGACGGTTCGGCCCAGCCCATCATTTCTTTCGAATCGTTAAACGCAGTGCGGGGAACATCATTTGTATCCAGTTTTAATGTTCTAGCCATGATTACCGCTAATTCGCTGCGTGTAATATTTCTAGCTGGCCGGAAGGTTTTGTCAGGAAATCCGGTGATAATCCCCTTTTCTACCAACGCCAACACACTCGTATTAGCCCAAGCTTGAATAACATGCTGATCTTTGAATATAGCTTTGTTTTCTTTGGGGTATAGCTCCATCGCTTTAGCTAGCATTGCGGCAAACTCTTCCCGTGTGACTGATCGGTCTGGTCGAAAGGTATGATCCGGGTAACCAACCACAAATCCTAATTCCAACGCGCGTATAATATTTTTCTCCGCCCAATGACCGGCAATATCCTTTAATTGAATTTGAATCTGCGGTTTAAATGTAAAATCAATTTTTTTGCTCACATCGATAGTACTAGCATCCAGATCTCTCGTCATCAATTTCACTTTTGATAGCTCAGCTGTGATCGCTGTTCCTGCCTTTTTTTTGCTGATTACATCAAATTGAATTTTTGCTAGATCGAGATTCCCGCTATCTCCTTGCTGGTTCCCTGTTTTCGTACCAAATATCAATAATTTCCCCGGTTCCTTGTCAAAAAGTTTGTGAAAAGATGCCGAACTGAACGCACTGACTATCTTTTTAAAGCGCAAATGCTCTGCAGGATATAGGATAGTTAGTTCGTAACCATAGACAAGTTTCGCATCTTTTGCAGAAACAGATAGCTCGATTGTATCTCCGGGCTTCACCTCATCGGACTGACTAGTAAATTCAAATGTGGTATCGCTTGCTGCTGCTTGTACATTGTTTGATGGTTGCAGGATTGAGGCTGCGATGAAACTAATGAGTAAAATAACTCTCATTGCAAAACGCGAATATTTCATCCTATGCTGTCCCTTCTTTGCCATAACTTAACGAAAGGGGGAATCCGAAATCCCCCTTTCGTTATCCGAACATGGTATGTCTTCTCTTGGTTTAACTAAATGTACAGTCGCAGTCGCCCAGATGTAACATTATTTATTCAGAATTAATCTAGCAATGAGAACAATATCTTCTAAACCAATTTCACCATCTTTATTGAAGTCCAGTTGTTTCACTTGATTCCATTCAGAATCTTGTTCCGTTATTCCATATGCCTCAACGAGCTTCACTAAGTCTCCAATAGTGAACTTGCCGTCTTCGTTCACATCGCCTGGTTTTGCAACATGAACCGCTTTGCTGAAGGCATTCAGTGCTTGCTTCAATGTTGTAATTGCAGCTTCCAACTCAGCTTGTGTTAATTTCACATTATCCACGGTGGCTTGTGCTTGTTGTAATGCTTGTTGCAGTGCCGCTTTTGCTTCCGCTGGGTATTGGCCTGGCAAGCTTCCCACTTGAGCATTCTCTAAGACTTGTTCCACTTCTGCAATTAATTTGTTCAGATCTGACTTATCAACTTCCTTCACGTCTTGAATCGTTACTTTATATTCTGTGCCGAAACCGTAGATTTCCTCATCCGGCGCATTGGCAAGCTGTAATTCCGTTACTTTAATCGATGTAGCAGCATTTTCTGCCGTTGGCGCGATCGCTTTAAAGCGAAGCTTCACAAGTTTTTTGTTGGATGATTCAGGATTCTTCGATACATTAACGGCGATAAATGTTAGTTCTCCCTCGCCAAGCTTATATTCAACAATGATGAATCCTTCTTTCTCGCTCGGTTCAACGAAGCCTTCAAATTGTACTTGGGCAGGATCGAATTGTAACGTTACCTCCTGAGCTTGATATAACTTTGTCCCTTCAGATAGACCATAGGTTAACTCAAAACTTTCTCCAATTTGAACTTGTTCCGGACCTGCCAATACAGCTTGATCGCTCGGATCCTCTTTGATCTCGGCGGCCTTGAATTTAGCGATTGCCGCATTCAACTGTACCACCGCGGCATCTACCGATGCCTGTGAGGCTATCGTGTCGGCCTCAACCGCTTCCGCCGCCTCGATAGCCGCTAGAAACTCGTCCTTCGCCACAGCCGGGTACTGACCGGCTTGATCGCCGACCACGGCCGCGTCATGAAGCTGTCTCGCCCCGGTAATCGCGCCCGTCAGCTCGGTTTTGTCGGCTTCTTGCACGGTTGCCCCCATAAACTGCATCGGACGCAGCTCCCTATAATCTTTCGAAGAGCCTATTCCGCCGCCCCATTCGAAGAACTCTCTCCGTCCTGCTCCGTCGTTCTCGTTGAACAACAAGCTGAAGCTCATCATTCCCTTATCTGGATGGACCGGAGCAAGCTCGCTCCACGGAAGGGCAATATAGTAATACGTATATTTCGTTTCTTCATCACGGATCACTTTCGCTTCCACATTCGTCACATCTCCCACTTCGACGCCCTGCGGAGTGCTCCAGCGGTGGACGACACTCTGCCCGTTCGGACAAAGTGCAAATCCGTACTCGTACTTATCGGGTATCTCCTTACCCGCAACGCCTGAGAAGAGAGCAAACTGGATCCCGTCGCCGGTCCAGGATGAGGACCCGCATTGATCCTGATAATGGATGTCGTCCTTAATCTTGGCGGTCAAATAGAAATGCTCCTCATCCCAGTTCAACCAGAAATCGCCGCTTAAATCATCCGGCCCCTTCCAGCCTCTCACCCGATTGTTGCCCGTCTCAATTAAATTCAGAGCGTATCCGGGAACCTGGACTTCCTGCAAGCGTTCGCCGGAAGCCGTTTTCTTGATGATCGGATTGAACTCGGTAGAGCCATCCAACGTTATGGGCGCCGTTTCTTTAAAATTCAACTTCACTTGGTAAGCATAAGGTTTGCCGTATGCAGGAATCGGAATATCTACGCTGCCCCGCCACGTGGAAGCAGGTGGAATTACTTCGTTATACGTTTGCGAACCGGAAAGCTCGCCCAACTGCCAATCTAAGCTCGTTAGCGTATAAGCGGACACGGCTGAATTGTTCGTATAAGAGATTTTCAACTGGCCCGTCCGATCGTCCATAGATACGATATGCGGCTCGACCGCCATGCCGAACGGCTCCTCGATTCGGGCGTTCACAAGCAAGTGAGCGCTGGGCTTGCCGTCTACTTTCACATTGGCAATATAAGTCCGGCTCCCAATCTCTGGAACCGCAGGTAGAGTGATTGGTACGTCAAGCTGCCCGTTCGCCGGGACGGATACAGTCTGCGTGACGCCGGCCACTTCAACCTCAGCTATCATCGCTGTAGTGCTGCCCGTATTATCGAGCTTTACACGTATGCGAACATGATCGTTCACGGCCGCAACAACGTCATCCGCAGAGAATAAGCCGCCAGCATGAATGCCGGAAATGTTGCCTTTTACATAGAACACCTGATTGCCAAGCTTTAAATAGACTTTGCCATTCAAAGGCATAAGCGTCTGCTCTTCTCCAGTGAAATCGGTTACGATAACAGGACTATCCGTCGTCAAGACAACCTTTTGCGGGGTAAGAGACCATAGAACGCGCAGATCTTCGCCATTCTTGCGGAACAGATAGCTCCTTACGTTGCCGTACACCTGCTCCTGCTCAACATATTCCCCACCGGTCAGCTGCCTCGTCTGAACCGCGTAAGTTGCAAAAGCCGGCTTGGCCGTATAGGCGCCCCGTCCATCTTCCTCGTTTACGATAATACCGAAGTTATGCTCCCGGTTCTCTGCGTCTGTACCGTCATTTTTCAAATCGTACCAGGTGATATTTTCCGCGCCTTCGGAGATCGCTAGGACATTATAACGGGCAAGGTATTCCGCTTGTTTATCCACCGAGATGCCATCTCCGCCCAACTTCGTATGCCAGCCCATCTCTGTCAGCCAAAGCGGTATTTCCTTGCCAGAAGTATTATATTTTGCAATCAGCTTGTTCAGCTTGTCTAAAGCTAGATCGCCGCCCTCTGGGATTTCCGGAAAACGGTACGGGTGAACGGAGACGCCGTCCAGATAGTTCAGACCACCCAGCGCAAACAATTCTTCAATCCAGTCGTAAGGAATGGTCACTCCGGCAGGTCCGATCACGCGCACATCCTCGCGAAGCTCCTTTATAGCATTGTACGTCTCTTTCAACAGCGGAAAATAATACGACGCAGATGCTCCGCCGCCAAAGGCGTTATATTCGTTCCATACTTCAACCTTCTTGATCTGATCACCGTAATGATTCAAAACGGCACGCGCGTAATTCGCAAAGCCTGCTACCCCTGCAGGGTCTTTAATATGAAAACCGCCGGGATATAGGTTATTGTTGTAGGTCAGCACGATAAACGGCGAGATTCGGTGCTGCTTTAAGGCTGCCATATACGTTTCGTACTTCTCCGGGAATTGATAAACACCCTTTTCCTTCTCAATCCCACCCCAACCAATCTCGTCGCGTACCATGCTGACACCCAGTCTGGAAACGAGCGGAATCAGAATAGGGTCCCAATTCTGGCCGAAATGGGTCGCAACGCCGAATGGCGAAGGTTGGTCGGCGAGATCCGCGTTGGGAGCGAGCACTGTAACCGAAGTCGTCGTGTTCTTAACGATTTGTTCTCCGTCTTTGGCCGTTAATTGCAGTTTATAGTAACCTTTATCCAGCGACGGCAGCGGGAGGGTCAGGTTCCCGTCATTGCCGACGGAAGCCGATCCGTTGCCGAAAGGAGCACCCCAATAATTTTCCAGTTTCCAATCGACCCGTTTAGCAACCGTTTTCAAATCAATGCTAATTGGTTCTCCCACAAGAAATACATTTCCCGTCGTCGTTGGAATAATCTTCATATCCCGCGTCTCTGGAACAAATTTGTTCACGGTGACCGCCGAGATCACGACATCCTGAGCCGTATCTACGGATGCTTTGGTATAATAAATACGATAATCCGTGCCGTTGGCACGATTGGAAAACTTGGCGTGAGGCAGAGTGACGATACTCGTCTTCCATGTCCCTGAATCCGTCAATTGAATCGGGTTTGCTTTTGTAAATCCGCCCTTTATGGCATCATACTCAGTCACAATCGTGCCTTTGCCAACATCGAGGTAAGTCACCTCAACTTCGATCGGCAAATCCACATCGTAAACATACGTATCGTCTACATTAAAATATAAGTACTTCGCGCCATTAGCCGTGTCCGTCGTCCAGCCTTCCTGCTCTGATCTTACAACGATCGGCGCCTTATTTTTGGCATTGTCTCCCGGGAACACATTAATTCCCTCGTACTTCCAGTCGCTATTTAACTGAGCTTTCACTGACTGCGCGTCGCTGTAGTTATCCAAAGGCCGGATTGAAACCTCTCTGAAATAAACGTCCGTCTCACTGGTGCCCATTTCGCCCGACCAAACGCCCAGACGCATGACTCGCTTCAAGTCCGCCTGAAGCACGATAAACCGCTCCTTTTTCCAACTGTTCGTACCCGTCAGTCGGATATGCTTCATATCACGCCAGCCGGTATCATTCAGGTAGGACAAGGCGAACTTCCCAACAGGTCCGTCAAAATATTCAACCGTCACTTCGACGCGATGATCTCCTCTAGAGACGAATTCCTCATCGGTCACTTCCATATAAAGAAAGCTGCGGGAATTGCTTTTATCCGTGCGCCAGCTGTCCTTGCCTCCTATGACTTCGGCCTTGCCGCTCTGGTCGCGCAATTGCGGATCTCCTGGAAACATATGCAAGCCGCTGAATACGGGATTCGCACCTAATGTCGCCGTAACAACCTCATGACCTTGCTCCGGATCGTCAGCTTTCGAAACCTTAATGGAGCCGATGACGACATCTTCCCCGATCCCTGCCAATCGAATTGTCGTATAGTCGGCGTCCACTGGCTGAAAAACATGTGTTTTCCACTCATTTGTCCCCGTCAGTTGCACCATATCCGAATCAGTACTGCTATTTGCCGCGGAGAAACGCAAATTAAATTTGCCTGTGCCGCGATCGAAATAGTCGACTGCGACTTTTTGATTTTTCCCGCTTCCATATGAACTATCGAGATCAAAGAACATATAGGCGTAATTATTGCTGATTTGCGTAGACCACCCCTCCTTGGAACCATAGGAGACTATCGGCTCAGCGTACTTTTCATTACCGCCTAGCCGCACTTTAATGCCCTCATAGGTCCTGTTGCTTTTCAAAACTGCCTGCACCGAGCTTGCCATGCTGTAATCCGGCAATTTGGATACAGTCACTGATTTAAAGAAGACATCCTCTTGGCTGCTCCCCATCTTGGGTCCGTACAGGCCCAGACGCATTTTCGTAATTAGTACGCCATCGGAAACGTAAAATCGATGCGTCTTCCAAGTGTTGCTTCCGGTAAGCTGTACATATTTCTCTTCCTGCCACCCGCCTTGCTTTAAATACATCAGATTAAATTTGCCGGTTCCGCCGTCGTAATAATCGACAGAAACCTCAATCCGGCTCTGCCCTTCGACGAAAAAGCCAGGAGCCGCATTCAAATACATAAACTGAACTCCTCCGCTTTTGTTCGTCCCCCAACTTTGCTTACCGCCTTTCACCGCCGCTTGCGGGGACGTAGAATTATCCCCAGGCAGCACCGTCAATCCATTAAAAATAGGATCGTTTCCTAGTTCCGCATATATCACATCCGGCGTATTTGCGGACGCCGATATCCCACCTGGCGGAATAAGTCCTCCGGATACCAATAATACGGATAACATGACGAACCATATACGAATTGCCTTTCTGCTAATATTCATTTCGCACCTCCTAGAATGAATGATTGCGTTCCATCAAACAGATCAGTCGCAGCTCTCGGTAAAGCGCTTTCATTTTCATGTTTTGAACTAATCTCATCACCTGTTGCTCCGGCATGAACATTTGTATTGCCGGAGCAAATCACCATCAGAACACTGACTACAATCATCATTGCTCGTTTCACACATAACTTTTTGCTTGCTATAATAATCGTTTATCCTTTGACCGCAGAACTGGAGAACCCTTGAATAATATACTTCTGGCCAATAAAGAAGACGATAAGCAGCGGTACGACACCTGCTGTCGCGGCAGCCATCATCATGTTATAGTCCACTCCCGATTCCAGCATGAAATTCTGCATACCAAGCGGCACCGTAAACAATCTTTTGTCCAGCAAAAAAATCAAAGCGTTTTCATAATCGTTCCACGTCCATGTAAAATCAATGATAGCGAAGGTTGCCAGAACCGGTTTGGAAAGCGGTAGAAACAATTGAAAGAAAATCCGGAAATGGCCGGCTCCATCAATGAAAGCCGCTTCAGATATTTCATGGGGAATGCTCATAAAAAATTGCCTGATCATGAAGACGCCGAATACAGTAAACAAGCCCGGAAGAATGAGCGCCCAATGGGTGTTATAAATATTCATCCAATCAAACATGATAAATTTTGGGACAAACAGTACTTGCTGCGGAATCATCATCAAACACAGATAAAGCATAAAGATGGCATCCCTTCCCTTGAAGGGAATGCGGCTGAAGCCATATGCGGCAAATGCGGCGAGCAATGGAGCTCCAATCATTAAAATGATCGATATTTTCAAAGAGTTTAAATAAAATAGAGCAAACCCGTCGCCAGTCATCCAGACTTTAAAGTGGTTGGTCCATACAGGATCAAGTGGAATCCACTGAATTGGAAAAGTGAAAACGTCCTTCGGCATCTTGAACGAGGTGCTGATCATCCAGATCATTGGCGACAACAGCAGTAGACTCGCTAGTGCCATGAAGATCGTATTAAAGCTCTTGATTATTCGTTTTCTGATTATTCTGTTATTTCTTATTTCCATTGTGCGTCTTCCCCCTCCGTTAGTAATGAACCCACTTTTTCTGGCCCGCCCACTGAATAAGCGAGATGCAAAGGATGATCAGGAACATGGTCCACGAGACGGCTGACGCGTACCCCATTTCATAAAAGCTGAACGCTTTCTTATAGGCGAAAATAGAGAAAACCGTCGTACTATTGGCAGGGCCTCCCTGTGTGATGGCATAAATCATGCCAAAGCCCTTGATGGAGCCGATGAAGCCGGTAATCATCAGAAAAAAGGTGGTAGGACTAACCAAAGGAAATATAATCAGACGCAGCAGCTGCCCAAACGTCGCTCCGTCCATCCTTGCCGCTTCCAGCTGCTCTGAGGACAATTCCTGCAGCGCGGCCAAATAAATAATCATGTTGTATYCGATTCCGCCTGCGGTCACCATGATCAGCACCGCATACATCGCTGTATCCGGGGAAGCAAACCATAGGGGAGGCTCAGAAATACCAACTGATCGCAGGAATGCGTTTATTGGACCGTTGGAAGGCTGAAATAGCACCATCCATACAAAGGCAATAGCGATGCCGCTGGTAAAGTACGGAGCGAAAAAGAACGCACGCAGCGTTTTCTGGAAATATGTCCGGTTGTTGAGTATGACAGCAATTAGAAATCCGAGCATAATCGAAATCGGTACAGGGACCAACAACAGCAAGGTATTTCTGACTGATACAGCAAATAAATCATCTCTCACCATCATTCTAAAATTATCCAATCCGATAAAACGCGGGGTTTGCCCGCTAGCGAATACCCAATCTGTAAACATTAAATAAAAGGAGAACAGAGCTGGAACGAGCATAAACACCATCATTCCGATTAGATTGGGAGCAATGAATACATAACCAATCAGCCTCTGTCGCTTCATCCAACTCACGATCGGTCACCGCCTTTCTCTATTTATAATGTAGCTTGCAGTATCCAGCAGCTTGCGGCTAAGGGGATGCGGCGTTAAAGGTTCGCTCCCCCTTAGCCTGACGACTTTATTTAGATGATGCTTGCAAATTACCGTTATGCACCCGCGCTAATTCCTTCGCGCCTTCCTCAGGAGTCAGCTTTTGGGAAAACACGTTGTCATAAATTGCCTGCTGCTCGCTGCCTGACTTCCGGTCCAGACGGCTCAGACCAAGTGGAAGGCTCCCGAACATGACCCGCTTAATCGAATCAAGGTCATAGGTGTCCTCCACACCTTTGAACATAAGGGCAACAGCCTCATCGACTGGGAAGTCCTTGGATGAAGGTACTCTTCCGCCTGCCGCCATCGGCAGCATGCCACCGTCCGCATACCACTTGATAAATTTCCAGGTGGCTTCCGGATGCTTGGTGCGGGGATTGATAGCAACCACGTCTCCTAAGCCGCCAGCGTTAATGTAATCGGCCTGATCCATGTTAACCTTGGGAGCCGGCGCCGCAGCCACCTTGAACGACCTTGGGAACTCTGCCACGTTGTTAGTCGTACGGAAAATCTGGTTCGTGGAAAATAGCATTGCGCTTTCTCCCTTCACAAACATCTGGTCCAAAGCGGGCTTTGAAGTAATCTGCTCCGTATGAGGCATCAAGCTTTTATCCGTAAACATCATGTCCGAATAAACCTGAAGTGCTTTGACCGTCAACGGATTGTCGAAAGCTGAAGTACCGTCCGGATTCGTCAGCTGCAAGCTTTGCTTCAGCATGGAACCGTTGATAGGCACATTGAAGTAATAATCGCTTTGCGCCAATCCCCAAACCTTATCATCCTTCAGCTTGGCGGCATAATCCCTGAACTCGTCCAGTCCCCATTCCGTAGGAACAGGCAGTCCCTTGGCATCGAGCATGTCCTTGTTCAACCAGACAAAGGATAAGCCTTTCTGGGTAGGAACGCCATAATACTTATCGTCCACCTTCCAAAAGGCAGCACCTTCACCCATTTTTTCGTTCACATCATAGTCAGTGAAACTGCTTATATCAAGCGCGTTTCCTGCTTTTATACGCTTCTCGTAAAGGCTGTAATCATAGTTTACGTACATGTCTACGGGTTGGCCGGACATGAGTGCCGTATCCAGCTTCAGATTGCCGGCTTCATCATTGACGAACCGTACATACTCCACCTGAATATCCGAATTTTCTTTGTTCCAGTTGTCGACAACCTCTTGGGGTCCGTTCTCGGCCGGCACAGCTCCCCACATCGTCAGTTTGACCGGATCTGCACTTGCAGTTGCAGTGGGCTCGGCGCTTGCGGATGTCGTTGGTCCATCTACTCCCCCATTGCTGTTACCGTTTCCGCCACAGCCAGCAAGCATCAGAGACACCGCCACAATCGAAGTCAAGCCTGCAACCAATCTCTTTCTGTTTCTCATCTTTCTTGTAACCTCCCTAATCGGATGTTTAATACATCCCAACTATATCAACTCGCTCTTGGGTCTATAAGAGACGAAACTTGCGGATTGGCTGTATAAAACTTATATATTGTTCTCTTTCCTAAAGGAGCTGGGGGTTTGTCCAACCAAGCGCTTGAACACTTTGATGAAGTACGCATCGTCAGTGAAGCCCGTCTGGCTCGCAATCTCTTCTACACTGAGCTTGGAATGCAGCAGCAGACGTTTGGATTGTTCAATACGAATGTTTCGCAAATAGGCGATTGGCGTCAATCCCGTTTTTTTGCCGAATACGGTACTCAAATAGTCTACATTGATCGCTACCAGACTAGCCAAATCCGTAACTTTAATGTTCTCCCTGTAATGCTCCAGCATATATTGAATCACCCGGTTTACCTCTGGATGGTCTGTATAGCTTATATGCTCCTCCTGCTTCTGCCTAATAAGCTCCCGTATTGCTTGCAGCATAAGCGCAAGCAGCGATTCATGGCTTACGGCAGAGTAGATGTCTGTCCGATCCTCCGATTTTCGTCCTGCCAGCATCGTCACAACATGAAGCAGATGGGCTGCTCGTTTTTTCACTTCCACATGAGAAAATGACGAGTCTTTCATGCACGACCAGATCAGCGTTGCTGCCTCCGTGCATTTTGGTTCATTCCTCTCTTCAAAGCAGCGAATCAACTCAGCCTCCAGCTCCTCGATTGGCACCATCACGTGTTTCTCCCCTATCGGAACAGTATCACGACCGTACCAATTGCCGTTTAATTGATTCAGCGCATGCAGCCAATCATCGGACAAACGGGACAAGTTGCTAATAGTCGTTGTTTCAATCATCCGCTGGGACGGGATCTGGCTGACCGATTCTGACTTCTTCTGAAAGCTCCAGCAAAAGAAAGTGGTCTGACCCGCATCATGGAAGGTTTGGACAAGCAGATATTTTTCCGGCCGGATCCCAACTTGATCCATGCGAGCAGGTGCGGCACCGTTTAGAGTGACTACAATCTCTAATCTCAGACTGCTGAATTTCTCCACCGCCAAGACAAGCTCCGCTGCATCTGCCTGAGCCGATACTCCTATTCCCAAAATAACCGCCCACGTGCGGTGATAATAAGGAAAAAGCGCCTCTCCAGCCCCTTTAAGCTCTGCAAGCAATTCCTGCTTGATTCGTGCCAAACTTTCCAGCAAAACATCATCATTTAAGGATAGTTTCAGCAAATAGTTGGAAGCTCCGTATTGAAGCGCATCCCGTGCATAATCGAACTGGTTCATAGCCGTCAGCATAATAAAGCGGCTGCGTATACCAGCTTTCCGTGTTTCCTTCAGCAATTCAATTCCGTCCATGCCAGGCATAACTATATCGGCGATGACGACATCCGGCTTCAAATCCACAATAGCCGAAAGCGCCTCATTGCCGTTGCCTGCTTCGCCGACAACACAAAAACCATGGCTTTCCCAGTCCAAAATTTCTCTGACGGCTTCACGAACAAACACTTCATCTTCCACCAATAAAATCGTCCACATGTCCGTCATCTCCTTTCTGTGAATAAGGCGCTGCAATCAATAATGGCATACGTATTCGAACGAGGGTTCCTTCCGCGCCCGATATAAGTTCAATCACACCCTCACGTTTAAAGAGCAGCTCCAGCCTTTCTCTTAAATTGCTCAGTCCAATCCCGTGTCCGCTGCGTCTCCCCTTATTGTGGGCTGCCTCTTCCATGCCAATTCCGTTATCTTCCACCTCAAGAACAAGCTCGCTCCCCTCCGCTCGCGCCCTGACCCATATGGTGCCACGACCTTCAGACATATTAAAGCCGTGGGCGATAGAGTTTTCTGTCAGAGGCTGCAAACTAAATTTTGGAACAAGCGCATACTGTACCGATTCCTCTGTTTCATATTCGATTGTAAACTGTTCTCTAAATCGAAACGCCTGTATGGATTCATAGGATCGCAGCAAAGTGATCTCTTCTTTAAGTGGAATCAGCTCAATATCGGAATTCAGACTAGCCTCCAATATTAAGCCTAAAGAAGTACAAATACCCGCAATGGCGTCCTGTTTCTCTTTTCTTGCAATCCATTTGACAGTGTTCAACGTATTCAAGAGAAAATGCGGGTTCATTTGGTAGAGCAGCATTTGAAAACGGACTACCTGCTTTTGCCGTTCTTCCTGTTTCAACTTAGCAATTAGCAGAACAACATCATCAATCATTCGGTTAAAGCTATCGCTTAGCGAACGAATTTCATCTGTTGCACCTTGGTTGATCGATATTTTAACATTCAGCTTCTTGTCCGACGCCTCTTCCATGCTTCGTTTCAAAACATACAACGGCTTCGTTATTCGAGACGCCAAAAAGAAGGTTACCGTGATGAAAACGATTACCAGAATAATGAGAAACATATAGATCATCAGTCTTAATTGCTTGACTTCACGCTGAAGCTCACTTAAGGGCATTTGACTAACGACATACCAATCCAGCTCCTCCACATAACTGTAATTGACTAGTGACAAAGCGCGTTCATCTTTGTAATGTCCATTTTTTGCATGTGAAGAAATGATCCTTTTCATGCTGTCCACACTGAAAGCGGATTCCTTATTTTGTAAAATGATTTCTTCTTGCCCGGTAAAAATGGTTAGATCCTGATTGACCGGATTATCTTTTAGCGTATTGTTGAACCACTCCTGAATGTTGATGCTGATACGTGCTAATCCATAATTTCCCCGCAGCTCGTCGTCCAGCATCGTATACAGACTTAGTAGCTTACTTCCTTGACTTCCTCTTACATCATTCCAGTCGTTCGCCACCCATCGGTAAGGACGCAAGCCGATTTGCAGCTTATTTTGCCACTCCTGTAATTCTTTCCGTTCGTTTGTCAACTGGTCATTGGGAGCATAGGAGGTGTATACATTGCCATTACGGTCGATAAAACGAAAATACAGCTCCGTCTGATGGAAGAAAAAGCTGTTGTTGATTCCGAACATTTTGCTTTCTATTATTTTCTTTCGTACAAAAGGATCATATTTATCAGGAGCGTGCATAATCTGGATCAGGCTTTCATCCTGACTCAGCATGGTATTTGCTTTGTATGAAAATGCCATCATATCCGTCAAGGATATATAAACCTGCTGCATACGCTCAGACATGCGGTCGATCATATCATTCTGCCGAATCGTTTCAAAATGCTGGAAAAGATAATAAATTGCGATGCACAAAGGAAGCATCAGTAGTGTGATATACGCGATAAACAGTCTATATTTCAACGTATTTGGGAGCCATTTTCTCCTATATTGCATCATTTGTGTATCATTCACTCCTCATATCGTTTTTGAGCCGATTAAGCGCACCTTTCATTTTATCACACCCAAAAACTGAACCAGCAGATTAAAAACTTGTATTTTTATATAACAATTCTTAGAAATTGAGCACTAAAGAGATTCATCTCATCTAACGCTGTGGTTCGCTCATTGGGCATTCCAACATATAAAAAAAATCACGCCCAATGGACGTGATTTTTTTAATTGGTGCAGTCTAAGGGCGAATCAGCACTAGCCTAATCACATTAAATTGCATACAATTCCATCTGGATGGTTCTGTAAATTATATTGAACTTATCTTTTCACAATTTTGAAAGTGATCCTAAGAGCTTATTTTCATAATAAGAATGGAAGCATTTGAATTGATTTGAGACCCCCCAGCATTGGTTTGTAAAGTAACGCTAGAGGCGCTGGAATGATTTCTTAAAGTTAGTACATCACTAGCGGCAGCAGTAATAATAATCATGCCTGGATTAGGTTGAGTACCGGCACCCGAGCCATACACGCTTCCGCCAACAGGGGCACCATTCTGATATAAGGTAAATTGATTACTTTCTACTGCAGTTACAATATAATAAACGGCATAGTCTCCAGCGTTATTTATCATAATTTGTGATGTATTCGGTGTATGGGTGATGTTATTTAGATTACCATTGCTATCGAAAATAATATCCGTTTCTACCGCTACTGACTGGCTACCTGTATTGAATACATAACCATACGCTGACAAGCCTTCACCTGTTGCTCCTGTTGCACCCGTTACTCCTGTCGCTCCTGTTGCTCCCGTTACTCCTGTCGCTCCTGTTGCTCCCGTCGCTCCTGTTGCTCCCGTTGCTCCTATTGATCCTGTTGCTCCTGTTTCACCTGTCGCTCCCGTTACTCCTGTCGCTCCTGTTGCTCCCGTTGCTCCTGTTGCTCCCGTTACTCCTGTCGCTCCTATGACTCCTGTTGCTCCTGTTTCACCTGTTGCTCCCGTTACTCCTGTCGCTCCTATGACTCCTGTTGCTCCTGTTTCACCTGTCGCTCCCGTTATTCCTGTCGCTCCTATGACTCCTATTGCTCCAGTTTCACCTGTCGCTCCCGATACTCCTGTTGCTCCTGATGCGC